>JANNXS010000087.1:0-31470 GCA_031409695.1 Hyphomicrobiaceae bacterium
GCCGGGAAAAAGGACCATGCGCTCGACCATTTGCCGTACTCCCTTGATATCGGACCACACTGCCACGCCCATCATGTCCGCGACCAGTGGTTCTGGTGGCAGAGGAACAAGCGCCAAAGATGAAACGTCGTCAGCTGGTAGGGTTCTAATACCAGCGGTCGTATTTTCTGACCGATGGTATCCGCGCGCATGCAGACAATGCTGATACCGTCGGTCAATTCTCTTACCGACGGTATCAGCGGTCCGCTGCGGCAGCGTTCCTTAGCCCCGCGCCATCTCAAGGAGGGCCTTGAGGAGACCTGCGAGAGGACCGGTCAGGGCCCATCCGATCGCGCCACCGACCAAGAGCAGCACCACAGTGCCAAAAAGGCGCCGCCAGAAGCGGCCGCGTTCGGGCTTGACACGAACAGCAAACGTTTCAGCGGCGGTGCCGGCATCATTCGTCATACCAGCTGGCGAAAGCGTACGGCCAGCAATGGACAGCGTGACCGCAAATGTGCCGGCCCGCGTTGGCAGCAGCACATACTGCCAAATAACATCACGGTTATCAGCGTCCGCCGGGCTAAGCCACGCGGTCTCAGGCGTTCGTGGCTCAATGGACAAGCCCGAAACAGGGCCGCTGATGAGCCGCGTTGTCACGGCTCGGACGACGGGAAAATTTTGCGGAGCCGCATGTGGTCCGTTGCGGGGTACGTCGACCTGGCTGCGTGGGACACGGATTTCGACCAGAACGGGCGTGTTTCGACGCACGACAGCGGGCAGGCCGGCAGCCGCTTGAACGATCTCCAGTGGTTCCCGTGGCATCAGCGCGTGCAGCGGGGGCATTTGCGAAGCGTTCTGCTGCATCGGCGCCAACTGGGGCATTAACGGCGGCAGGTCGCCACGCTGAGGCATAGGTGAACGTATCACCTGCGCCGCAACTGGATGTTGCATCGAGGCTTGGCTTGGTGGTCCTGGCGGCGGAAGCGAAGCATACGGTGTGTGGGGCCGTGGCGCGACTGCCGGGATCGGCCGGAATTGGGGCAAGCTGTCCGGCCGCTGCGCTGACCGGGGTGGCGCAACCGGTTGAGCCGTCTGATAGGGTTGAGGTTGACTTGTCGTATTCGGGCGCAGGCGAGACAGCGGCTGGGCAACCGGCGGGGCGACCACTGGCACGGTGATTGGCTCTGAGGGGATAGCCGGCGTACGTGCCCCTGATTGTTCAAAGCGGGCCTGCTCAAGACGGGCCTGCTCAAGACGGGCTGATGCGACAGTTTGGTTCGTGTCTTCCTGACGGGGCGCCTGGGATTCAGGAAAATCTGGTCGTCGGGTTGCTATAGAGCGCGATGCATCGGGTGCTGGTTCAGGCCAAGCACTGCCCTGTCGAGGCTCTGAAGACCTGATTTCGGAAGGCCTCGCACCGAAACCGTTTGCCTCAGAAAAATGGGGTTCGGAAAACCGTGCCTCTGGTCTTATATTGGGCTGCAGCAGTGCCGACGGCTGGGCGTTTTGCGGTGGTAAGTCGAGGCGCAACGCAGGAGGTGTGACTTGCCGTGCGTGGTCGGGCTCGGCGGCGGCTGACCGAGTTTGTGGCGGCGCCGCCTTTGTAGCCGCCAGTTCAGACTGCCGGATTCGGGCACGGGCGTTGGCTAGTGCATCTTCGCCAACCATCGACCGCGGCGCGTCGTGTGTCGGCTGCACGTCAGCGAGCGGCGCTTGGACGTCGAGCGTAGGGGCCTGACTAGCTGGAGCCGGATGCGGCGGGGGCAACTCAGCGCGCTTTGCGGCCGGCGCAATTTCTTCCTGACGAGGACCACCCGCCGTCTGCAAAACCCGGATCACGTCTTCGAACGTCAGCCCGTGGGCCTTTAGCAACCCTGCGGCAGGAGAATTACCATCGCCGATCACAGCCGCAATTACGATGCCGCCGTCCATCAAGCGCCGCTGCGACTGACGTGCCGCCATGCCGGCCAGCTGTAAAATGCGCAACAGGTCAGCGCCTGGACGCGGCGCCGCACTAGCATTCCCACCCGATGCCCCACTTGATACTTCCGACATCCGGCCAAGGTGGCCTGAAACGTCAATGCGAAGCTGCTCGATCGATATCCGGCTCGCGGTCAGTATCGAAACGGCGTCCGCATCGTCCGTCAGTGCAAAAAGCAAATGCTCCAGTGCAACAGTGCCGTGGCCCTGTGACACCGCGAGTTGGTGTGCCCGAGCCAAGCTCTCATCGAGCACCGGCGCACGGCTGACCGCTTCTCCCCCGCCCTGCATCTCAGCCCCGCCCCTCCGCCAGCCGTTTGCCAGTTTGCCTGTCGTCTCGTCGTCCCGTGCGTTGTCTTACGATGTTTCGGCCCGTTCCACACTAGATCATCCGTTGCGACAGCACACTCAACTCTTCGGCCTGGAATGCGGAACGAATGGGGTTCCTTTGCGGCGGCAACACATGCCATCCACTGCGCACAATGTTACGATAGGCTTGACCCTTGAACACGACCGTTTGCGCTGTATCGAACCTCTGCTAGGAAACCTGCGCACCGCTCCCGGATACACTGCCCATGCCGAATTCGAAAAAGCCGCTTATTGTCGTCACACGGCGCCTACCCGACGTCATTGAGACGCGGATGCGCGAGCTGTTCAACGCACAGTTGAACATAGACGATAAACCCTTCTCAAAGGCACAGTTGGTAGAAGCCATGCAGACGGCGACCGTGCTGGTGCCAACCGTCACGGATCGTATCGATCGCTCGATCCTGGCGCAGGCTGGGCCGGACCTTAAGCTGATTGCCAACTTCGGCACCGGGGTCGACAACATAGACCTCGACACTGCCCGAACCCGTGGCATCACCGTCACCAACACGCCAGGCGTTCTCACAGAGGACACGGCCGACATGACGATGGCCCTCATCCTGGCTGTGCCCCGCCGGTTGGCTGAAGGCACGAGCTTCATGAAGGACAAGAAAACCAACTGGGAGGGTTGGTCGCCGACATGGATGCTCGGACAGCGCATTTTCGGCAAGCGCTTGGGTATCATCGGAATGGGACGGATCGGGCAGGCTGTTGCACGCCGCGCCAAGGCCTTTGGTCTCCAAATCCACTATCACAACCGCCGCCGATTGGCGGAGGAGATTGAGCAGGAGCTTGAGGCCACCTACTGGGATAGCCTCGACCAGATGATTTCACGCATGGACATCATCTCGGTAAACTGCCCGCACACGCCCGCGACCTATCACCTGCTGTCGGCCCGCCGCCTGAAACTACTCAAGCCAACGGCCTATCTGGTCAACACGGCGCGCGGCGAAGTCATCGACGAAAACGAGCTCGCGCGCCTGATCGAGGCCGGTGCCATTGCCGGTGCCGGGTTGGATGTGTTTGAGCACGAACCGGCTGTGAATCCGAAGCTGATCAACTCGCCGCGGGTGGTTGCTCTTCCCCACATGGGCTCAGCCACCATCGAAGGCCGCATCGACATGGGCGAGAAAGTGATCATCAACATCAAGACCTTCCTGGACGGCCACGCGCCACCAGATCGGGTGCATCCCGCAATGTTTTAAGGTCTCATGGAACCACTCTCGTGTTCAGCCGTGGGCCCGATGGCCGATATTTTTATCAGTTATTCAAAGGTTGACCGGTTAAAGGCCGAGACGCTTGCGGCCGCATTGGAGGCAGAAGGCTGGTCGGTCTGGTTTGACCGCAGCCTACAGGCTGGTGAAGATTTCAGCGACGAAATCAGCGCGCAACTGGCCCGCGCGCGCGTCGTTATCGTGCTTTGGACAGAGGCGTCGGTTCGCTCATCCTGGGTCCGCTCGGAGGCGGGCCGCGCCATGGCCGATCGCAAGCTCGTGCCTGTGAAGCTGGCGCATATCGCCTACCCGGACCTGCCGCAGCCGTTCGATGTGCTGCACACCGAGGACATTGCCAATACAGCTGAGATCAAGGCTGCCATCGTCACGCAACTGGCAAAGCCAGCCGTCGCGCCGGGGGGATTTTGGTTCGCGACCAGTGAGCTTCGTTACCAGGTGCTGACCTGGGTTGGCATTGTCGGCGGCGCTTTGACGTTGTTTTCGGGTTTTAGTGCGTTGCTGCAGTTGGCGAGCTGGGCGCAATGGCTGGTCACCCATTGGCAGGCAGTGTCGTTCGGCTTCTGGCGGTCCATCGGGGCCGTCATCAGCGTTTCCGTGTCGCAAGCCTGGGTGCCGCTGTTATCATTGCTGATGTTCGCACTCACGGTCGCGATCGGGCAGCGCTTCGCACTTGCGGCACGTGTAAAGCAGGCGGGCGTGAAAGTGGTTACACCAGAGTTTCGTGTCATTCCTGCGGTGATTGCCGCACTGTTAACCATCTTGGTATCGGCGACTTGGTTTTCGATGTTATGGGCGGCGCTTCCTCCAGTACAACTGGAGAAACTTCAATTGCTGCAACCCACTGTGGCGATGATTAGGACTGCGGTCGCGCCGCTTGGAGAGGCTACTATTTCGATAGCAAGCTCTTTCCCTTCGACCATTGGAGCTAGTAATCCGTTAGGGGTTTTCTTGGCGTTTTCCCTTTCTCCGTTCGCCGTGGTGCTGTGGTCAACCAAAGCGCGCCTGCATGCTGGAATAGTAATCGTTCTCGCCCTTGCTGCGCTGTTTATTTTGGTTGCCGTGCCGATGTATAGAGCAAGCGTCGACCTAGGAACCGATGATCGGCAACTTGAACTTTTCATGCCCGGCGCCATCGCCTCGTGCCTCATCTGGCTCCTGCCCCTTGTTATGCTTGCGATCGCCCCGACGCGCGCGCTGGCCCGCCGGTTGATGTTTCTCGCCATCGGCGTTGCGCTCTTGCTCGGGCTGAACGAACTCTCGAAACTCGGCCTTGATCCACGTGCGCCGCATGGCTGAGAGATTGCGGTGACGCTCCCGCTGACGCATGCTCGGGCTCGAAGGATCCTAACCGATGGCCAACCCAAAACCGCAACCTGCCACGTACGCTGATATCGAGACGTTGCCATCGAACATGGTCGGGCAGATCATCTTTGGTGCGTTGCACGCGCACCCACGGCCGGCGCCGAAGCATGCTTGGGCGACCAGTGAACTTGGCGCGGAGTTGTCGGCCCCGTTTGGCCGCGGTCGTGGCGGCCCCGGAGGGTGGATTATCCTCGACGAACCAGAGTTGCACCTCGGCGCGCACATCGTGGTGCCTGATCTCGCCGGCTGGCGTCGCGAACGGCTGCCGCGCTTGCCGGACACGGCCTATTTCGAGACCCCGCCGGACTGGGTCTGCGAGGTGCTGTCGCCGTCCACCGCACGCATCGACCGCACCGATAAGTTGTCCGTCTACGCCTCGTTTGGCGTCGGCCATGCGTGGTACGTCGACCCGGATGCGCGGACGTTGGAAGTGCTGGCATTGACCTCAGGAAAATGGCTGCTGACCGCCACCTTCAAAGATGCTGACCCGGTAACCGCACCACCGTTCGAAGCACATACGTTCGCATTGAATGTGTTGTGGCCGAAAGAAGATTGAACCCGAGCCTCACGTTGACGCCGCGCACGAGCCTGCGCACTATCGTCTCTACAAGATCAAAACTCGAGGGCGGAAACGATGACCAAATCACTCTCGCGCCGTGGCGCATTGAAAACCGGCGCGGCCGCTGGCGCACTGGCAACGCTTGGACTGCCGGCCACCACGGCGCAGGCACAAGCCACCGAGTTGAGTTTCTGGACCTGGCGTCAGGAAGATCGCGCGCAATACGCCGAACTGTTCAAGGTCTTCACGGACAAGAACCCCGGCGTCACAATCAAATACGAGGCCTATGAGCCGCAAAACTACGGCACCGTGCTCTCGACGGCGCTTGCAGCCGGCACCGGCCCAGACGTAATCCACGTCCGCGCCTACGGTGGCACGGAACAGTTCGCCAAGGCTGGCTATTTGCAGGCGCTGACCAAAGAGACAGTCCCAGAACTCGCGAATTTCACCGACGCGGCGCTGGCCTCAAACACGCTGCGCGCTGACAAGCAGGTTTATGCCGTTCCGTTTGCGTCCCAGACACTCGGCATCTTCATCAACACGGAGCTGTTTGAAAAGAACGGTTGGAAGGCCGCTGATAGCTGGCCTGAACTTCTCGCACTTTGCCAGAAGATCAAGGGCACCGGCGTGATTCCGATCGCCAATGGCATGGCAACAGCGTTCATGGCCGAGATTTTCACAGGAGTCGTGTCCGCCGGCTTCCTCGGCGCGGACTTCAACCCTGATATTCTCTCGGGCAAAGCCACCTTCGAAGATCCGCGCGTTGTTGGCGCACTCGCCAAGATGCTAGAACTCAAGGACCACATGCCACCGGGCTTCACCGGTATTGACTATCCAACGTCGCAGCAACTTTTCCTTTCAGGTCGCGCGGCAATGTTTTTTGGTGGCTCATTTGAGATCGCCAACTTCCGCAAGCAGAACCCAACTTTCAAGCTGGCCTTCCATGCGCCCGTCGCGGCCGTTGTCGGCGGCGCGCGGCTCGCGCCCTTGTTCTTCGATGGCGGCTATGCGGTCAACGCCAAGTCCGCCAAGAAAGAAACGGCCATGAAGCTGATCCGCTATCTCGGCACACCCGAATTTGGCACGCGTTTTTCAAAGTTGCTCGGCAACATCTCGCCGATCAAAGGTGTCGAGCCAGAGGACGCCATGCTGAAGGGCGTGGCAACATTGAACGCCAGCTCGATCCCCTACGTGATGCTGGTCAACTTCCGCTACCAGGAACCAACCGGCTCCTCGTTGTTGCAGCAAAACGTACAGAAGCTGATGGGGGGCAACGCCACACCCGGCGAAGTCGGCAAAACCATCACCGACGGTATCGCCACCTACTTCGAGCCATTCAAGAAGAAGTGACGGGCAAGAAGAAGTGACGGGCAAGAAGAAGAAGAAGAAGAAGAAGAAGAAGAAGAAGAAGAAGAAGTCACACAGCGCCATGCGTCTCGGGTTATGGCACAGGTAGGCGCGCGGCTGTTTGAAGGAATAGACATGCGAATCGCATCCATGCTTGCCGTGCTTTATGGCGTCTCGTGGCTATCGGTCACGGCCGTCTCATCTGCCGAAATCAAGGTTCTTACCGCTGGCGCGATGAAGGCCGTTGTCCTCGAATTGACGCCCGCGTTTGAAGCCGCCACCGGCCACAAACTGATCATCGACAACGACACGGCTGGCGGACTTGCAGGCCGCATTGGCGGCGGGGAAGCGTTCGACGTCGCAGTCATCACGCCGGCGGCGATCGATGCACTCATCAAAGGCGCACGCGTCGCACCCGGAACGCGAGTGAACCTGGCGAAGGTCGGCATGGGCGTTGCGATCAAGGCTGGCGCACCAATTCCCGATATCTCAACCGTTGACGCCTTCAAGGCCGTTCTGCTCAGCGCCAAATCTGTCGCCTACATCGACCCCAAGGCTGGAGGCTCGAGTGGCATTTACTTTGACAAGTTGATAGAGCGTCTCGGTATTGCTGAGCCCGTGCGCGCCAAGGCGAAACTCATGTCTGGCGGATACGTGGCTGAGTTGGTTGCCAAGGGCGAGGTCGAGGTGGCCATTCATCAGATCAGCGAGATCGTGCCGGTCTCGGGTGTGACACTCGTCGGACCGCTACCAGCTGAGGTGCAGAACACTACTATTTACGCAGGCGGCTTGTCAGCTACCGCGCGCGATGTTCCCGCAGCCCAGGCACTGCTCGCCCACCTCGCGGGCGCAGCCGCCGGACCGGTGCTCGCAAAGAAGGGCATGGAGCGGCCATAATCAGCCGCGACCACCCCTCCCTACATGGCCTCCAATTCATCAATCATGCCGGACAAAACATTCAATCCCTTGCTCCAGAAGGCCGGGTCGCGAGCGTCGAGACCGAAGGGTGCGAGGAGTTCTGAGTGGTGCTTGGAGCCCCCAGCCCTCAGCAATGCGAAGTATTTCTCGACGAAGCCAGGGTGTGCTTCCTGGTAGAGGCCATACAGTGAGTTCACGAGACAATCGCCGAAAGCATAAGCGTAGACGTAAAACGGCGAATGAATAAAGTGCGGGATGTAAGCCCAGAAGTTCTCATACCCCGCATGCAATTCAACCGACGGCCCAAGGCTCTCGCGTTGGACCTCAAGCCAAAATTCGCCAAGCTGTTCCGACGTCAGTTCGCCAGCCTTGCGCGCCTCATGGACGCGACGTTCGAACGAATAAAACGCGATCTGGCGCGCGACGGTGTTGATCATGTCTTCAACCTTCCCAGCCATCAGCGCCTTGCGTTCGCGCTTGTCCGTGGTCTCCGCCAGCAGGGCCTTGAAGGTCAGCATTTCTCCAAAAACAGACGCTGTTTCTGCGAGTGTCAGCGGCGTTGGCGCCAGCAGAGGCCCCTGTGGTGCCGCCAGCACCTGATGCACGCCATGACCGAGTTCATGCGCGAGCGTCATCACGTCCCGCGGCTTGCCCTGATAGTTCATCAAGATGAAGGGGTGCGCCGATGGCACGGTCGGGTGTGAAAACGCGCCTGGTGATTTGCCCTCCCGCACCGGCGCATCAATCCAATCGTTGTCGAAGAATTTTTGCGCCACGGTCCGCATCTCGGGCGCAAACCCAGCATACGCCGTCAATACGGTACGTTCTGCATCGGCCCAGGTCATGACACGCTCGGGCTTTTCCGGAAGCGGCGCATTTCGATCCCAATGGGCAAGTTTAGCTTTGCCGAGCCACTTCGCCTTCATTGCATAATAGCGATGCGCCGTTTGAGGGTATGCAGCCCGCACGGCCGTCACGAGCGCATCGACGACCTCGCGCTCGACGCGGTTGGCCAAGTGCCGACTGTCAGCCACATCCTTAAAGCCGCGCCACCGATCGGAAATTTCCTTGTCCTTGGCGAGCGTGTTGGTCAACAGAGTGAACAAGCGGATGTTATCCTTGAACACCTTTGCCAAGGCTTCCGCCGCCGCTTGCCGTTTCTTGCCGTCAGCGTTGGTCAGCATGTTCAGCGTCGGTTCGAGCGCGGTTGGCCCCGGTTCGCCTTCAACGTCAAAACGGAGGGCCGTCATCGTCTCGTTGAACAACCTGTTCCATGAGGCACGCGAGGTCGTCGACTTCTCGTGGAAAACTTGTTCCAGCTTTTCTTCAAGCTGGAACGGCTTTTCTTTGCGGAGGTCAGCAAACCACGGCGCGTATCGGGCCAGTATCGGATCTGTCAGCGCTGCGGCAAGCGTCGCGTCGTCGATTTGATTGAGCTCCAATTCAAAAAAGATCAGGTCGGTTGTCAGCGCTGTGATCTTTTCCTGGATATCGCCATAAAACTTTGCCCGTACGGGGTCGGACGTGTCAGCCGCGTAAAGCAATCCCGCATAGGAGCCGAGCCGTCCAATCAGATCTGACAGGGCCTCATAAGCTCTCACGGGCACAGCAAGTGCGGCGCCGCCCGACGTCGCAAGTTCCGTAAGCTTACCCTGGTAGCTGGTTTTGATTCGCGCGGCCTCAATCGCGGATTTGGCCAAGTCGGCGGCCACTTCTGGCGCATCAATGGCCGGGTAGAGATCCATCAGGTTCCATTCGGGCATTGCGCCTAGATCAACACCCCGACCATCATTGCGATCCGCTGTGGAGGCAGTGCGGGCGAGATCGTTGGGGAGGAAGATCATCTCGGGCCTCGTCGTGTCGGATAAGGCCAGCCGTGTGAGCTCGCCGTTTGAGCCAGCACAACCACGATTGGGCCGTGGTCGTCAAAGGGAGGATCGAAGCTCAGCCATTGTCATGTTGACCGCACGTCAATCCGGCGCTCCGCTGCCGATGGTGCGGCGGTAGCAGTCAAACCGAGCCCAGCGATAAAATTCGTGAGGTGCGGGAGCGCCAAATTTGGTGGCTCGTAGAGATCATTGTGCCCGCCATTCGGAAATTCCTGGTAAGTTATTTGATCGGGCATCAGCTTGGCCAACGCACGGCCGTGCGCCACCGGAACAACCATGTCGCGAGTGCCGTGCAAAATCAGCACAGGGCATTGCAGCCCCTTGATGTGCTGCTCTGATTCAAACCGATCCCATGTCAGAGAGCCGAGCGCCGAACCACCCCAAACACGCTGCAAGAGCGCCGGTATCGACAGGAACGGCGCCAACAGCACGACCGCGGGCGGGCGTCGTTGCACCGCAACCTGGATAGCAACAGCAGCACCGAGACTTGCCCCGTAAACAATCAGCCGATGCCTTGCCACACCGGCGGCAAGTGCAAAGTCTAAAATCGCCACGCCGTCAGCCACCACGGCCAATTCCGATGGCCTCCCAGCGGAGCCGGAGTAACCGCGATAGGCTGGCATCAACACGCCAAAGCCTGCCTGCATCATGCGCTCAAAATGCGGCTTGCGCCGTGCCAAGTTGCGGGCGTTGCCATGGAAATACAGGATGGTTGGTTGTCCGGGATTAGCTTTACCCCACCAGGCGATCAGCCGCGTGCCGTCGGCCATGGTCAAAATGTGCTCGTCGACCGTCGGCAGGCCGACCGACGCCGGTGTTACGCGTTGGCGGTTCGCCCGAAACAGCAGCCGTCGTTGGCCGAGCCAAAGCGCACCGACAGTCAGCGGCGGCGCCGCGACGGCCGCCAGAAATGCCGTCAGGATCTCCATTCAACCAATGAACCCGATGATTTCTTTGGTTTGTTTCAGAATGGGTGCTGCGATCGCGCGTGCGCGATTGGCGCCGTCGATCAGAATGCGGTCGATTTCAGCTGGGTCAGACAACAGGCGACGCATCTCGGTGTTAACGGGGGAAAGCTTCGCCACAGCCAGTTCGGTCAATGCGCGCTTGAATGCCGAGAATTGCGCGCCGCCGAACTCGGCGAGGACGTCTGCCTTTGAGGTACCAGCCAACGCCGCATAGATGCCGACAAGATTGTCAGCCTCGGGACGGTTGTTGAGGCCGACTTCCTCGCTTGGGATGCCGTCCGCGTCGGTCTTGGCCTTGGCGAGTTTCTTTGCAATCGTATCTGCGTCGTCGGTCATGTTGATCCGGGAGAGATCGGACGGATCCGACTTCGACATTTTTTTTGTTCCATCACGCAATGACATGATCCGCGTTGCCGGCCCCATGATGACGGGCTCTGTAATTGGGAAGGCACCGTCCTTTAATCCTGCCGCAGCAATTGCTGGGGCGAAATCCTTATTGAACTTCTGGGCGATGTTGCGGGTCAGTTCCAAGTGCTGGCGTTGATCCTCGCCGACGGGCACGTGCGTTGCGCGGTACACCAGGATGTCAGCCGCCATGAGCACAGGATAGTCGAACAGACCAATCGACACGTTTTCGCGGTCCGAGCCGGCCTTTTCCTTGAATTGCGTCATCTTATTGAGCCAACCGAGGCGGGCCGTGCAGTTGAAGATCCATGCCAGTTCTGCGTGCTCGGCGACCTGGGACTGGTTGAAAATGATCGCCTTCTTGGTATCGAGTCCGGCGGCGATATAGGCAGCCGTTACATCTCGGATGGCCTGCTTGAGCTCAGCAGGGTCCTGCGGCACCGTGATGGCATGCAGATCGACGACGCAATAGATGCATTCGTGCGTTTCCTGCATTTCGACCCAGCGCGTGAGCGCGCCAAGATAGTTGCCAAGATGCAGATTGCCGGTCGGCTGCATGCCCGAGAAGACGCGGGGAGAAAAGCTCATAGGTACCTCGCACGGCCCACGATGTCGGGCCTGAATTGTGTCCTGTATCAGCGTGTGACAGGACTTAACCATTCTGCAACGCTTACTGGTCCATACTTGGGAGAAAGTTCTGGGAGGCACTCGGCCTGCACAAGGCTGAATACCGGAGAGTTGCTCATGCAAATTTCAAGCGGTTGGTTGGGGCAATGGGCTGCCAAGGTGTGGTCGCTGTTCACGGGCCATGAAACCAAGTCTTCGCCAATCAATTTCGAAAGTGTGGTGCCAGGACACTTGGTGCCGAGTCTTGAGCAATCCGTGATCGCGCCTCGCTCGGTCGGCGTGCCATTTATCAATAGGCCGTCGCTGGTGGATTCTGAAGCAGTTCAGATCAAAATGCCCACGCCGAAAGCCAAGGTGTCGCGTCGGCTGGCCGCGCAAATTGCCAGCCAGTCGCGCCTCAATGTGCGTGTCGGCAAGAAGCCCCGCATCGCGCGTACCGTGCAGGCAAAGTCTGCCGTGCCGCGGCCGGTCAAAATTGCCGCAAAAGTTGGCCACAAGCCTGGTCATCTCTGCAAGCCAGGCAAGACCAAGTCGACGACAATCCGGAGCGCTTTTCTGCCAGCTCGCCACATGGTTGCGAAGGCACGCCCGACCCAACGATCCCTGGCCCAACGAGCCCTGGCCCAACAATCCAACGTGATCCCGCTGCCGGTCACAATAAAGATCGGTCAACCGAAATCCAACACCCCGACAACGAAGCTGCCGCGCCTCGCAGCCTAAGGCGCCCGCCGTTGATAGCGGCCATCTAAAGAAACTTGGAACGGTCAGCCGCAAAACGGGCAGTCGGAACACGGGCATTGAAGTCGCCTATGGACAGCGTTGGCACCACCGTCTCCGGCGCACGCTCCTACCGTGGATCGCAGGCGGCGCCGGGCTGTTGGCCGTCGCTCATTGGCAGGGGGTCAACACGCGGTCAATGTGGTTCGCCACGGCTACTCCAGCGCTTCAGTTGTTCGAAATCGGCTGTATGCTCTGCTGCGCAGAATGTCCCGCCCTGATAAAAGGCTGAGACGTTATCGTATGGCTGCTGTGCGTCCACAGCCTCGGCTTCGGCGGCGAACGTCTCAGCATTGTGCTTGGCTTTATAGCCGAACGCCTCGGCGCGGCTGTTGTCCCACCAGGCGCGCGTGTTGCCGGACGCACCGTAAAACACCTCGTTGACGATGCCGGGATGATCGAGCCCGATGCGCATGAGTTGGACCAAATCCTCCGGGTGCACCATAATCGCCAGACGCCGGACATCGAGCGGCTTTTCACCGACATTGCCGATGCGCAAGCTGGTGACTTTAAGGCCATATTTCAATGCGTACATGGCGCCAAGAGCTTCACCGAAAGCTTTCGACACGCCGTAGCGGCTGTCGGGCAGCACCGTGACATCATGTGCGATCTTCTCCCCGCGCGGATAATAGCCAACAGCGTGGTTTGATGACGCGAAGACGATGCGTTTAACACCGGCGATCCGTGCTGCCTCAAACACATTGTAACACCCGTCAATGTTGACATCGCGGATATGGCTCCAGTCCGCTTCGACGGGCTGGCCGCCGAGGTGGATGATGCCGTCCATGCCAGCCACGGCGCGGTCAACCGCAGCGCGGTCGCGCACATCGGCTGCGATGAAAGGCAAGCCGTGCGGATCGTCAAAAGCTTTAACGTCGGATAGCGTCACGGTGTAGGCGTTTTTGAGGAGCGGCGTAATCCGGCGGCCAACATCGCCCCCAGCGCCTGTGATCAGCAATCGGCGAACGGAGGTCATGCGGTTTCCTTGGCGTCTTTGGCTAAGTCGATGTTGCGACGTGCGAAACTGAGTGGCAATTCGGTCGTGTACTTGATCTGCTCCATCGCAAAGGCGCTCGAGACTTTGGCAATGGCAACACGCCCGATCATCTTCTTGTAAAACGCGTCATAGGCAGCAATGTCTGGAACGACCACACGTAAGAGATAATCGACCTCGCCGGACATGCGGTAGAACTCTACCACCTCCGGAAACTCAGAGACAGCTGCGTGGAATTTTTCCAGCCAATCGAGGCTGTGTGTGTCGGTCTTTACGGACACGAAAACGGTGACGCCCGCATTTACCTTCACCGGGTCCAAAATCGCGACGCGCCGCCGCACAACGCCGGCTTCTTCAAGCCGTTGGATCCGCCGCCAACAAGGCGTGGTGGACAAGCCGACTTCGCGGCCGATCTCGGACACGGGTCGCGTGCAGTCCTGTTGCAGCAGGGCAAGGATCTTAAGATCCATAGTGTCGAGCGTCATAGACACGTCCGCTTTCCAAGTCGCCCGTTGGCGCCTTCATCGGCGTGGAACATTATTGTTCCACAGGCCGTGCTGAGGCCTATCATGAGGTAGCTTATTGCTCAATCATCGTTCAAAACAATGCGCGCATCGCGCAGCATCAACGCCGAGCCTGCACACCAGACACACTTTGAACCGGGCATACGATGAAGTGGGTGAGACTATGAACAAGATCACGATGGTCACCCCGGCTTTTGCTGTCGCGGCAGTTCTCACGGCTGCGGACTTCGCGACGTTGGCCCGTCTCGGTTTTAAATCAGTCATCTCGAACCGGCCGGACAATGAAGAGCCGGGTCAACTCACTGCGCGGGAAGAAGCCGTTCTCGCTCAACGCGCAGGCCTGCAGTTCCGTCACGTGCCAGCATCAAAGCATGATATTTTTACAGACGAAGTGGTGGATCAGATGGCAGAAGCGCTCTCGGATCTCGAAGGGCCGGTGCTCGCCCACTGCAAATCTGGGACGCGTTCACTCATGGTTTGGGCGGCTGCCAGTGCTCGTATACACGGTGGGGGCCCTGTGCTTGAGACGATCCGCTTGGCGGGTGAGGATATGGAGTTTCTGCGCCAAGACCTTGAGGCACAAGCGAAACGCGCATAACTGTTGCCCCGCCGAGTGTGTGGTCTTGCCGGGCGGTGCGCCATCGAATTCGAGGCCAATGTTTGAGTCCAGTATTTAAGACCTGAATTGCAACTCAGGCCACGAGCCACGGCCCGAGGCCACGTCAAAGCCTTGACGTCGCCGCAGTGGTTCGCGAAGCGTAGGCGGGTACGGCCATCCAAGGCCGAAGCTTCTGGGAGGATACCAATGACAAAACGCATCACACGCCGCGGCCTTATTAAAGGCGCGGGTACGCTCGCCGCCGTCTCAGCTGTGCCGACGGGTTGGGCCATTGCCCAAGCGAAGCCGCTAAAAGTCGGCCTGATGCTGCCGTATTCGGGCACGTTCGCGCAACTCGGCGAGAACATCACCCACGCCATCGAGATGGTGGTTGCAGAAAAGGGCGGTAAGCTCGGCGGCCGCGACATCCAGTTCATCAAGCTCGACGACGAATCTAAGCCGGAACTCGGCCCCCAGAACGCCGATCGTATGATCAAGCGCGACGCCGTAGACGTGCTCATTGGCACCGTGCACTCGGGCGTGCAGATGGCAATCCACAAGGCTGTGACCGAGTCCGGCACATTGTGCATTGTGCCGAACGCGGGCGCGGTCGGCGTCACGCGCGCGCTGTGCGCCAAGAACGTATTCCGCGCCTCGTTCTCCAACTGGCAGCCGGCCTACGGCATGGGCGTTGCCATGGGCAAACGCGGCGTCAAGAAAGCTGTCTGGATCACCTGGGATTATGCAGCAGGCGCGGAATCCGGCGCCGGCTTCAAGGAAGGCTTCGAGGCCAACGGCGGACAGGTCGTCCAAACGCTGACGTTGAAATTCCCAGAAACCAACTTCCAGCCACTGCTCGCCCAAATCCCTGGCCTCGGCGTCGATGTTGTCGGTGCCTTCTTCGCTGGTGGTGGCGCGGCGGCCTTCCTTAAGGACTACAAAGCTGCTGGCATCAAGGTGCCGCTGGTTGGCTCGGGCTTCCTCACGGAGGGCGTGTTGGGTGCCGCTGGTGATGCAGCCGACGGCGTCGAAACTGCGCTGCACTATGGCGATGGCATCGACACGCCGCGCAACACCGCTTTCCGCACGGCCTTCAAAGCCAAAGCTGGCCGCGAGGCCGACGTGTATGCCGTCCAGGGCTACGATTCAGCCCTGCTGCTCGCCGTTGGCCTTGAGGCCGTGAAGGGTAAAATCGAGGACGAAGCGGCCCTCTACAAGGCCATGCGGGAGGCCAAGCTCGACAGCCCACGCGGCCCGGTCAGTTTCTCGAAATCACAGGAAATCGTTCACAATATCTATCTTCGCAAGGTTACCGGCGGCCAGAACAAGGTCACCGGCATCGCCGTCGCAGGCCTCGCAGATCCCGGCACGGGCTGTAAGCTCTAACAATGAAGCGGTTATCTACCAAATAGTGAAGGCTGGGCGCAGATCGCGCTCAGCCTGTCGCATCCCTGGAGAGACCTCGCGCCGAGAGGCCGTCGTCACCGCACTTTCGCGCCAATCAAATGCCAAACATACGCGATCAAGCCGCCAACTCGGTCTCACGGAGATCACCATGAAACGGGCAATTTTCCTCGCGGCCGCCCTGCTCGCTGCGACCGTGGCCACAGCTCAGCAGCCGGTTCCGCCGCTTGCTCCAGTGCAACTAGCGCCTCCGCCGCCCGCGGCAACGCAGGCACCAACGGGACCGCCGCAACTCTCAACGCCGGCGCCCGCCAAAGCCTCCACGCCAACCATGGAGCGCATCTCAGGCGTTTGGGTCGAGGGCGGCGGCTTCAACATAACCTATGGTGGCAATTATGAAGCCTGTGCCGCCAAATGCCTGGCAACGGTCAAATGCGTCATGATCGAGTACTATCGTCCCGAAAAGAAGTGCAACATGTACGATGCTGAACGCCCGCGACTGAAGGGCGGTTCTTCAGATGTGGCGCTCAAGAAATAGCAATTGCGTTGCCGGTCGCGATCGCGCCACCGGCCGACACTTTGGCGTAGACCCCAAGATCGGTATGCCCCCAATTGCGCGTCAACAGCGCCGGGATCGCCATATCACGCTTAGCTGTGACAGGATCGACGTTGGTTGCGTTGCAGCGTTCGGTGCGCGTAAAAACGTCGAGCTTTACTGGTCCTATGGATACCGTCTTGTCGAGCCAACCGAATTCAGCCCAGGGTGCAAGGCCCTCGACGTAGAGGTTGGCGCGAAAGCGCAGCGGATCGATCGGCTGCCCCGCGGCGCGCTCAAGGTCACGCACAGTCGCGAGGTTGACGATGTGCACGCACTTCGCCGCCACATCAGAAAAGCTGTGTCCATCAGCTGAGACGACACGCGGTGCACCGCGTAACTCTGTCTTCATGTAGGCAGCAAAAAACTGTTCGATCATCTGCCGGCCGATCGACGTGTCGAGTTGGCCCCGCGCCACCTGCTTCCCATCGCGCATGACCGTCAGCGTTTCGGTCGCACTGTCGAAAGAAGTCCGCAGCGCAGCCAACCGCTCGTCTCGCATGAGCATCAGAAACGTGATCTTCGGCAGATGACGTGGGGCGGTCGGGTCAAAGCGACCAGGGCCGTTCTCGATCGCGTACTTGCGGTCCGCGGGCAGCGTTTCGCCTGGTGTCAAGACAACATGATCCAGGCGCTCTGGCGTGAGACCTTTGACGGGATAACGGTAGATGGCGTTGAGGGTGGTCACAAGGCGGTCCTGTCGCGTGCTCTGGAATGCAGGGTTGCCAGCATCTGGGTCGTTCGATCCACGATGCAATCGACGTCCGTCCGGGTCAACAACATCCGCGCACGGGGTTGATGGATCGTCCGCGTTGCAGCAAACAGTGTTTGCCGGCGGGCACGGAGCCTGGCTGTCGGTTCAAGCCTGTCACCGCCTCGGTGCGGGTGGTCATTTGGAACAACATCCGCATGCGCGCGCCCGTGACGCCCTGGTGGGACCCATCCCGGCACGAAGACCGGCGGCCGCGGCTGCTGGCCCGCAATCGCATCAAAACGGCGATCCGACTCTGGTTTGAGGCTCAGGATTTCATCGAAGTCGACACGGCATGTCTACAGGTTTCGCCCGGGAATGAAGCGCATCTCCATGCGTTCAAAACGGAGTTCGTCACCGAGGCTGGCGCGGCGCAACCCTACTATCTCCACACCTCGCCAGAGTTTGCATGCAAGAAGCTACTGGCCGCTGGAGAGACGAAGATCTTCACGTTTGCGCCCTGTTTCCGAAATGGCGAACGTGGCCGGTTGCATGCGCCTGAGTTTACGATGCTTGAGTGGTATCGGGTCGGTGCGCCCTATACCCAGTTGTTTGAGGATTGCGCAACAATCTTGAAAATCGCGGCCAATGAAACGCAACGCCCCTCTTGGGCCTGGGACGCATTGGTCGGGGACGAAGCAGCTGGGGACGAACGGACGTGTTCCGTTACCGCACCGTACGCGGTCACGTCTGTGTTTCAGGCGTTCGTCCGTGACGCCAATGTACCGCTCGACATGGCGCTCTCGGCAACCGGCGAGCCGGACTTACCCCGGATGACAGCCGAAGCGTCGGGCATCGGTGTCCGGGTCGCGAATGACGATACTTGGTCGGATCTTTTCAGCCGTGTGCTGGCCGAGCGCATTGAGCCACGTCTTGGTCGCGCACAGCCTGAGATGCTGTGCGAATATCCCGCCCACGAGGCCGCCCTCGCCCGCCGCTGCGCACACGACCCACGCGTTGCGGAACGCTTTGAGATGTATTGCTGCGGCGTCGAACTTGCGAACGGTTTTGGCGAGTTGACGGATGCCGTCGAACAGCGCCGTCGCTTCGAGGCCGAGATGGCCGAGAAGCAGCGCGTTTACGGTCTGAGGTACCCCATCGACGAGGACTTTTTGGCAGCACTCGCCACCATGCCGGCCGCGTCCGGCTGCGCACTCGGCTTTGACCGGCTTGTCATGCTGGCAACAGGCGCGACGCACATCGAGCAAGTCTTGTGGACGCCCGTTTAAGTGCTCGACCGCTTTGCGCTGCCAGGGTTCGAAAAAACTCTCGCAAATGCTGAGACTTCCATATTGCATCATATCCATCGGCTCCATACCATCGGCAAGACTAGTTGGGCCGCTGTTCTCATTTGGAGGTATTGCTATGCTCGGACTTGCACGTCTTGCGACGCTTACCCCTCGCACAATACTTATCGGCGCGGTGCTCTGGGCGGGCCAATCGATGGCACCTGATACGGCTGTAGCGCAGAGCCGCTTTGCATCCATGTCCTGTGGGCAGCTCTGGTATCAACGCAATGCCATCTTTGCCCGTGCCGGATACTGCTTCAAAACTCCCCAGGCGATTGGCGCTTTCGGACGCGGTTGTTTCGCGCCCTACGGCCAGCTGTCACCGGGGGCACAATCGACCGTTGATGAAATCCAGTACTGGGAAGGTCGCAAGGGCTGTAATTGATGAGAAACGCGCTGATCTTGCTTACGATGGCGTCAGTCGCAATCGCGAGCGACGCTGCTGCACAGTCGGCGGTGGCAACATCTGAGGCGCACAAAGCGGCTTTGCAGCGTCTTGTCAAAGCCTACCCGGTCCAGCTCGACGCCATCGATGGCAACAGTCTCGTCTGGAAGGATGGGACGCGTATGGTCATTGATGACGGCCGGGGCCTCAAAGCGCACGAGACGCTGCTCGCGACGGCGGATATCAAAGATATGCTGCTAATGCCCTATGCACTCGGCAGGCCTGCGTACAATCCGTCCGTCAACGCTGATCCAGGTCGGGCGCGCAATGCCGAGTTCTTCAACAAAATGTATGGCGATTGTACCAAGAACGGTGTCGCGGCAAAGCTGATCGACGTCGTCTGGCTGCCGAAAAAGTCGGGTAAGACGGTCAAGTTTACGTCAATCAATGGTGCGGCGGAAAAGCTTGCAGCCGTGTCCAGGGAACTCGACGCCTTGCCGTCCACCTTCGACCGATTCCTGATCCCGTCAGCGGGGACCTACGTCTGCCGTCCGATTGCCGGGACGACACGCGTCAGCGCCCACGGCCATGGGATAGCTGTCGACATTTCAACGGCAGTTACCGACTATTGGCTTTGGGCTGGAGGAAAGGCTGGTTCAAACATACCGTATCGAAATAAAGTCCCGATCGAGATAGTCGCCATATTTGAAAAGCATGGCTTCATCTGGGGCGGTAAATGGTATCACTACGATACCATGCACTTTGAATACCGGCCCGAGTTGATTCCAGAGTTGATTCCAGAGTTGATTGCGGATCGGATTGACCAAAAGTGATCTTCAGAGGCTCGATCCGAGCACCAAAGTCCAAAACGTCTTAAATTCTGTCTTTGGATCTTGAACGAGAGCGAGTCCCATTTCGGTCGCGTCCGAGAGCAGCAGGTTTTTGTTATGGCCGGCGCTTTCCTGCCAGCCCTTCATGACCTCGTCGAATGATGCTTGGCCGGTGCCGACGTTCTCAGCAGCCACCTTGGCATTGTAGCCCGTGCGCTTGACGCGATCCCAGGGGTTCGAGCCGTCGGAGCCGTAGTGGGAAATGCGGTCCCATTTGGCGAGATCGCGCGAATGAGCCTTGGCGGCTTCCGTCAACGCGGCATTGACCTTCAAAGGCTTCAAACCCTTGGTCGCGCGGTAAGCGTTGATGACGTCGCGAGCCTTGTCCTGGTCGAGTTTGGTCTGACCGAAATCGCGGTCGGCGAGAGCGCCAGAGGGAGCCCGTTCAAAGGTGCCTTTCGGCGCACCGTCTTTCGCATCGAGAGCTGCGGTCTGCTGTTGGCCTGCAACCGCTTTTCCGCGCGGCGGGCGCGCCGTTTGATCCCCGCCAAGGCCGGTGCTCGACTGGCCGCCAACAGACCGTTGAGAGGGCGGCGCCTCATTTGACGCCAGGCCTGAATTTAAAGCGCCTGACCCAAGCGAGCAGCCCGCAAGAGCCGTGGCAAGCAGAGCTGCAACAAACGAAAGGCCGGGAACGCGAACCATCACTTAACTCTCCCGCAGGCACACACGCGGACAACACTGCCCAACCTATGCCCGGAACTCGTAAACCCTTCGTTAACGCTGATGGTTCGGTAACGAGTGTTCCGATTGCCATCGACGTCCCCAGCACTTCCCAGGTTCATCAGAGCGGGAGGATGATGGCACCAATGCGCCAGCCGTTGGGAAAACCTGGGACATTGGCGAATTGTCGGCCCCTGCTTTGGTTGAAGGACCTGTGCCTGTGTAGCAAGTCTGCGCTCAATACAGGACGCCGTTGAGGTTGGTCCGCGTGACGCGCCGTTGCGTTTTGTTGCTACTCTCGATACGCGTGACGTACACCACACGTGCAACAGAGACCCCATGTCCAAGACCGAAGATCACGCTCGCCATCTGGAAGCGCTCGCAGAGATCGCCGTCAAAGTCGGCCTAGGCCTTAAGAACAATCAGCCCGTGGTTATGACCGCGCCCATCGAGGCTGCTGAATTCGCGCGCATGGTGGCAAAGCAGGCCTACAAGGCCGGCGCATCTCTCGTGACAACCCTGTATGATGACGATCAGATGACCTTGGCGCGCTACGAAAATGCCAAGGACCTGAGCTTCGACCACGCGGCCGGCTGGCTCTACGACGGCATGGCCAAGGCCTATGACCAGGGTGCCGCCCGTCTCGCCATCCGCGGCGGCAATCCAAACTTGCTTGCTGGCCAAAATCCCGATCGGATCTCGCGCGCCAACCGGGCGCTCAGCACCGCCTATCAACCGGCGCTGCAAAAAATCACCGGTTTCGATATTAACTGGACCATCGTGCCCTACGCGTCACCGGCTTGGGCCACAACCATGTTTCCAAAGCTGTCGGAAAAAAAGGCTGTCGAAAAACTATGGCACGCGATTTTTTCCGCCACCCGCGCCGATGCCGACGACCCAATCGCCAACTGGAAAACGCACAACAAAGACCTGGCAAAGCGCACGGCGCATCTCAACAAGAAAGCCTTTTCGGCCCTGCACTTCATGGGGCCTGGAACAGACTTGAAAGTTGGCCTTGCCGATGATCACGAGTGGTGCGGCGGCGCGGCAACGCCCAAAAACGGCATCACCTGCAACGCCAATATTCCGACCGAAGAGGTGTTCACGACCCCGCACAAGATGCGGGTCGAGGGCCACGTTTCGGCGACCAAGCCGCTGTCATACATGGGCACTCTGATCGAAGACATTCACGTCCGCTTCGAAGGCGGCGCGATTGTCGAAGCCAAAGCGGCCAAAGGTGCGAACGTCCTGAATAGGGTCTTGGAGACCGACGAAGGCGCACGCCGCCTTGGCGAAGTCGCGCTTGTGCCGCACTCCTCGCCGATTTCAAAAAGCGGACTCCTGTTCTACAATACGTTGTTCGATGAAAACGCCTCCTGCCACATCGCGCTCGGGCAGGCTTATGCCAAGTGTTTCAAGGGTGGCACGAGCATGAGCGAGAAAGACCTAGCCAAACGCGGCGCCAACCGCTCGTTGATCCACATCGACTGGATGATCGGCTCTAACATGGTCGACATTGATGGCATCAGTACCGCGGGCAAGGCCGAACCCCTGATGCGCAAGGGCGAATGGGTGAAGTGACGGCGACGCTGCTCAAAATCCTCGAAACGCGCATTGCCGCGGGTCAGCTCCAGCCGGACCCAGCGCAGCGTCATGCCCTCGAGCGTCTCGATAAACTTGCCGACGCCATGAGCCGGTGGCGGCCCAACAAGGGCCTGCTCGGCAGCCTGTTCGCGTCCCAGTCTCCGCCACCGCGCGGGCTCTACATTTATGGCAAGGTCGGCCGCGGCAAGACCATGTTGATGGATTTATTCCACGAGGCGACAACCTTCAAACAGCGACGGCGCGTGCATTTCCATGCCTTCATGTCGGAGGTGCATAAGGCGATTGCCGAGGCGCGCCAAACAGTCGGCGGGGATCCCATCCCTTACGTCGCCGAGAAAATCGCCGACAGCGCGCAATTGCTCTGTTTTGATGAATTCCATGTCACCGACATCGCCGACGCGATGATCCTCGGACGCTTGTTTGCCGGCCTATTCGAACGTCAGGTGGTCGTGGTGGCGACGTCGAATGTGCCACCATCTGGGCTTTACAGGAATGGTCTGAACCGCTCCCTCTTCGAGCCATTCATTGCCATGATCGAAGCTCATATGCACGTCTTGGAACTTGAGGCCGCCAAGGACTTCCGGCTCGATAAACTGGCCGGACAGCCGTTGTACTTCTCGCCGCTCAATCCGCAATCCGAGGCATCACTCCGCGCAGCTTTTGTGAAACTCACCGGTTGCGACAAAGGCGTCCCACGTGATCTCGTTGTGAACGGGCGTACCGTGCGCCTCCGTGAGGTGGCTGACGGCACAGCAATCGTCACGTTCGAGGAGTTGTGTGCGCGACCGCTCGGCGCCGACGATTACCTGCACATGGCCTCAGCCTTCCACACGATCATCATGTCAGGCGTGCCGATTCTGGTGCGCGAGCGACGCGCTGAAGCGCGCCGCTTCATCACGCTTATCGACACTCTTTACGACGCCCGTGTTGGCCTGATCGTCTCCGCTGAGGCGGAGCCAGATGCACTTCATCCCGCAGGTGATGAATCATTTCTCTTCGAACGCACGGCCTCAAGGTTGATCGAGATGCGCAGTGCGTCATATCTCGATGCGCGTGCCAAAACCAAACGGTGATTAACCCGACCTTTAGCCTGCAAAGACCCATCCGAAGGCAAGTCCGTCTCGCCGAGATGATTTATTCATCAATTCACTGATTAAGTGAGCGCATAGGTTGAGTTGTTCTGGAGGCTGCCGTGTCTCGTGTTCCATGCCTTTCCGCACGGCTGCGGTCCGATCAGAACGGTTCGGTCGCAGTTACTTTTGCACTTCTGGCAACGGCCCTGTTCGGAGCTCTTGCGCTGGCCGTCGATATGGCGCGGGGACAGAATCTGTCGGCTCGCGTTTCCAACGCATTAGATGCCGCCGCAATGGCTGGCGCGAAGGTATTGGATCGAGGTGATGCGGACGCCGACGTCAAGCTGACGGCCGAAGCCTTCTTCAATGCTCAAATGACCAGTCAGCGCATCCACAACGTCGTGATGTCCCCGCTGGTCGTCACGATTGACCGCAACAAGGGTTCGGTTTCGACCAGCCTTGATGCCGACATGGGCACCACTTTCGGCGGAATGATCGGCCAGAACACAGTCAGTTTCTCAAAATCTTCAAGCGTCATCTACAAGGCACGTGACGTCGAACTTTCGATGGCGCTCGATATCACCGGCTCGATGAACGACGGAAGCAGATTGGCCGACATGCGCTCGGCCGCGAAGGACGTACTCGATACGCTGTTTGCTGAGGCCAAGACAGAACGGTCCGTGCGCATTGCCATCGTCCCCTGGGCAGCAGCCGTCAATGCCGGACCACTTGCGGACAATGTCAGCAGCGGTAGCACCGATGGCTGCGTTGTAGAGCGTTTGAACGGGCAAACCGACGACAGCTACCCCTCCGGCGCGAGTGCGCTCCGCGCGGTCACGGCGCCCTACGGCTATTACTCATGTCCGACCAATCCGGTCATGCCGTTGATGGGCAAGAGCAAGAACAGCGAGATCCGCGGCGTAATCGACAGCTTTGCCCCCGTCGGTGGCACAGCTGGCCATCTCGGGATGTCATGGGCCTGGTACATGCTCTCGCCGTCCTGGAGTGGTTTGCTGCCCTCGGGTAGCGATCCCGGCAGCTACTCGCCCAACGAAACCGTAAAGGCAGTGTTGCTGCTCAGCGATGGAGAGTTCAACCTCTCCTACAAAAGCGGAGCATCCATCGACTTGGCCGCCATGACAGACGAGTCCTATCAGCAGTTCCAGGACATCTGTACCGGCATCAAGCAGAACAAAGTTAGCGTTTTTATGGTTGGTTTCGGCGTCCCAGACGCGCGCGCGCACACGGAGATGCAAGCCTGTGCCTCCAGCATCCAGCATTATTACCAAGCGGCAAGCGGCGCGGACTTGAAGTCAGCCTTCAAAAAAATCGCCATGCAACTGAAACAGATGCGCCTCACCAAGTGACTACGGTTGACGTGGGCCATTATGAAGTGGGCCAGAGCGAAGTGGACCAGTGTGAAGTCCTGGGCGCGTTATGTCAGGGCAACGTGAGCCCGTGACGAACTTGACGAACCGCGCATCTCCAGCCAGTGCGAAGATCCAACAGCAGAGCTGCGAGTGGATCCATGAGCATTGCCTTCGTTTTTCCAGGCCAAGGTAGCCAAGTTGTTGGCATGGGCCGGGAGCTTGCCGCGGCTTTTCCCGAAGCTGCGGCAGTGTTCGATGAGGTGGATGAGGCGCTCGGCCAGAAGCTGTCACAGATCATGTGGAACGGGCCGGCCGACGCCCTGACGCTGACCGAAAACACGCAACCCGCGTTGATGGCCGTGTCTGTCGCAGTAATGCGCGTGCTTGAGGCTCAGGGTGTTTCACTCGCAAAACACGTGAAGTTCGTGGCAGGTCATTCGCTCGGCGAATATTCAGCACTTGCAGCAGCCGGCACGTTTTCGTTGGCCGATACAGCACGGCTCTTGAAGTTGCGCGGGCAGGCGATGCAAAAGGCTGTGCCCGTTGGCGTCGGGGCGATGGCAGCACTGCTCGGCGTCGGCATCGAGGTCGCGAGAAAGATCGCAGCCGAGGCCGCCCAAGGCGATGTCTGCGATGTCGCCAACGATAACGATCCGACACAGGTTGTTCTCTCGGGCCACAAGACGGCCATTGATCGCGTCGGCGAGGTTGGCAAGGCACACGGCCTGCGCCGCGCCATGCCGCTAGCGGTGTCGGCGCCGTTCCACTGTGCACTGATGAAACCTGCCGCCGACGCGATGGCAGACGCGCTCGGTAAAGTCGCCATGCGAGCGCCGATCGTACCCGTCGTCGCCAACGTCATCGCGGCCCCCATATCAGACCCAGCCGATATCCGCCGATATCTGGTCGAGCAGGTGTGCAGCACTGTGCGCTGGCGTGAGTGCGTGCTTGCCATGGCGCAAGCAGGCGTGACCCAGCTCTACGAGATCGGCACCGGTAAGGTACTGACAGGGCTCGCAGGCCGCATCGACAAGTCGCTAAAGGCCCAGACCGTCGGCACACCAGCCGATATTGCCGCGGCCGTTGCTGCCTTGAAGGGATAACGATCCATGCGCTCCCTGCTCTTTGTTCCAGCCGACAGCGAAAAGAAGATCGCCAAGGCCCTCACCATTGGCGCTGACTGCCTTATCCTCGATCTCGAAGACGCCGTTGCGACGGCAAACAAAGCCGCGGCCCGGCCACTCGCCTCTGCATTTATCAGCGAGACACGCAAGCGGCCGGATCGCCCGCGCCTCTACGTGCGCATCAATGCATTTGATACGCCCTACTGGCAGGACGACATAGCTGGGGTGATCGCGTCCCGCCCAGACGGTATAATGCTGCCAAAACCACGCGCCGGAGCCGACGTTGACCGACTTGCAGCCCTCCTCGACGCCGCTGAGAAAACCCACGACATCGCGTCGGACGAGACCAATATGGGCGCAACCAAGATCATCGCCATCGCAACCGAGCTGCCTGTAGCCCTTCTCGCCATGGCCAGTTTCGTCGACGCAAATCCACGCATGGAAGGTTTGACTTGGGGTGCCGAAGATCTGTCAGCGCTTGTTGGATCCGCCGCAACACGTGAACCAAACGGCGTCTGGACGTCTCCCTACCTGCTTGCCCGCAATATGACACTGATGGCGGCCACCGCTTCAAACCGCCAGCCGATTGATACGGTGTATGCCAACTTTCGCGACATCGACGGGCTCAAAGCAGAGGCCCGCCTCGCCGCCCGTGACGGTTTCACCGGTAAAATGGCGATCCACCCCGATCAGGTCGCGCACATCAATGCGGCGTTCACGCCAGATGCCGGTGAAATCACCTGGGCTAAGGAAATCTCGGCGTTGTTTATCGCCAATCCGGGCGCCGGCGCGATGTCTCTGCGTGGCCAAATGATCGACAAGCCACACGCGGTGCGCGCCGAGCGCATTCTGGCCCGCGCGGCTTTGGCCGGTCTGACGTAGCCTCAAACGACATCATCCTCGAGACGGCCTTCCCAATCAGATCAGGCCGAGGTCTTCGGTGACGAGTTTGACGCCAACCAAAGCTGCAATCTCGACCCAGACGCCATTCAGCTGCCCTTGAACGATCGTGGCATTGTCGACATAGTATGAACCGACGTCGGAAAAGCCCTGCAGATCAAGGCGGTCAACGCCGACCTGGAAATCCTCGATCCAGTCGCGCGAGCGATCAGCCACATCAGCGCTTGTGAAGGCAAACACGTCACGACCGTCGCCGCCGACGAGCTTGTCGAGACCGAGACCACCACGGATCCAGTCATTGCCGTCGCTGCCGTTCAGGATGTCTGCGTTCTTGCTCCCAGTGAGCTTATCGTCGCTGTTGGAGCCGAAGATCTGCTCGATACCGGAAAGCTTCTGCGTAAAGCTGATCCCCATATGAAACACGGTCGCCGCACTCTTCGACAGATCAACTGACACACCACCCGAGAGGTCGCGATAGTCAACCGAGTCAAAGCCTGCGCCACCGATGATGACATCTTTGCCGCCGCCGGTCGTGAAATAGTCAAAGCCGTCGCCACCGTTCATGGTGTCGTTGCCAGCCCCGCCAAGCAGCGCGTCATCGCCAGCGCCGCCCTTGAGCGTATCGTCACCGGTGCCGCCTTCAAGGACGTCGTTGCCCTTGCCGCCGCCGAGCGTATCGTTGCCTTCATCGCCCTTGAGTTTGTCATTGCCCTTGCCGCCGACCAACTTATCGTTGCCTTCGGACCCGTTCAGGTCGTCATCGCCGATGCCGCCGTTCAGCTTGTCGTTGCCATCACCGCCGTGCAGGTAGTCGTTACCTTCGCCGCCAGACAAGCGGTCGTCGCCGGCCTCGCCCCACATCATGTCGTTGCCTTTGCCACCGAACATGGTGTCGTTGCCATCGCCGCCGCCCAAAAAGTCATTGCCTGCGCCGGCGTGAATAAGATCATCGCCAGCGCCGCCGGACAGGTAGTCAGTATCTTTGCCACCGAATATCACGTCATTGCCGACGCCGCCGTTGATGGTGTCGCTGCCAGCACGTCCGTGCAGCGTATCATGGTCATCACCGCCAGTGAGCGCATCGTCTCCATCGGTGCCCCAGATCTCGTTTTTCTTATCCAGAAGGTCCTTAACGAGGTCTGCTTTGGATTTGGCAGTCACTGAATTGGTCATGGATGCCCCACGTGTTTTTGACGCCAGCGTTGGGCGCCGTTGCCGTTTGATGGGAGGGAACCTACAGTCTTCGAATTAATCCCATCGCTGTTTGCCAGCAAAAGTTTGAAGTTTTCGATTAACCACTCGGCAAGAGGGAATGACCACGGACGGGACGTTGCCACATGACTTGACCAGCACCCGATGGCTGCATCAAAAGTGCGCGCATGAGCAAAGCCCACCGCCAGTTCACCTATCGCAAATCCCGCGACCAAAGCGTCGGCCAATCCACGCGCCATCCGGTTGTGATCATCGGCGCTGGTCCGGTTGGGCTCGCGCTCGCCATCGACCTCGCGCAACGCGGCATTCGGCCTGTCCTCATCGACGATAACGACCGCATCGGCGACGGCTCACGCGCGATTTGTTTCGCCAAGCGCACCCTCGAAATCTTTGAACGTCTAGGCGTCGGCGAAGCGTGTCTCGCCAAAGGTGTCCAATGGCAGAAGGGCCGCGTGTTTCATGGCAACGCTGAACTTTATGATTTCGACCTGTTGCCAGAGCCTGGCCACAAAATGCCGGCCTTTATTAATTTGCAGCAGTACTATGTGGAGGGCTATCTGGTCGACCGCGCGCTGGCACACGGCGGCGTTGATCTGCGTTGGAAGAACCGTCTTGTCGGCCTGCAGCAGAACAGCGAGGGCGTGCGGCTGATGATCGACACGCTGGACGGGCCATACACAATTCACGCTGATTGGGTGGTGGCCTGCGACGGCGCGCGCTCACCGTCGCGCGATCTGATGGGTCTCGCCTTCAAAGGCGAGCAGTTCGAGGATCAGTTTCTGATCGCCGACGTCAAAATGACCGCCACTTTCCCGACCGAGCGCTGGTTTTGGTTTGAGCCGCCGTTTCATTCCGGCCAATCGGCACTTCTGCACAAACAACCCGACAATATCTGGCGCATCGATTTGCAACTTTCGCCCGAGGCCGATGCCAACCACGAGCAGCGCCCCGAAGTGGTAACACCTCGCATCGAGAAGATGCTCGGGCACAATCACTTCGAGCTCGAGTGGGTGTCCGTGTATCGTTTTCAATGTCGGCGCATCGACCGCTTCGTGCATGACCGGGTGATCTTCGCCGGCGATGCCGCGCATCAAGTGTCGCCGTTTGGCGCGCGCGGGGCGAACTCGGGTGTGCAAGATGCTGACAATCTTGGCTGGAAACTGGCGCTGGTGATCAACGGCGACAGTCCGGCATCTTTGGTCGAGAGCTACCACATCGAACGCTCGGCGGCGGCCGACGAGAACATCCGCCATTCCACCCGCGCAACGGATTTTATCGCGCCGCGCACGATCGCTGAACGCCAATTGCGCGATGCGGCACTGGCGCTTGCCCCGCATGCGGACTTTGCCAAACGGATGGTCAACTCAGGGCGGCTGTCGACAGCGTCGGTGTATCGGGACAGCCCTCTGTCGACCGCCGATTCGCACCCGTGGGCAGAGGGTCCGCCGCCAGGGGCACCCTTGATTGACGCGCCCTTGATTGACAGTGACGGGCGCCGCTGTTTTCTGTCTGATACGGTGACGCCTGAGTTTACAATCCTCGGCGTCGACCAGTCGAACACAGTCACGATTTCATCTGTAGCAGGTGCCGGAAAGTTCAACGACGTGAATGGCACACTTGGCCGCCGCTATGGGATGGCTGAGGCCGGGGCAACTTACCTTTTGCGGCCTGATGGACATATTGGCGCGCGCTGGCCATCGGCAACACTTGGGACCGCTGATTTTCCTGGGGATGATGCCGTCGAGGATGCCATGGCACGGATTTACGGATACGACTGATGACCACACTTCTCACAGCCCCACGCTTCCCCGATGCTGACGCTGCGTTCCGCATCATCATCGACGCGCATCGCGGACTGACGGCCGACGAGAGTGCAGCGCTGAACGTTCGTCTTGTTTTACTGCTCGCCAACCACATTGGTGATATTGACGTGCTGCAAGGCGCCCTGCTGCTCGCCACGCGGAAAACCGAACCGAAAGACTGAGCCTCAATGCTCCCGCCCAAAAACCAGACGCGCATTCTCTTCATCCACGGCGCTTATCAAATGGCGGCCCGCTTTGCTTTACGAGACACCCGTATTGCGCATGTGCAGGTCAAATCAGCCGTCGAAGCCAAACAGCATATCGCCGACGCCGACGTGGTATGCGTGTCCATGGCCTGGAAGAACGACCTGATCGCTAAGGCACCAAAGCTGCGCTTCGTGCAGTCCATCAGCGCCGGCATCGACCAGTATGATCAGGCCATGTTCAAGGCGCACGGCATTCGCCTCGCTTCAGCGGCGGGCGTGAATGCCAATGCCGTCGCCGAGCATGCGTTTGCGATGGCGCTGGCCCTGCAACGACAGTTGCATACCGGTCGGGATCATCAGCATGCCAAGCACTGGCGCGGCATGATCTCGGATATCCCAAAGCGCGAGGCCGAAATTTCAGGCAAGACGATGGTCATCGTTGGCCTCGGCCGCATCGGTGCGCGCTTGGCACACTTCGCGCGCGCGTTCGATGTGCACGTGATTGGCGTCAAGCGCGACGTCTCGACCGGCGCCGAAGGCGCACACGAAGTCGTGGCGACGGCCGACCTCATGACGGTGCTGCCGCGCGCCGATATCGTTGTCCTCGCCTGCCCGCTAAATCCCGCGACCGAGGGGCTGCTGGGTGCCGCACAACTCGCAGCGATGAAACCAGGCGCGCATCTGATCAACGTCGCCCGTGGCAAAGTCGCGGATGAAGCCGCCCTGATCGGGGCGCTGCAAAGCGGGCACCTTGGCGCCGCTGGCCTCGACGTCACGCGCGAAGAGCCGCTGCCCGCCACATCCCCACTGTGGACCATGCCGCAGGTGCTGATCACACCCCACACCGCTGGTGAAACGCAGGCCTACGAAGACAACGTGATCGATATTCTGTTGACGAACCTCGACAGCCTCTGGCGCGGCGAGTCGAAGCTGCGCAACGAGATCTGCTGATACGCGGCAACTGGGATTAACAGGATGCAGAATTTCACGCCCTTGGCGGGGTTTCTCGGCGGCGCACTGATCGGCCTTGCCTCGGCCGTTCTTCTGCTCGCGACGGGCCGCCTCGCGGGCATCTCGGGTATGCTGGAGAGTGTGTTGCGGCCGCAGCGCGCGGGCGCGGGTCTCGCGCTTGCATTCTTGGTCGGCATGCTGATCGGTGCAATTGCTATCTGGCCGCAGATCGGAACGCCCGTTGAAATCACAGGAACGGCCCCCCTATTGATAGCGGGCGGCCTCCTGGTCGGCTTCGGCACGCGTCTCGCCAATGGCTGTACGTCTGGTCACGGCGTGTGCGGACTACCTCGTTTTTCAATCCGTTCCTTCGTGGCCACGGGCATTTTCATGGCAACCGCCATGCTGACCGTATTCGCCACCCGCAATCTGTTGTGAGAATCGCTTCGATGCTATTCATTGCAGCCCCATTATTTGCGGCAATCGTCGCCGGCATTCTGTTCGGCGCTGGCTTGACGGTCTCCGGCATGTCGAACCCGAAGAAGGTGCTCGATTTCCTGGATATCGCCGCTATCGCCAAAGGCGGCTGGGACCCGACCTTGCTGATGATAAACGCAACTTTTTCCAAACAATTTTCTGCCCCAAATAGATCTAAACTCGCACTCGCCACCGCACACGCCAGCGGGTTGGCGGTCATCGAATGTCCGTGAAAAAAAGTT
>JANNXS010000088.1:0-19437 GCA_031409695.1 Hyphomicrobiaceae bacterium
GCAACATAAGCCGCGAACCGCTCGTCACTGCCCGTTGCGCGCTGACCCATCGTGCTCGCTCCCATTGCCAAAGTTGGAATCCCGGCACCTATAGGAGTCGCTGTCGTGGTCGACTGTGGTTTAATGACTCAGTAAAACTAGGCTTCGCCAAGCAGTAGGCGCGTCTGCCGGAGTGGGCCGCGCCGTCTCCTGGCTCCACTCACAGCAAATACGCGTTGTTGTTCGACTGGCAAGCCTTTGCGGCCTGCGTCTCGACATACATGAACTTCTGCATGTCCCAGGCCCCCGTCGGGCAGCGCTCGGCGCACAGGCCGCAGTGCAAACACATGTCCTCGTCCTTGGCCATGATGCGGCCGGTGGCCGGTAGATCCTTCGAGACGTAGATGTCCTGGGCCTTATTCAGAGCCGGAACACGCAATTGCAGACGGAGCGCATCCTCGTCGTCATTGTGGATGAAGTTGATGCAATCCACCGGGCAGATGTCCATACATGCATCGCACTCGATACAGAGCTTCTCGGTAAACACAGTCTGCACGTCGCAATTCAAGCAGCGCGCAGCCTCTTTCATCGCAAGCGCGTCATCGAAGCCAAGCTCGACTTCGACTTGGAGGTTCTTGATCGACTTGGCCTTCTCGGCATGTGGCACATGCGTACGTTCCGCGGCATCATAGTTGTTGGAATAGGACCACTCGTGGATGCCCATTTTCTGCGACACCAAGTTGGTGCCGGGCTTTGGTCGCTCTGTGACGGTTTTGCCATGGCAATGCGCGTCGATGGAAATGGCGGCTTGGTGACCATGGCTGACGGCCCAGATGATGTTTTCAGGTCCCCAGGCTGCATCGCCGCCAAAAAACACTTTGGGGTTTGTCGATTGGAACGTGACCTTGTCGACGGTTGGCATGTTCCACTCGTTGAACGTGATGCCTAAATCCCGCTCGATCCAGTTGAATGCGTTCTCCTGGCCGATTGCCATCAGCACGTCATCGCATGGGATGGTGACCAACTCCCCGGTCGCCTTCAGCACGGGACGGCCCTTGGCGTCGACGCCCTGTTCCGCCATCTTTTCAAAGACCACGGCGGTCAGTTTACCATCCGTCATGACGAAATTTTTCGGCGCGTGATTGTCGAGAATTGGTATGCCCTCATAGAGCGCGTCTTTGATTTCCCATTCCGACGCCTTCATCACTTTTCGCGGGCTGCGAACCGTCACCGTCACGGTTTCCGCGCCCATGCGCAGCGCTGTGCGGCAACAGTCCATAGCCGTGTTACCGCCCCCGATGACGACAACTTTTTTGCCGATCTTCTCGCTGTGGCCGAAGGCGACTGACGTCAGGAAATCGATGCCGATGTGGATGTTCGCGGCGGCCTCTTCCCGGCCGGGGATATTGAGATCCTTGCCCTTGGGCGCGCCGGTGCCAACGAACACGGCGTCAAAGCCTTCGTCGAGTACAGCTTTGAGGCTTGTTACGTGTTCACCGAAACGCCTTTCGACGCCGGAGTTTACGATGCGATAGACCTCTTCATCCAGAACGGTCTCGGGCAAACGGAACGAGGGGATGTTGGTCCGCATCAATCCGCCGCCCTTGGGATCCTTCTCGATGACTGTGACGGCATACCCGAGTGGCAGCAAATCGCGCGCAACCGTCAATGATGCTGGCCCTGCACCAATCAACGCGACGCGTCGCCCGTTCTTCGTGACCGGAATTTGCGGCATGCGGCCATCAACGTCGCCTTTATAATCGGCAGCGACGCGTTTCAGACGGCAAATGGCGACGGGCTCGGCGTTCATTTCGCCGGATTTTGCGTTGGCTTCGTCGCCGATCTGAACGCGCCCGCGCCGACATGCCGGCTCGCACGGGCGATCACAAACACGACCGAGAATGCCCGGGAAAACGTTGCTCTCCCAGTTGAGCATGTAGGCGTCAGCGTAGCGTTTTGCTGCGATCAAACGAATGTATTCGGGCACGGGCGTATGGGTCGGACAGGCCCACTGGCAATCGACGACCTTATGAAAATATTTTGGGTTTGTGATGTCGGTTGCTTGTGTCTTGCCGCGGGCGCGCTTGGCGAAATCTTTGGCCGACGCCGGGCCTTTGCCGAGGCTCGGGGTATTATTTGCGCTCGACATGCTTGAACTGCCTTCGATTTCCGCGGCCTCGATTTCCGCCTCACGCCTGACCCTGCGCGTGCTGCGGCTCATGCCGATTGGGCGGACCCCAGTGAACTTGAGGCTATCGAGGGGGCCAGGGATTTGCAAGTTTGACCGCAAGCCCTGACCGCAGGCCCAAGACAGATCGTTGAGGGCGCCCGTCAATCGCTTGGCCACGGCGTTGACTTTCGGATCGGATTTCCCCAAGTGCGCCGTAGATTAAGAGCCGCCGCAGCGCCCGCTCGCGCCGCCCCAGACGGATCAACGAACCATGGCTGCTGAGATCAAACTGGTACCGGCTGCCCGGAATGGAACCACTCCCTGGAGTGAGCCCTCTCCCTGGACCGAAACCGTCGAAACTGCACGCCTGGTCTTGGCCGACGGGACAGTCATTTCAGGCTATGGCATCGGCGCAACTGGCACGGCCGTTGGTGAAGTGTGCTTTAACACCGCCATGACCGGCTACCAGGAAATCCTGACCGATCCGAGTTACGCTGGCCAGATCATCACATTCACCTTCCCCCACGTCGGCAATGTGGGCACCAACCCTGATGACACTGAGATTTCGAACCCGGCCATGCGTTCGGGCGTACGCGGCATCGTTGTTCGCGCCGACATCACCGAGCCCTCAAATTACCGCGCCGTCGAGCATCTCGACGGCTGGCTTAAAAAGCGCGGGATCGTCGGCATCTGTGGCATCGACACGCGCGCGCTGACGGCCCGTATCCGCGAACACGGTATGCCGAACGGCGTCATTTCTCACGACCCGACCGGGAAATTTGACGAGTCGAAGCTGCTTGCCGAGGCCAAGGCATGGCCCGGCCTCGACGGGATGGATCTCGTGCCGGACGTGACGCGCGGGCAGTCCATGGAATGGGCCGACAAACGTTGGGCCTGGGCGGAAGGTTACGCAACGCTTGCCGAACCTGAGTTCCACGTGGTTGCCATCGATTACGGTCTCAAAACGAATATCTTGCGTTGCCTCGCAAATGCTGGTGCACGCGTCACGGTTTTACCGGCGACGGCGAAAGCTGCGGACATTCTCGCGGGCAAACCAGACGGCGTATTTCTTTCAAACGGTCCCGGTGACCCGGCGGCGACCGGCACCTATGCCGTGCCTGAGATCAAAGCGTTGATCGCTTCGGGAACACCTGTATTTGGCATCTGCCTCGGCCACCAAATGCTCGGCCTCGCGCTCGGCGCCAAAACGCACAAAATGCATCAAGGCCACCATGGGGCGAATCACCCGGTGAAAGACCACACGACTGGCAAAGTTGAGGTTGTGTCCATGAACCACGGCTTCGCCATCGACGCAAAAACACTGCCGTCCACCGTTGAAGAAACCCACGTGTCGCTGTTCGATGGCTCCAACTGCGGTATTCGGCTCAAGGGCCGCCCGGTGTTCTCGGTGCAGCATCACCCCGAGGCCTCGCCCGGACCGGAGGACAGCCATTACTTGTTCGCCCGCTTCGCCAACCTTATGCGGGTCGCGAAGGCAAAGTAAAGGCGTTCTCCTCATAAACTGGGTAGACAGTCATGCTGGAGTTCTTACGCAACAGTCAGCGATGCGATCAGTGCACCGAGTACGACTTGCGTGCCCTCGGACACGGGCACCTTGTCGATTGTGCCGGCAGCCGTCGCTGAGAGTACGTGCTCCATTTTCATGGCCTCGACGACCGCGATATGGTCGCCCTTGGCGACGATTGCGCCCGGAACGACGAAGACCTTGGCGACACGACCGGTGATCGGCGCACGTATTGCCGTACCGTCGCCCGCGTCTTCGATGGCCAAGGGGTCGTAAACGGGTTTGGAGATGACGATCTGGCGGCCGCGTTCAAAGGCGTAGACGGTGCCATCGGAACCAACCGTGACCGAGCGCGGCTCGAAATCGTCCTCATCAATGTCGATGCCACTAAGCCCCGGATGCACCACCACCGGGTGGGACGGTGCCTCATCCGAGTGACCAACCCAGCGCACCCCGACGGTCTGCGTCTCACCGTCGACGACCACTGACATCGGCCGGTTCACAGCTCCTCCGAGTTGGAAAGCGTCATTCATCGCCCAGGGATCGCTGCTCGGCTCATCGCCATTCGAGAGTCGACCAGCGCGATGCGCGGCGTTGTAGGCCGCGGCCTTAAGCGCACGGGACAACAGTGCGGTCGAGACGCGTTGATCGACCAGAGTTGTCATTTCTCGGGCGATAAGTCCGGTATCCATTCGCCCCACGTTGACATCTGCGTGCCGCAACAAGTTGACCAGAAAGCCAACGTTCGTTTTCACGCCTGCAACAGGGAAATTGTCGAGTTGCCGCGCAAGCTGCTGGATTGCGGAAGGCCGATCTACACCGTGTTCGATCACTTTTGCGATCATGGAGTCATAGTACGGCGACACACTGTCTCCTGCCTGCACCCCGGTTTCAAGACGCGTATCTGGCTTCAACTCATCAGGCTCGAACACCTCAATCCGACCGATACTCGGCATGAAGCCTTTGGCCGGATCTTCAGCACACAGGCGCACCTCGATGGCATGCCCCTTCATTTTGATCGCTGATTGCGCCAGCGGCAGCTTTTGTCCCGCCGCCACGCGGATCTGCCACTCCACCAGATCGAGCCCGGTGATTTCCTCCGTCACGGGATGCTCGACTTGAAGGCGCGTGTTCATCTCAATGAAATACCAGGGCGCATCCGCCGTCAGCTTGCCGCCCTCGACCAGAAATTCGACCGTGCCGGCGCCTTCATAGTTGACGGACTTGGCGAGCTTCACGGCGGCTGCACACATTTTCTCGCGCAACGCCTCGCTCATGCCGGGGGCCGGCGCCTCCTCGATGACTTTCTGGTTGCGGCGCTGGAGGGTACAGTCCCGCTCGAAGAGGTGGACGACGTTACCGTGCGTGTCGCCGAACACCTGCACCTCGATGTGCCTGGGCGCGACGACGACCTTCTCGATCAGCACATCCGGATTGCCGAACGCCGACTGTGCCTCGCGCCGTGCGCTGTCGAGCAACTCCGAGAGCTGAGCCTCCGCCTCGACGAGGCGCATCCCGCGACCGCCACCGCCCGCGACGGCTTTGATCATGACGGGATAGCCGATGCGCGTGGCTTCTTTGGTCAGGATGCTCAGGTCCTGGGCGCGGCCCTGGTAGCCTGGCACGACGGGCACGCCCGCTTTGATGGCGATTTCCTTCGCGGCAGCCTTGCCGCCGAGCGCCCGCATGGCCTCCGCGCGTGGGCCGATGAAGGTTATGCCAGCCTTGGCGCAGGCCTCCGGAAGATCTGCGTTCTCGGACAGGAATCCGTAGCCAGGGTGGATCGCGTCGGCGCCGGTTTTCTTTGCGGCTGCTATGATTTTGTCGATCACCAGATAACTCTCGGTCGCGGGCGAGGCACCGATATGCACGGCTTCGTCTGCATCGCGCACGTGCAATGCCTTGGCGTCTGCGTCGGAATACACAGCCACCGTCGCTAGTCCCATTTTGCGCGCGGTGCGGATGATGCGGCGGGCGATCTCGCCACGGTTGGCGATCAGGATCTTCTTGAGCATGGGGGACCTGTGTGCGCGACTGGTACACGCAGTTAGAGCAAATTCCGATCCTTCGGAATCGGAAATTTGCTCTAGGTCCTTGAATGGTCGTATTTTCTTCGCCAAACCGGGAAGCCACTTCGGCGGAAAATGCTCCAGTCGAGACCGCGGCTATGCTGCAATGCTGTTGGCGCATTTGCCCGTTTTCGGGGAGGCGGATACAGAGACGCTCGCACACAATTGTCGATCCGGAGATCCCCATGGCGCACCCGACACTGATCGGCTCAACCACCAGTCCGTTCGTGCGCAAGATCCGCCTTGCGGCGGCAAGCCTCAGTCTGCCGATTGCATTTCAACCGGAATACCAATGGGCGCCCGGGACGATCGTGTCGGCGTTCAACCCGTTGGCCAAAGTGCCGGTCATGCTGACCGATGACACGCAGCCGCTGTATGATTCACGCGTGATCGTTGCCTACCTTGAACAAAAAGCGGGTTTGTCACTTCGACCGCCCACCGCACTGGGCGAAATCGACGATATGCGCGTGGAAGCGCTGGCCGATGGCATCTCGGATGCGACGTTCCTGGTCATCGTCGAAGGTTTCCGCCCAGAGGCGCGCCGCAGCACCTATTGGCTGGAACGCCAGAACCTGAAGATCAGTCGCGGTATTGCAGCGCTGGCGGCGGACGTGGAGGCAGGCCGCGTGCCACGCGAACAGGTCACCTCCGGCGTGATCGCCGCGGTGTGTGCGCTCGAGTTCTACAGCTATCGGTACCCCAATATGCCCTGGCGCACGGCGCATCAGGGCCTCGATACCTGGAGCCAGATCTGGCGCGACCTGCCGCACTATGAGCAGACGCGACCCGTGCCGATGCCGGGCGTAACGATGCCGACGCTTTAGAGCGCCTTCCGATCCTTCGGAATCGGAACGTGCTCTAAGTCTTTAACTGGTCGCATTTTCTACGACGAACCGGGAAGCCACTTCGTCGAAAAATGCTCTAGCCCGCCCTCCCATTCCAAATGCGTCACTGGCCACGCTCACTGGCCACGGTCACTGGCCACGGTCACTGGCCACGGGCAATATCGGCGGCGAGGCCGAACTCGGTCAGGAACTTCACTGGGATCGTGCGCGATGCGGGACAGTCCGTGGCGCGCAAGCGCTGATAGATCGAGGACATATCGCCCTTGAAGGTCGGCCGCATGGCACGACGCGCCACGCCGGTCGCAACGGCACCATTGGCAAACGTCGCGCGGCACGCCAACTTGGCCAGCGCGTCGCTCAGCGTTTGCTTGAAGCCCTCCGCCGCCGTCTTGCTGGCAGTTTGCATCTGGCCCCACCGCTGCGCCTCAGACGACGAGGCCCAAGCCTGTCCGTCGCGCGCATTGATCAGCCCATTCAGGCCGTCTTCGAGTCGGCCTTTAAGGCCAGGAACGGTCGCTTGCGCAATGATGTCCTTCAGGCTCGCAAGATCAAGCTGATCGGGTGGTCGAGATGTGATCGGTGATAGGTCAGCCGAGCCGGTCGGGTCGACTTCGGGCGGCTTGGTTTTCCAGAGCGTCGCGCCGCGCAGGTCAGCATGCCCGATCTTCGCGTTAGTCATATCGGCGCCGTAAAGGCGGGCATTTTGCATGTCTGCCCCGTCGAGATCCGCGTCCAGAAAACGCGCCCCTTCGAGCCTCGCAAACGACAAGATGGCACCATGCAAGTTGGCACTGACGAAGTTTGCCATTGCGAGTTCAGCCGTGGTCAAATCAGCACCTTGCAACGACGCCGTTAAAAATACCGCGCCATGGAGCACGCTGTTGCCGGAGAGATCGACACGCTGCAGGTTGGCCGAGGTAAAGTCCGCCCCGGGCGCGAGCACATAGCGGATATCGGAACCTTCAAGGTTCGTGTGATCGAACGTTGCGCCGGCCAAATCCGCACCCGCAAGCTTCGCATCGGTCATCCGTGCCCGGGTGAAGTTCGCTCCGCGGGCTGCGGCGCATTTGACCTCCTGTCGGCTGTCGCCGAGGAGTAAGCGGTCGATGTCGGCGCACGACATGGTGACGTTGCGCAAATCCGCCTGCACGAACGTAGCGCCTTCGAGATTGGCGCCCGTAAAATCCGCTTGATGGAGGTCCGAACGGTCCAGGCGGGCAAAGCGCAGATCGCGACCGCGTAGATTGATGGTTGATTCTCCCGGCGTGACCAGACTGTCGACGACGAGGTCGGCGTCGCGCACGACGAGGTTGCGATAGAACAGGCCGAACAGCGAGCCGTCCTCGGTTGGCTTCACGAATGGCAAGGCAAAGCCAAGATAGCCAGTGTTGCGCTCGGATTTTGCCCCACGGCCGGTGACCGCATCAGTGATGCGGTCCAGTCGCTCACCCGGGATGGTTGCGACGAACAACGAAAACACTGTGACGCTGACAAACAGCAGCGTGGTGATCACAGCCGTCTTGGGATGCTGTGTGAGGGTCTTGCGAAAGGCCGTGAAGAACGAATTTTCTGAGCGCGCGAGAAACGTGCCGATGGTCGCCAGCATGATGATGTCGGCGAACAGTGCGACACGATGGGCGGTCGTTATAATCGGGTCATGATAGGGCAAAAACACGACTTGGATGTAGAGCAGGATCAGGACCGGCAACACGACCAGGGTCAACCACGTCAGGCTGTGAAGGAAGGCGCTCATCACTTTGGAGCGCTCCGGCCCGGCGACGCCCTGCACGAAGAAGAAATTATCAAGTTCCAGCCTCAGCGGGTGGCTGCGCTTTTCAGTTGTCTCCAGCAGTTGGATCGCCGTGTCGAACTCAAGCGCCTTGCGCGCGAGCAAGGCAAGCTGCGCCACCACACCCGTGTGGAACAGGACCAAGATGATTGAGGTGAAAAAGAAAAAGCGGCCGAGATCTATTTTGACTTGCAGGATCGGGAGCGGAATATCGTTGGACAACAGCAAATCTTTGTGAGTCACGCCCGCGGCCGTGATGAGCAGATAGCTCATGACGCCGAGAAAGATCAGCCACGCTGTGTTGACTGTATCTGACGCACGATTGACCGCCTCAAGCAGGCTGTAGGGATTGACTGGATGTTCCCCATCGAGCGGCATCTGGCCGGTGTCGCTCATCGTCTTCCCCGAACTGTTGGGCCCGAACTGTCCGGCCGCACACACCCTCAAAGCTTAGACTTGGTTTTATGGCGGATGTACAGGCGGAAGGTGCAACGGTCGTGTTTCACTGAAGCGTCACAAAACCATCGTCGCAATCGTTGAGGCAACGACGGTGGAAGCCATGAACACGAAACATGCGGACTGGAGAAACTTTGCCATGACGCTGGATCCGGTTGTCCTGTCTCACCTGACAGGTCGGCCGCACTTGGCGACCAGAGTGTAATCTTAGGAGCCGGATCTTGAAGACAGCTTGAAGATGATGTTCAGGCGGCATTCATTCGCGGCTCATGGTGAAAGAGTAGTTCCAAAGCGTGCCGCTCGCAGTGCCGTAGGGCACAGGCTTAAAAATGGGCGCTTTAATCTCTGTACGACACTTGAGGCGTCCGTGCACCAGAATGGAGAAACAGCTTTGTGGCGTCCGCTTATCCACCCGTCACAGGTGGGAAAAACGCTATCTCCTTCGCGCCGACGATGGGCGCACTGGCCTGCGCGTGGACTTTATCGAGAGCGGCGCGGATGACGGTCGGGTGCTCGAAGGCATGCGCGTATTCCGGGCCGCGCAGGCTCAGCCAGGCGATAAGATCGGCAATTGTTGTGATCGAGACTGGTAATTCGACGTCTTCCCCAGCTCGGCCAATGCGTTCACGCACCCAGGCGAAATAAACGAGCCGAACGGTCATTACATCCATCAATCCGCTATGGCATGCTTAATGGCAACGCGCAGGTAGTCATAACCTGTAAACAGCGTGAGTACGGCTGCCAGCCAGAGCAGGCCTAGGCCAATGGCTTGCAAACCCGGCACGTATTTCTCGCCGGCCTGCCCAGCCAACAATACGCCGAGCGCCACCATCTGGAGCGCCGTCTTCCACTTGGCCAGCTGCGAGACCTTAATTTTGTCGCTCTGGTTGAGGTTGGCCAAGAACTCGCGCAGTCCCGAGACGAGGATTTCGCGGCACAGTATGATCACAGCGGCAAAAACATGGCCTCCGCTGATGGTTCCGTCGGCTGTGAACATTAGAAGAATAGTGCCGACCAGAAGTTTATCCGCGATCGGGTCTAACATGCGGCCCAGAAGGGATTGTTGTTCCCATATCCGCGCCAAATAGCCATCGACCCAATCGGTTACACAGGCGACTGTATAAATGAAGAGCGCGAGCCAGCGGGCTTGGTCTGTCGCGAAGACAAACAGACATACGACGATCACGGGTACAGCTGCGATACGCCCATAGGTCAGAATATTCGGCAGTGCGAGCACGAGTTTTCGCGTTCGCTCGCGCGATGGTTTTCTCGCCCTCGGCGGGTTTGATGCTGTCCCATCCACCATTCACGACGTCCTACACCAACTATATGACGCGTCAAGGTTGGCGGCCGAGCTTGGCCACGACCCGGCCATTCGTGTTTCTGCCCAAATGCGGCTCAACTGATCAGCAGGAGCCGGGAGGGTGTACCGGGCAGAGTGGGGGGCGCGCGGTGAATGCAGGGAAGGGACGGGCTATCCGGGTAGGCGATGGCAATACGCCAAAGGTTGCCGAGACCAAAGGAATACGGTTTAGCCTCCGGCAGCGGGGCGTAATGCAAATCGAAGCACGCCTCACTGAGATAGGTGGCGAAATCAGCGTCGTCGCCGCCGCCGTAGATCTGCAACAAAGCGGCCCTGGTCTCTGCAACATCAACCCGGCGGATGGCCATGTGGTTTTGAAGCCCTTCCGATGTTTGCCCGATGTAGGTGCAAAGATAGGTGTCGGCCCGAACCGGGGCGCGGTCGACATGGAACGAATAGACATCCGTCGGTACAGGGCCTGTCGCCGGATCCGACGGGTAACCAGTGATGCAATCTAGGATTGGGGCGAGCCCGTGGGCACGCAAAAGAGCCTGATCCGAAAGCAAAATCACACGGGCCTCGCTGCCTGCCGGGCTGAGCGCGAGCGCGCGGAGATCCTCTTCCTCAATCGTGGTCATGCCTGCATCAGGCTGCAACTGGTCGACGATCTCTTTGAAGTCGCCTGATAATTGGCGGGGCCAACACGCGGCGTTCAGCCTGCCCTCGAACCGGACGGCGCGTAACGCATCAAAGCTATCGACTATACGGATGGAGTCGGAGCGGATGGAGGCCGATGTCATTCGTGCTCTCACGTACCTTTTCCGAATCAGCATACATCTGGAACACCACTCGACGGGGAACGATCAAGGCACGATGCGTTTTGGCGGTGGTGTCCCGACCGTTGCGCCAGTTGGCTGGATTGAACCCGTGCTTCGCATCGTGCCAGTCCTCGGCACAAGTGATAACGTGCCCTTTAGTTCTAGCATGACGCGAAACCCGTCTTTGATCGTATCGACATCAATGACCCGCATCGTCTGGAAAGCGCCGGACAGTTCAATGGACTCGTCCAAGGGCTGGCGTACCATGCCATTGACCTTGGGCATTAGATCTTCAAGCACCCTGCCAATATCGAGCCGGGCTGCGGCCGCAAACCGGCCAGCAAACGGTTCTTCGCCAATTCGCAGAACGCCCTCTGGCCGCAGAACACCCTCTGGCGTCATGCCACCTTTTTGCGGCGCGCCAGGAAAGCCAATCTCGCGGAGTTCCAGGATACCTGTGTCTTTATCGAGTACCGGCTTGCCAATCAGATAAGCTTTGCCCGTCATGCCGAGCAGTCGTGACGGCTCAACGACGTCTAGGCCGAGTTCAAGCGCTAGCCTGTCGCGAGCCGGAAATGTTGTAGCGGAGACAACGCGAACCTTGATCGGCGTGCTTTTCGTATCGGCACGCGTCTCGATGACATCTGACTTTGGAAATGCGGCGGCAAGTGTTTGTCGCAATGCGAGCGAACCGACATCGTAGGGCAGACGCAGGATGGTTTGGGCTGGTTCTTGTTTCGCCACGTCCTGTTTGGTGGGCTGTTGGCGCAAAGTTCCGGGCAGCGGTTTCGCCATCAGGGGCGCCGGTCGTTCGCCGCGATGGACGGTGACCTTGGCGTCAAAACCCAGCCGGTAAACGATGGCGCCATCGACCATCGCAAAGCCCCCGCCGTAAATGCGCTCCGGCTGGCCACGTAGCCAGAGGCTTGGTCCACGCGTCAATTCGATGGGTACGTGCAACGCGCGCCATGCCTTTTCGGCGCCTTCACGGATCGGCTGTGCCAGCAGGACCTTGCGCAATTCATCTGCGAGATCCGTGAGTTGGGCCCTTATCTTGCTATCAGCCACGCGGGAGAGCGCAACATTGCCCTTCAGCACCGGCACCGTCTGATCAGCCCAGGCAAGATCACCAGAGATGCGCACATCCAGGCTGAAATTCGGGCCGAGTGCCACGTCGAATGGGACGGAAACGGTGGTGTTGCCGGATTTTCGGTCCGTTAAGTAACTGGCCCAACCATGGCCGCGGGCATTGATGTCGTAGGCCAGCGGAATCGTGATGAGAAACCGATTGCCGACGGCGCTCGCAACCACCGGCCCGGTGCGCGTCATTTCCGTTGTGACAATGGCACCCATGCATTCGACATAGGGGCTCTTTCGCTTGTCGCACGCGATATCATCGACAAACTCGCGTGCCCGCGCAACCTGACCGGCCAAAGATGACTCGGCGACGGTGATTACGGACGCAATATCGACGGGGATGCCGAAAAACAACGTCGTCTCGCGCGCACGCTGATCAGCTTCCACGACACCTGCGAATGGGGTTCGTGTGAACTGCACTTCCTGCTTACAACCGCTCAGGCCGAGCGCTGCGAGACACAGCACGGCCACTTTTGAATTCGAATGACGACACTTCAGACGACGGCGCACGGCAACGACCCGGTGGACGGAGATTGCGGTTAAGAAAGAGTGCATGAGAGACGGCGATGCATCTTTCATGCCCATGCCCGTTTCAGGCCCGGCTTGGTTTGAGCTCGGCTTGGTTTAGGCAAGGCTTGGTTTAGGCCCGGCTTGGTTTAGGCCAGGCTTCTTGCGCGTCCGTCCCTCATCGCGCGTCCGTGTCTAAGCCGTGCAGGCTTGCGGCGCGAACACTCTCCGGTGGCCTCGTGTCTGATGGTTAACTCGCGTTCTCAAAATGGTCTGCCAAGACTATTCTTTGTACCACACGGTCTGCGTGCCGCTCGCGAGGAGTGCTCCACCCGCACTCCACAGTTCCATCGACTGGTCGTGGAAGTTTGCCTGGAACCGCTTTGCGGTCGCGATGCCGAGCAGGTGGGCTGTGCCGTGCTCGACAAGCTCGTTGGGCATGGCGTGGAAGTAGCTCGTCATTGATACCGTGCTCATGGGCACCATGGTGCCACGCATCTGGATGAGACGGAGAATGAAACAATCGCTCAGCGCCGAGAGGGAAACGTAGTCGAGGGGCCGGTCGGGCGTATCTTTGAGCCACAGTACGGTGCGAGATTTGCCGAGATCGCCTGCCGCCCGCGCCTTTTGCTCCAAGCTTAGGCCAAGCTCTGGTCCGCCTTCCACGAAACGGAAATCATAGCTGCTTAGCCAGGGCAGGCGTTCTTCCGGCGCGGATTGTGCGACCTGTTCAGGTGGCGGCACACTGGGCCGTGAACCGACTGCATGGGCAAATGTCTCGCGCCGGTTCGCGCAAACGATGGACGCCGTCGCTGCAACGGCCCCGTTTTGATGCAGCTCAAGAGACCAATGTTGGGTTGCCTTGCCGGATCGTTGCAGCGTGACTGCGATCTCGAACGCGCCCTTGGTTATCGCGCCGCAATAATTCACCGTTTGCGCCACGGGCGGACCGAGGCGACGCGTGTCGTCCATTACCGCGCGCATGAGCAACGCCGCCGTGTAGCCACCGAATGGCCCGGCGAAGTTCCAATACGCATCGCTGGTTGTGCCAACCAAGCGGCTTGCCGCGCCGAGTTTGAGCGTTGTTGCAATATCGAGTTGATGCATGCTTTCGGTCTCTGACTTATGAGTTGCGACATGGTGTCTACCAGCGCAGCGTGGGTGGTCAAAGATGGCCGTACACGACGGCGCAAGCCACAGATTTAATTGGCATTAAAATGGACCGACGACGCGCTGACTGGTTTCACGCATGAATTTGGCGAGTTCAGCATAGTGGCTTTTTCCACTTCCATTGCTGCTTTTTCGCCAGGCTACCCCGACCTTACGCAACAGAGGTGCTCCCGAGACGGTGATCACGCGAATTGTTCTGTCTTTGGTCAGATTCGTTTTCACATACAGCCCGGGCAGAAACGACGCCCCTAGCCCCGTCGCCACCATCTCGCGCAGGGTATCAAGGCTCGTACCGGCATAGTTTTTCAGGATTGTTGCTCCGACGCTTGTGCAATATTTTTCGACGATTGCATGTAACGGATGCCCGGCTTCTAAAGCTAGAACACCGAGATCTTTGAGGTCACTTGGCAGCACTTCATTCTTGCGCGCAAGCTCATGATCCGCCGACACAACCAGCAACAGCGGCTCATCATAGAGTTCCAGCGTGTCGAACTCACCACTTGAGAATGGAAGGGGAGCAATGGCAATGTCATACGTGCCGCCTGCCAGGCCGTTAGGTAAGGCGCCTGGCAACTCCTCGCGCACGTAAAACCGAAGCTCCGGGTATTGTTTTTTCAAATCCGGCACGAGCCGCGGCACAAGCGAGGGGCCGATCGATGCCGGAATGCCAAGCCGGACGACGCCGGAGAGCTTTTGATTATGGCTAACGCCGATGGCGCGGATTTCTCGAACATCCCGCAACACGCGACGTGCAATTTCAGCAATTTCAGCACCGGCTGGCGTCATGACCACACGTGATCGCGAGCGCTCAACGAGTTCAATGCCGAGACGATCCTCCATGGCCTTTAACTGCCCAGACAGCGTCGGTTGCGTTGTGTTCGCTTGCTCCGCGGCGCGACGGAAGTGGCGCACATCGGCAATGGCGACGAGGTATTCAAGTTGACGGACGGTTGGCACGTCTGGATCCTGATGCGGGTTGATGGCGGGAACGTTTGGCCGACGGTTGGGAGATGGAGTGTGAGGTGGATGCTAGAGATCTTGTAAGATCGGTACGTTCGATCCAACCATAAGAGATCAATCGTTTTAATCGATTTGTCAGAAGCGGGCGCAAATTCGTTGGGTTTGCCGGTTGGGTGGTAACCGTCGGCGGTCGCGTACGCCTAACGCATGGGCAGCATTGTGATATCGCGGCGCATGACCCTTGCCGGTTAAAATCATACCATCGGCAGTGCGTAAACTGGCTTCGTTTTCTCGTTGGCCTGTACGAACAAGCCATCGCCATGGCTTGTAAGTCGTGATTTGAGGACGGCCATGCGCAACGCCTTTGCAACCGACCCGGCGATGAGCCGCGGCCGCCTCGTGACCGAGGCCGCCTGCCCCATGCGCACGGCATTTCAACGCGACCGCGACCGCATTGTACACGCTACCGCGTTCCGGCGTCTGACCTACAAAACTCAAGTGTTCGTATTTCATGAGGGCGATCACTACCGCACGCGACTGACGCACAGCCTCGAAGTGGCGCAAATTGCCCGGTCCATCGCCCGCATGCTGCAGTTAGACGAAGACCTCGCCGAGGCGCTCGCGCTGGCACACGACCTCGGCCACCCTCCCTTTGGGCATGCTGGCGAGCGGGCGTTGAATGCGCTCATGCAGCCCTATGGCGGCTTCGATCACAATGCGCAAAGCATCAAAGTCGTGACGCGCCTAGAACGGAAGTATCTGGCGTTCGATGGTTTGAACCTGACGTTTGAAACCCTTGAAGGCCTCGCCAAACATAACGGCCCCTTGCAAGCAGGCCCGGTCCGCAATGCTCTCAATGAGGCCAACGTGTTGGCCCATCTTGCGCTCGACACAGCGGCTTCGCCCGAGGCTGAAACAGCGGCCATTGCCGACGATATCGCCTACAATAACCACGACATCGACGATGGTCTGCGTGCGGGGCTTCTCGTGATTGAAGACTTAGTGGACGTGCCCCTGGTCGGACGTTTTGTAAGGGACGCACTCGCCGTCAAAGGTTCGGACAGTTTGCGCGCTATTTACGAGGTCAACCGACGCATGATCACGAATATGATCGCTGATGTCGTCGACAACGCACGACGCGGGATGCGGTCCGCGCCCGACACTGACCGCGCGGCTTTGGTCGCGTTTTCGTCTACCATGGCCCACGAACTCGCAGGGCTACGCGCGCACCTATTTTCCCATGTTTACCGCCACCCGCGCGTGACGCATGTCATGGTGCAAGCGGAAAACATCGTGCGCGATCTGTTCACCCGTTACCTCGCCGATCCCGCGGCGTTGCCGGGTGCCCGCAGTGCCATCGCAGGTGCGATGGACGACCATGCCCGCGCGCACTTGGTCTGCGACTTCGCGGCCGGCATGACGGACCGCTATGCCATCGCCGAACACCGCCGCTTGTTTGACGCAACGCCTGAACTGCGTTAGCGGCGGCCGTATCAGTTACGTTCCGGTCGATTGTGCGTCCCACGTCGGTGTTTGACCTCGGTCCGGCACCACAAACATAGCCGCTGCGTGTTGCGCAGCCTTTGTTTTGTCGTGAGGTACGAGGTTAGACCCGAGGTTAGTTACCGCCATGAACATCTATGCCGAAACCGCAGCCCGCATTGCCAAGGCTCTAGACAGCCTCAAGGCTGCCGGGCGGCTGCCCGTCGATGTTGCGACGCCAACTTTCACGGTTGAGCCACCTCGCGACGCGAGCCACGGCGATATTGCATCGAACGTTGCGATGATGTTGGCGAAACCAGCCCAAATGAAGCCCCGGGAAATTGCCGAACTCCTGGCCGAAACTCTCAAGACCGATGCAGACATTGCCAAGGTCGAAGTGGCTGGACCGGGCTTTCTCAACATTACCCTTGCGCCGTCGGTCTGGCACGGTCTGATCCGTGCAATCGCAGCTGAAGGCGCCAACTATGGCCGTCCCGGCATCGGCCGCGGCGTCAAGGTCAACGTCGAATACGTCTCAGCAAACCCAACCGGGCCGATGCACGTGGGTCATTGCCGCGGCGCGGTGTTTGGCGATGCACTTGCGAGCCTCCTCGCTTTCGCTGGGTATGATGTCACGCGCGAGTATTACATTAACGACGCCGGCGGACAGGTGAACACGCTCGCCCGCTCGGTGTTCTTGCGTTACCGCGAAGCGCTCGGCGAGGCGATCACGATCCCCGAGGGTTACTACCCCGGCGAATATCTCATTCCAGTCGGCAAGGCCCTGGCCGAGACCCACGGCAAGGCGCTTCTTTCCCAGCCCGAGGCTGAGTGGCTGCCTGAGGTGCGCAAGTTCGCGACCGACCTCATGATGGTCGAGATCAAGAGCGATTTGCTCGCGCTCAACATCAAGCACGACGTATTTTTCTCGGAAGCCTCACTTAAGCAGGGAAATGTTGATCGGATTGCGGACGCCATCACCGAACTGCGGCTCGCCGGCCATGTCGCGCAAGGCCGCCTCGAAAAGCCACTCGGCCACGACGGTGACGACTGGGAGGATCGCGAGCAAACGCTGTTTCGATCATCGGCGTTTGGCGACGATACTGATCGTGCGCTGCAGAAATCTGACGGCAGCTACACCTACTTCGCTGGCGATGTCGCCTATCACCACGACAAGATAAAACGCGGCTATCGTCACCTGATCAACGTACTTGGCGCCGATCACGTTGGCTATATCCACCGGTTGCTTGCGCTCGTTGCGGCCTTGTCCGGCGGCACGGTACCGCTGAATGCCAAGGGTAAATTGAAAGAGTGGAGCAGCGCCGGGGGTACGGCGGATATGGATATTCGTATCGTCAACATGGTCAATCTCTTGAAGGACGGTGAACCCTTCAAGATGTCCAAGCGCTCGGGAAATTTCGTCACATTGCGGGACGTGGTCGATGAGGTCGGCCCAGATCCGGTGCGCTTTATGATGCTCTATCGCAAGGAACTCGAACCCCTCGATTTTGATTTGGCCAAGGTGGTGGAACAGTCAAAAGAGAACCCGGTCTTTTACGTGCAGATGGGGCATGCGCGCGCCAAATCCGTGTTTCGCAATGTGAAAGACACGTTCCCGGACCTTGGCGACCCAACGGCCGTCCGCGGTTTGGCAGACCTGTCCGCCCTCACTGACCCGGGCGAACTGGCGCTGATCAAGAAGCTAGCATCTTATCCGCAGATGCTAGCCGGTGCAGCCAAGGCTCGCGAGCCCCACAAGATTGCCTTCTACCTGTACGAAGTGGCATCCGAATTCCACGGCCATTGGTCACGAGGCAACGATTTGCCACATTTGCGGTTCATTCAAGCCAGCGACAAAAAGCTAACAGCAGAACGTCTTGCACTGGTCGACGCGTTTGCCCAAGTTGTGTCATCTGGATTAACGATTCTTGGCGTCACGGCGCCGGACGAGTTGAGATAGAGTAAGACTTGAGTTTTGTGAGCCTCGCGGTGGCATGGGGTGGCGGGTGAAACGGCGGTCCGCGTGTGTTTATGATTGGCTTTTCATGAGAGCCGTTTGATAAACACTTGTCCGCTGGTGACTTGCCCAGGAGCAACCGCTTCAACGGTGCGGGCTCGGGGCACGTCGTGGGCGGTGGGAGAGCCGACCACGAGGTCGCATTCGGGTTCACGCAGAAAGATCAAGCGATGTCTCGGTCAAACAACACGGGGCGTGGAGGGTACGCCGCCCCAGCGCAACCGCAGCAGCCGTCGGTTCAACCGCATCCGGCAGCCGGCCAATGGCGCCATCCGCTCGACATCGAAGATCCCAGCCAAAACGTTCCGCCGCCGCATTGGCCGCCGCAGAGCCATGCGCCACCGCATCCAGACGACCATTCGGCTCATGCGTATCCGGCCCAGCCGCACCAAGCTCCCTACCACGGAGCGACCGACCCTTACGCGTCTCAGTCTGCACAGGCTCATCACCAGGGATATGCGCCACAAGCCTTTCCGTCCGCCGATGCGTATCAGCAGCCGACGCTTGCACAGCAGGACGCTTATGGACGCGGTGGCCTTGCGACATACGCGCCCCAACCCGCTCATGATCCGGGCACATATCCACAACACTCCCAATGGTCGCCGCCGCAACCGCTCGATCAACGCGCGCCCGATCCGCGAGGTTATGACCTCCGCGAATATGCCCCTGGGATGGGCGCGCCTGCCCACGCCGGTTCAGCCGAGCCGGCGTTCTCTCACGACCCCTATGGTCGCCCGGTGCCGCGTCCACTGCCGCCTGCGGGCCAACACTTGCCAGCTCATGCTTACGCGCAGGAGCCAAGTTTCTCGGCGCCAAACGCCTATAATGATCCGCGCACGCAAGCACCCGCGGCACTGACGTATCCGGCAACTTACCCAACTTCGAATGTCCAGGCGCCGATGCCAGCACCTGTGCCTTATCGGCAGCAACCCACGGGCCTCGGTGCTCAACCGCATGTCCAGCAAGATCCACAGTCGCAAGACAGCCTCGAAGAGGTTGAATTTGAAGACGAAGAAGAGGAAGCACCTCGTCGCGGCCGCACGCTTTTAATTGTCGGAGCGTTGGTCGGAGCCATCTTTGTCGGCGGTGGACTTGCTTACACTTACCGGGCTTTGAGTGGCGGTGGGAAAACACCAATTCTCTCAGCTGATAAGTCGGCCGTGAAAACCAAAACTAACACGCCGGGTCAAAAGATCGCTGAACAGGCGCC
>JANNXS010000089.1:0-20933 GCA_031409695.1 Hyphomicrobiaceae bacterium
CACGGGGCCGCACCGACGTGCCCAAAATTGTCGACTGGTACATGGACGGCAAAATTCAAATTGACAGCATGATCACGCACACGATGCCACTCGAGGACATCAACAAAGGCTTCGACCTCATGCACAGGGGCGAGAGCATCCGAGGCGTGGTGGTGTTTTGAGCTGATGACAGACGCCAACAGCGGCCTTGTTTGCTGGTTTATGGGGCTTTCAAATGGCTAACCCTTGCGCCACTGCAACGCCTCGCGACCGATGACGTACAGGATCTTGGTGCCGGCGCCAATCACGCCGCGAATTGTGCCTGACACTTTCGATGTGCCGATGCGGCGTCGGTAGCGGACTGGTATCTCGGCTGAAATGAGGCCCAGTTTCGCCGCTCGCACTTGCATCTCGACGGTCCAACCGTAATCCGGGTCGCTCATGGCGAGGCGGTCGAGGGCATCGCGGCGGATGGCGCGGAAGGGGCCGAGATCGGTAAATTTTTCACGCCAAATCATACGAATCAATGTGCAGGCGAGCCAATTGCCGAAGATCTGTTGTGACGTGAGAGCTCCGGGTTCACGCGTGCCAAGCACACGCGAGCCAAGCATGAAATCAGCACGCTTCTCGGCGATAGGGGCGACAAGCGCCGCCATGTCGGCTGGATCATCGCTGGCGTCACCATCCATGAACACGACGATATCGACCGCCGGCATGTTTGAAAGCGCCTTCAAGCACGCGCTGCCGTAGCCACGCCGCGGCTCCCTGACGACGAGCGCGCCAAGGCGCTTGGCAATTTCGCCGGAGCCGTCGGTCGAGCCGTTGTCGGCGATAATAACGTGCGTCACCCAGGCCGGCATCGTGCCGAGCACTTTTGGCAGCGCTTCAGCTTCGTTGAGAACGGGAATGACAACGGCAACGCTGCCAAACGAATTGCTGCTCCCGGATTCAAGGCCCGATCCAAGAGAAGGCTCAGGGCCCGATCCAAGAGAAGGCTCAGGTGTTGCGACTACCATGCTGATTTCGACGCCAATCCCACAAGAGCCAGCCCAGCACCGGGACGGAATGGATAAACGCCGCACCGAAGAAAAACAAATCCCCGCCACCGGGCTTAGCCCAGAGCGGAAAAAACAGAAAGTACGCCGGTAGGACAACAGATGCGAACATCAAAGCACGGTTCTGCACGAGGGCCGCTAGTGGCAGAAACCAAAGGGCGTACCAGGGGAATTGTGCCGGCGAGAGATAGAATACGCTTGCCGCAACCAGCAGCATCCGGCCGGCGAGTGACGGCAGCGATCGGTCCCCGATCACGGCGACCGTCAAGGCAATGGCAACCGTCGCAGCGACCACGATCGGCCGCAGCACGACTTGCGCCATATCCCAGCTGCCAGTGAGTTTGAACATCAGCCAAGCGCCCCACGCGAAGGGGGCGTTGTTCATGCTCCAGCCCTGGCTATAGGCGGTCAAGCCGGAGCCGGGCCGCATCGCCGACCACACCACCGGCCCGACAGCTACAGCGAGGACGGCGCCAAGCACGGCGCAGGCGATGATTGCTGTCGTCCAGTCACGGTCCTGACGTCGCCAGACCAGCGGCGCGATCACGAGCGGCGCCAACACGACCGGCCAGACCTTTACACCCGCCCCAAGCCCGAGCATGGCCATGGCAAGATAGACCCGCTCGCGATAGGCAAACAGCAGCGCAGCCAACACAAACGGCGGCACAAGCGCATCAACGTGAGCAACCGCTATGGTCATATAAACCGGCAACGGGTTCCACCAGTACAGTGCCGCCCAAAGCGGCGAGCGCTCCATGTCGCGCAACAGCCGCAGCAGCAAGCCAAACGTTGCGATTTCAGCCAAGAGAAACACGATCCGCAAGCCGTCGACCTTAAATGGCGCCAGCACATGTCCAAGCGCGAAAGCCAGTTGCCCCGTACTCGGATAGATGGAGCGCATATCCGGGAAGTTGATTTTCTTGAATATCCCGGGTGCCTCAGCCGCCAGATCGCGATAGGCCTTCGGCGCATCGGTGCCACCACCCGCGTCGAACAGAAGCGGTGGATACCGATACGGGTTCATACCGTTGGCGACGATGGCGCCGTCCCACATGTAGCGCTCATAATCATCGTCAAGTGGTGGCACCTGGCCAAACCAGACGAGCCGCATGGCGACGCCCGCCATGAACAAGACGCCGAGCGCGGCGCGTGACGGCGACACGTGCACCAGACGCGGCGCGATCCAGAACCCAATGGCAGTCGGCACGGTGAGGCCGAGGATCAAGGGCCAAACAGCTGCGAAACTGGCGGCTGTATCGTGATTAAGCCCAAGCGTCAGCCTGACGAGCAAAACCTGCGCGAAAACGAGAGAAGCGCCCGCTGCCATAAACCAACGAACGCCAATCATGATGGTGTACCCCCGACAGCCCCGCAAAGCCTACTCTGAAGCCCCGCAGGCACAAACCCAACTGATGTGCACGCCCGATCACGTTTCCGTCGTGGCCGAACGGCGGCTGTCACAACGCCCAGCCTTCCAACGGGCTTTAGGCTCTAAACCTCGTCCCTTGCGCCCCGGACTTGAGCCCCGGACTTGCGCTCGCCCAAGCCGTCGGTCACAAGTGACGTAAACGATAACCTACGTCCCTGCCCGACTTTCATTCAGCCTGCGGAGCGCCTGAGCCATGGCAGATGCCTATATTTTCGACGCCGTCCGAACCCCGCGCGGCAAAGGCAAAGCCGATGGGTCCCTGCATGAGGTAACGGCGCTGAGCCTTGCAACCGGCGTGCTCGAAGCCGTGCGCGACCGCAATCATCTCGATACGGCCCTCGTAGACGACGTCGTGCTCGGGGTTGTTTCGCCCATCGGCGAGCAAGGCTCGGTCATCGCGCGCACGGCCGTCCTCAATGCCAACTACGCCGAGACAACCGCCGGTGTACAGATAAACCGGTTTTGCGCGTCGGGCCTAGAAGCGGTGAACATGGCGGCGGCGCAGGTGATGGCGGGGCAATCACAGTTCGCCATTGGCGGCGGCGTCGAGAGCATGAGCCGCGTGCCCATGGGATCCGATGGCGGCGCCTGGTCCATGGACCCGACGATCGCCATCAAGAGCTATTTCACGCCGCAAGGCATCGGCGCTGATATGATTGCGACAAAGTGGGGCTTCTCGCGCGACGACGTCGATGCCTATGCGGTCGAGAGCCAGAGACGGGCGGCAGCCGCCTGGAAAGACGGGCGCTTCAAGAAATCCGTTGTGCCGGTCAAGGACATCATCGGCCAGACCTTGCTCGACCACGACGAACACATGCGCCCCGACACGACCATGCAGTCGCTTGGCGCGTTGAAAGCCGCATTCGCCAAAATGGGCGCGGAGGCGGGCTTTGATAATGTTCTGCTGCAGCGTTATCCGGAAGTGGAGGCGATCAACCATGTGCACCACGCCGGCAACTCATCGGGCATTGTGGATGGTGCGGCGGCCGTGCTGATCGGCTCCAAGGAGGCAGGCCTTCGTGCCGGCCTAAAACCACGCGCGCGCATCCGAGCGTTCACATCTATCGGCTCTGAGCCTGGCATCATGCTAACGGGCCCCGAAAAAGTAACCAGCAAGTTGCTCAAACGCACTGGCATGAAAGCCAGCGATATCGACTTGTATGAGCTCAACGAAGCCTTCGCCTCGGTGGTCATGCTGTTCATGAAGCTTTTGGAGATCCCGCACGACAAGATCAACGTCAACGGCGGCGCCATCGCCATGGGGCACCCGCTCGGGGCAACCGGGGCCATGATCCTTGGCACGCTATTGGATGAGATGGAGCGCCGCGATCTCGAAACCGGCCTCGCGACGCTCTGCGTTGGTGGCGGCATGGGCACCGCGACAATTATCGAGCGTTTATGAGGCATCGAACGCATCTGAGGCGGGACTGGTCTTTCAACCGCGGGCGGGACCGTGACCTTTAAAAATCCCGCTCGATATCTCGTCCGTCGTTTACGAAATCCGCCCACAGGCGTGTGCCAGGAACAGGTACACCCGCCCGCTGCTGGAAGTGAGGTGGGCTTGCAGCGATTGGCCACTCGGATCGCGCGCTTCGACGTCGCGGACTTCGCGTTCGAAGTCGGCGAGGAAACGATCGACCATGGCACGGAAGGGCATGTCGCTCTGATAGCGGCGCTGGGCGTCGTCAAAAACGGCGCGACCATCGGCCGTATAAATGCTGCGCACGAGGATGCCACGCTGGCCTGAACGGAAGCGGGCCCAGATGGCCGCAGCCGTCGGCTGATCGAGGGCGGCTGCGACCTGCTCTAGATTGATGGGTGTTGAAACGGCGGGTGCCGGTTGCGGTTCGGGGACAACGGCTGGTGCATCTGGCTTTGAAGCGCGCGCCAGCAAATCACCCAGTGACCAACCGGTCGCTGCAGAGGGTGCTGCAGAAGGTGCCGGGGGTTGCTGCGCAATCCGCTGTTGCGGCGGAACTGGAGCCGTCGGCTGAGCGTAGGGTTGCGACACCGGCGGCGAGATATCCATGGTGCGGCGCTCGCGATCAGCAATGCGTGACACCTGGTCGAGGGCGGCCAATTGCTCGGCAAGCACGCGACGCATGGCGTCCGTGCTTTGGCGCGTTGCGTCCGGCAATCGCTGGGCTTGCAGGCGGAGCGCCTCCTGTTCGCGCGCCAGATCTTCGGTCGCCGTGCGTGTACGGGCACGGATCTCGTCGGTTGTCTCAGCCAGGCGGCTGGTGAGGGAGCCAACCTGCTGGTTCATCTCTTGTGACACGGTCGAGAACTGGTCACGCAGCGAATCAAGTGCTCGATTGGTGTGTTGCTCTGTGTCCGTGCGCAGGCGCTGTAAATCGCTGAGCGCGGATTGCGCGTGAGACTGTGCGCCGCGGGTGAGGTCGTCGGTCAGGGCGCGGGTTTTCTGCGCTGCGTCCGTCAGCGACGATTCGATCGTGCTCTTGTATGTGCCAAGCTGTTTGCCAAGTTCGTCGGTCGATTCCGTCACGCGGCCGAGCGTATCGGACAGCTCGCGGTGGCGGTTCTGAAGAGTGCTGTCGATCCGATGGTTGGCAGATTCAAGCGCATTGGCGGCACGCAGGATCGACTGGCTTTGGTTTTCGAAACGGTTGGTGACCGAACCAATCTGGGTCAGCAAGTTCTCAGACACAGACTTGAGCATATCGGCCTGACCAGCGAGGCCTTCTATCGCCTTGACCGACTGACGCGTGATATTTTCGCTGGTGCGGCGCACCGAAGCGATGCCTTGCACCAACTGTTCGTCGAGGTGCTGCGACTGGCGGCTAAGTGTTTCCGACAGGTTTTTGGCGTGGGCGTCCATGGCAACAGCCAACAGCCGTGCCTTTTCTCCAACGGTGCTGTCGATCGACTGTGTCGAGTTGCGGATCGAATCGTCGAACGTCTGCAGCCGGGTGGCAAAGGCCAAATCGATAGCGTGGGTGCGCTCCAAAAGGCGTTGATCAAAGGCTTCGGTCTGATCGACGAGTGAGATGCTGATAGCATCAGCACGTGCCGCCAGCGTCTGGTCGATAGCCGTTGTGAACGTCTCAAAGACAGTCTGGAATTCGCCCGTGCGGACGCCGAGCGTCGTATGGAGGGCGGACGTGTACTCGTCGAGGACAGTTTGCAGGTGGGTCGTGCGATCGACAAACAGTGTTTGAACCTGGTCGGTGCTCTCAGTGAGCACGGTGCGCAGCGCCGTCGTGCGTTCACCAAGTGATGTCTCCAGTCGGCCCGTCGCAGAATTGAGCGAGGTATCCAGTGCAATCAGATTTTGTCCGGCATCCCCAACGAGGCGCGCGATCTTTGCCTGCTGGCTCTGTAGATTTTCGAGCAACTGCGGCACTTCCATGCCGATGGCGCGTAACGTGCGATGCACCTGCTCGCCAGTGCCGTTCAACTCATTGCGCTGGTTCGCGAACTCGTTCAGCAAGCCGCGGATGCGACTTTCGTTAGAGGCGAAGGCCTGCTCCAGCGCGGACACCTCGTTGTGCACCATTGCCTCAAGCTCACCCGCGCGACCGATGGCGTGCGAGATTGCCTCGTTCATGTAATTGACCTGCTTGCGAACGGTCTGACCGAGGGAGGCGACGGCCTGCTCCGCCTGCCGGTCGGGCTCGGCGAGCCGGATCGCGACTTCGGTCATGGCCGACGAGCGCAAGCGCAAATCCTGTGCTTGATAGACCAGCCAGGCAATGACCCAGAACACGGCAATCGGCAAAGCGACCGTTGCAATCGACATCAGGATCACGGGCTTGGCCAGCAGGTCACCAACGCCAGTAACCTTCGCCCATTCTGGAATGATCATCAACGCCGAGAGAAGCACGCCAACAACCAACCACAAGCCAGAAATGGCGGCTGCGATAACGTAGATCCGGCGGGATGGTTTCTGGTTCAGAGCATAGATCAACCCACCGATCGTCGGGGCGTCGTCGTTGGCCGCAATTGTCGAACCGCGCGATGGTCCGGCGGGGCGTCGTTTGATGGATTTTTCGCGCGCAGTTTCGGCGGGCGCCGTTTCATCGGGTGACGTGGTATTGGGCGCCGTTGTATTGGCAGATCTGTTCACCTGCGGCGTGCTGGTTTGCACCGGCACCGGCACCGACAACGACCTTGCCTGTTCGGCAGGCCGGGCCTGAGGCTGAGACACCACGGCGGCCGGCTGGCGGGACGTTTGGCCGATCGCCACAGAGCCCACAGCTACGGACACAGGGGGCGGCAGCCCCAGAGACGGCGCGGACGCAATCGATGAGGCATTGGCGAGCGGTGCCGCGGTGGCCGCGACGAGCTTGGCCACTGGGGTAGCCAAAGCCGTGGGCTGCAGTGTGGGTTGTCGCCCAGACTGGGACGCAACCGGTGCCGGGGCTGAGGGCGGGGCCGAGGGCGGGGCAAGTGTTGTCGGTGGAGGGGTAGCAGCGGGCATTTTGAGTGGCGGTGGCGACGCGTTCGCCGGACCTGAAGACAGCTCTGGAATCGGCAAGGGTGCCGAGAGCACAGTTGGTGGCAGCACAGTTGGTGGCAGCACAGTTGGTGTTAGCACAGGCGGCGTAGCAGCGCCTGGAAGCGGTGGCGCACCCTTAGCGCCGCTGCCATTGGATACACGGCGTGACTCAAGGTCCGGCGCGACATCTGCAACGGCCTCAGTCAGCGACCGTGCGCCGCGTGTCGTGTCTTGCACCATACCCCAACCTACTGCGCCGGTCCGGTGTGCGTGAGCCTGTGCACGCCGCCGAGCGAAACCAATCTTTACCTGTCACCGGATGTCGTCAACATCGTGTCATTGCAACCCCACACGGGTGCAACAGTCTAGCCCCAAGACAAAGGCATCGTTACCAATCCTGTCGCTTTTCCGTCCGTTGTCCACATCTTTGACGACCGCAGCCGGGTCTCCGCAGATTGGGCCACTACAACAAGCGCGGGCCGTCTAAGACAAATGCCACCTGCGCCTCGGTTTCAATGGCGCCGGGTCGCAGACGGCGGACCTCTACAATCGCAGCTTGAGGCGTGAAACCGAGCTCGCTCAGGAGTTTTGCCGCGATCATGCCCGTGCGGCCAAGGCCGGCCGCGCAGTGCAGGGCGATGCGGCCACCGCCCTTGATCACCGCGTGGACGTCGCCGCGCGCGGTGTCCCAGGCGCTCCAGGTGGCGAAGGAGGGGACACCGTAGTCAGGAATTGGTACATGATGCCACCGGAAGCTTCGCCGCTCGGCCATCGCCTCAAAATCGGTGACGCCCAAGTGCGCAAACTCATTCGCTTCGACAAGTGTGATCATGATGTCCGCGCCAAAGGCCTCAACCGCGTCCAAATCTGCAACCAAGTGGCGTTGACCATAGGCGCCGCCACAGCGGCCGGGACAGTGCATCAGCCCGAGCCGCGCACCGCCTGGAACGTCGAGTACAGTGATCGGCAAGCCCCGCTCCGCACTGGACATCGGACATGATCCTCCGCGATGATGCCGCCATGCCGTCATCCATCGACATTGCGCGCTTTTCGGACGTCGTCCCACCAACGAACGATGTGCGCACCGCCGTTGATGCCATTTTTTACGAAACGGCACCACGGGCACCAGCCGAGGCTGAGCGCCGGGCTGAGTTCTATGACCTCTGGCTTGGGCAATACCTGCGCAACGAGCCCCACTTGGCCTATGTTGCCGTCGCGGCAGAGCGGGTCGTCGGCTATCTCGTTGGCTGCCACGTCAATCCCGCGACGTCGCCACGCTTTGCGGAACTGCCGTATTTTCAGACCTTCGCGGCCGCATGTGCGCGCTATCCAGCCCACCTGCACATCAACCTGACCGCCGCCGCCCGCAGCTCGGGTACTGGCGCGCTGTTGCTCGACGCCTGCGCAAATGATGTCGCCGCTGCGGGGTTGCCGGGCGTCCACGTCATCACGTCGGCGACCGCGCGCAACGTGTTGTTTTACCAACGCCAAGGCTTCGTCGAGGTCGATCGCGCCGAGCGGAACGGCGGGTGCGTTGTGTTCCTTGGCCGGCGCGTGGGTGCCTGACGCACACTGCCTGAATGACCTGTCGCGACGGCCGCGACATAATCCTATGGTTACCTGCCGATTCGGCTAAAATCATCGATCCGCCGCATTCCCACGGGAATAAGCGGTGGCGTCACCTTGGAGGGACCGCCATGACCCGCCGCGCATCGTTCTTGGCCGCGTCCAATCGCGCTCGAAATGCCCACTATCGAAATGCATGTTTGGGCGTCCTGGGTTTGGCGATCCTGGGTGCGGGATCACTCGCCCAGGCCCCACGTGCCGACGCCCAGACGGCCAACCGTGACAGCATCGGCGATCTGCTGAAAAAGCAGGAAACCTCGCCCCAGGCGACCAAGCCGGGTGACCTCTCGAAGGTGCAACCACCGGCTGACCCGCGGGCAGGCGACGCGCAATTCGACCAAGCGCAACGGCTGATGAAAGCCGTCGATGCCATCCTGCAAGACACGGCCAAGAACCGGGGCGAGGCGACCAAGCTGCCGCCGCGCAGCGATTTTGTATTGCCGCCAATCTTCACGGAGACCCGCGAGGATCGCGAAAAAAAGATCCGCGACTTGATGGACGCCGTCCTTGGCATCGTCTCGGACGTGCCCGTCGTCGAGGTTCAGAAGCGCATCGATGCCTATCGAAAGAACATCCGCGACCTCGACAGCCGCATTGTTTCCCTGCGTGAAAAGCAGCTGACAGCTCCCCGGGATGGCATGCTGCCGGGCACGATCACGGACACGGTCGACAGCCTCGGCAAGGACATTGTCGAAGCCCAGAAAAAGATCGAGCTCAACCGCGACGAAATCAAAAAGGCCAAAGTCGAAGTGTTCGTCGCCTTGCAAAAGTCCGGCATCAATCTGGCGCAGGAACAGGTCGATCTCCTCCTCGACGGCGTCCTATCGGGGGATCTCGTGCGGCTGGTCGCCGTGTTCAACTCCGCCAAGGTGATCGACAACCAGTTGTCGAAGTTGATGGCGCAGAGCGGCGAAAACATTGAAGCGGCGCGCAAGTATTTCGCCATGCATGCGGCCCTGTTCGCTATGCTGGTGCACGCTCAGGACATGTCGATCCAAAAGATCGACACACAGTATCTCCCCAAGCTCGATGCGATACAGAAGGACATCGCGGCCGCGCGGCTGAGGACGCAGGACTTGCTCAAGGCCGAGAACCGTCCCGACCAGAAGCGTATGCTGGAGGCCAACCTCTCAAGCCAGCGCCTCGCCGACGAAGCAGCCAAGGGATATCAGCGCTATTTGCGACTGCAGCGCGAGCAGATCGCACGCACCCGCGCCCGCGCGGCCCACGACCTCAAAATTGCCGACAACACCTACGAGACCGTGGAAGCGAGTTTCCAGCTGCGCAATCTGATGCGAGACAGCGCCCAATCGTTCGAGGCCATCCAGAAACTGGAAGCACCGACCTTCGAGCAGATCTTTAAGAACGAAGACCTGCGCAAGGAATTCGAGAGCCTGACGCGCAAGCTCGATGCCCCGGGTTCATGAAGCCGGGTTCGTGAAGCTGGGTTCTTAGTTCTCGGGCAGCCCCCTAGAGCGTGAACCCGCCATCAATCACAAGTTCGGCGCCGGTGATGTATCGGGCTTCGTCCGAGAGCAGATAGACGGCCGCATGTCCGACGTCGTCGGGATGACCAAAGTCACCAAGCGGGATGCTCGCAAGACGCCCCGCCCGTGCTGTCGGTTCCGTGATCAGTTGGTCGCCCATGGGCGTTTCAATGACGCCGGGATGCAGAGAGTTGCACCGCACCTTCCAACCGGCGCGACCGAAATGCACGGCGACGGATTTTGTCAGCTGTCGCACGGCGGCTTTGCTCATGCCGTAGGACACGAGCGGCGCTGTCGCCTTGAGGCCCGCGACCGATGACAGATTGACGATGGACCCGCCGCCGCTGTCGCGCATCAGTGGCGCGGCCATCTGGCAGCCAAGAAACACACCCTCGATGTTAACAGCGAACAGCCGCCGCATCGCATCGATGTCTTCGCTCTCGATCGTGTGCGGGACTTTACCGAGCACGCCGGCATTGTTGAGCAGGCCGTGCAGCCCACCAAACCGCCCCTTGATGTCGGCAAGAACTCGCGCCCAATCGTCAGCCTTCGTCGTGTCCTGCGGCAGGAAGTGTCCGCGCTGGCCAGCGAGGCGCGCGGTTTCCTGCCCGCCTTCAACATTGACGTCCGTGCCAATGACAGTTGCATCTGCCGCCGCGCACAGGATTGCCGCCGAGCGCCCGAGGCCAGAGCCTGCTCCGGTGATGAGTATAATCTTGCCCGACAAGCGTCCCATGGTGCCCCTCGCAATTGGATTGCTGAACGATGGTGCGCCGTGGGCCCCGCGCCTGTCGAGGGCTATCAGCGCATAGCCGCAAGCCGCTTCAACGCCGGCGGCAGCTCTGATAAGTGTGAAATGACCGCATCAGGGCCCATGGAGCTGACCGGTACTTTCGAATAGCCGAAATCGACCAGCACGATTTTGCATCCCGCGGCACGGGCGGCGCCATTGTCGGCGCCGCTATCGCCAACCATGACGGCCTCGCGCGGGTGCACATCGAGCGTCCGGCAGCAGTCATGCAGCATGGCAGCATCAGGCTTTTTAGCGATCCGGTCGGACGCGCCAAGCACATAGTCGAAGTGGGCCGCGAGACCGAGAGCGGCGACCGCAATGTCCGTCACGGGCGCTGGCTTGTTGGTACACAGCGCGGTTTTCATGCCAGCAGCCCGCAACGCCACCAGCACATCAATAACGCCTGGATACAAGCCGCGCCCCTGCGCTGAGACGGCCTTGTAGACCCCCATAAAGCGGCTGAGGATCTCGGCATGGCTCTCGGGCGTGTAGGGCAAGCCAGCGGCTTTCACCGCGCGTTCAATCAGCACAGCCGAGCCGCCACCGATCATGGCCTTGATATCGTCAATCGCAAACGGCGGAACGCCCAGCGGCGCGAACGCGCTGTTGGCGGCTATGGCGATATCCGGCGCGCTATCAACCAGCGTGCCGTCAAGGTCGAAGATGACGGCTTTGAACATAGGGCGGGTCTCGGGGCTTGTTGATCGAGTGTTGGGAGTGGGGGTAGCGCACTTCGGCTTTTCAGCCAGTGTCGAAGTGATCGGCTCGTGGTGTTAAACACTCTACTGTCATCCTACCCCTTGTGGGTAGGACCCATTCCTCCACTCGCTCCAAAGTGAGTTTGTTGCTGTGGCAGAGCAACAAGGTGACGGTTGCGTTCGCCGATAAATGGGTCCTGCCCACAGGGGGCAGGATGACAGCTGAGGCTGCGGCAACGGCGATGCAAACGTCCGCATTTGGCCCGCATCACACACCTGCACAGATATTTCACCTCGTCAGTGCTGCGATCCCAGGCAAAACGCGGCCCTCAAGCCATTCGAGGAAGGCGCCGCCGGCCGTCGACACATAGGTGAAATCGTCGGTGACGCCGGCGGCATTCAACGCGGCGACTGTATCGCCACCACCGGCAACTGAAATCAGCTTGCCAGCCTTGGTCATGGCGGCGGCCTGCCGCGCGAGCGCGAACGTCCCTTCGCCAAACGGCGCGATCTCGAACGCGCCGAGTGGACCGTTCCAAAGCAGTGTTTTGCAGCCGTGAAGCACCTCAATGAGGTGTGCAATGGACTGCGTCCCCACATCCAGGATCATGCCATCGGCCGGTGTCTGACCAACCGGCAATATCTCGCTCGCGGCTCCGACCTTGAACTCCCGCGCCACGCGGCCATCGATGGGCAACACGATCTCGCAGCCAGCAACGCGCGCGGCGGCGATGATTTCAAGCGCGGTCTTGTGAAGATCCGGCTCTGAAAGCGACCTGCCGACGTTGATGCCTTGCGCCTGCAAAAACGTGTTGGCCATGCCGCCGCCAATGATCAGCTTGTCGACCTTGGCGACAAGGTTGGTCAGCACAGGGATCTTGGTCGAAACTTTCGAGCCGCCGACCACGGCCGCCGTTGGACGCTGCGGGTGTTCAAGCGCGCGGCTGAGCGCGTTGATTTCCTCCATCAGCAACGGGCCTGCATAAGAGGGCAGCAGATGTGTGATCGCCTCCGTTGACGCATGTGCGCGATGGGCACAGGAAAACGCATCACCGACGAACAGATCGCCAAGCTTTGCGAGTTCGGCGGCAAACGCGGCCTCGTTGGCTTCTTCCCCTGTGTGGAATCGCAAGTTTTCCAGCACCGCAATATCGCCGTTGGCCATGGCTGACACCGTTGCCGACGCCGCTTGGCCGACGCAGTCTGTGGCGAAGGCCAATGGCCGGCCGATCAAACCGCCAAGGGTGTCCGAAATCGGTTTCAATGACAACGCCGCCTCAGGCCCGCCTTTCGGCCGGCCAAAATGCGAGATGACAATCACCTTGGCGCCGCGTCTGGCAAGGTCCTGGAGGCCCGGCACGAGCCGTTCGAGCCGCGTGGCATCGCTCACCTGTCCGGCTGCCAATGGCACGTTTAGGTCTGCTCGGACGATCACGCGCTTCCCCGAAACATCGAGGCCAGCCGTCGTCTTAAGTCTGTCGAGTGCATGGACCACGAACGCGTTCCCTGAGAGCATGTGGCTAATCTGTGGCGGGCTCTAACGCGCGCCGAGTCGCGCTGCAACTCAACGACTCGATCGTGTTAAATTTGTCACTTTAAAAAGAAAACTTTGACACCTCGCCAAAAATGAAGGAGCGTCAGGCATCGTTCAGTTTCGCTCGAGCGGGGGCTCAGGTGTTGCGTAATTTGTCCTCCATGAGCCATGGACTAGCGCACCCGTCAGGTGCGATGCAGGCGGCGGCTAATCTCGATCGCTTTGCTGGCGACGAACGTCTGGCGGCTATTTTCAAACAAATGCGCGAAATCGTAGGCGTTTCTCAATCCGAGATGGCGCGGCGGCTGGGCACAAACGTGTCGACACTTTTAGATTTCGAGGCAGGCGCTGTTGCCTCACTGCCGTCCTGGCCAGAGACCGTACGCATCGTGGACCGCTACGCGCAGCTGTCGCAAATCGATCCGAGCCCAATCCTGTCTCGGTTGCTGCAGCTCCAACCTGCACCAAACGAACCTACGGCACCGCGACCAATACTGCCGATACGACCCCAAATGACAGGTTCCGTGCAGGCTTTATCGTCGGACGCATCCGCAACGACCCCTCCATCTGGTGGCACATTCGCCTCGCACTTAGCCGAGGGCAATGCTCAGCGCCGCAATGCAGCAGACGTCGCGCCCCAATGGACTGTCGTTGCTCCAGCTCATAACGCCAGCCCGTCAAGCGCTCAACACGTCGTCGCCCCCCCAGATGACCACGCCGTTGGCTTTGACGGCCGTTCGCGCGCCCGCGAGACCACCGTGCGGTCCGCGCGCTTGGCCCTTCCATCACCGAGCGCGCCGAATGCAGATATTGCGCTGGCCCGCCGCCGCCGCCGTCGCCGTACCACGGTCATGGTGGTGACGCCGATCCTCACAGTTGTGGTCGCTTTTGCGGCTATGCTGCTCGCTCCGCGTCCGTTCTATCGCCTTGCCAAAACAATGCCGGCACCAATTGCAACACCGATACTGGCTGTCTTGGACACGGCCGTTTTACAGACAGCTGCTGTTCGCGACGGTCTACGCTGGATCGAACTTGACGATCCCCGTCTTCGCAAGGGTGACCGCCTGAAGCCGTGACGCCGGTTCTTCGTCCGCCTGTGCGTTACCGGATCCGTCCATTCGCCCACCAGCAATGATGCGCCGGCTAGGCGCCCAACGTGAGCGGCGCTCACCCCTTCATTTTCGGGTCGAGCCAATCGCGCAGGCTGTCGCCAAACATGTTGAACGCGAACACCGCGAGCGTGATGGCAAGGCCGGGGAACACGATCATCCAAGGTGCATCACGATAGAAGTCTGCGGACGCGCCGGAGAGCATCAAACCCCAGGCCGGCGTTGGCTCGGTCACGCCGAGACCGAGGAACGACAGCGACGCTTCAAGCAAAATAGCCTGTGCCACGAAGGCGGTGAACATGATCAAAAACGGCGCGACGATGTTGGGCAGGATGTGACGCAGAATGATGCGCTTGTGGGAGAAACCCGCCGCGCGCGCTGCATCAATGTAGGGCATAGCGGCAATCGACAGCGTCGAGGACCGCGCAATGCGCGCCATCTTTGGGATGATCGGCAGCGCTATCGCCGTGATCAGGTTCAGGTCGATACCCGCCCACTGCCGCTTGCCGAGCACGGCGATGACGACCATGGCGAGGACGATAATCGGAAACGCCAGCAAGATGTCAACAACGCGCTGAATTATCGTGTCAATTTTGCCGCCGAAGTAGCCCGACGAGGCGCCGATGACCGCGCCAATGGTACAGCCAAACAGCGACGCGCCGATGCCAACTGCAAGCGCTGTGCGTGAGCCATAGATGAGGCGCGAGAACACATCACGGCCAAACTGGTCGGTTCCAAACCAATGCTCCAGTCCCGGCTTGGTAAGCTGTGCCGCGAAGTCGATCTCTTCCGGGTCAAATGGCGCGATCCACTTGGCCCCAAGTGCCATCACGACGTAGGCGAGAATGACCAGCAGCCCCAACATTCCGAGCGGCTGCGATCGAACGAAGCTCCACGTCGCACTACGACGGGCGGGCACGGCGATGGCCGGAGCTGCAACTGAGGCCATCGTAACGTCGCCTTCGGATCTGTGCACTGGGATGCGCAGCGTCTGCTCCGCAGACCTAAGACGTTGTCTCAGCCCCAGCCATAGCCAATAATCTAGGGCCAATTTGGTCCGGCGTCATCCGCCAATCGCTGAAACTTGACCGGGCGACGACCAACCATAGACTAAGCCGGGAATAGGCTAAGCCGGGGCAAGCCCGCGGTCGCCAACGTTGGGCGGCCTTACTTCTTCTTCGGCTCTTCCGGCTTCTCGTCTTCCTGGTTGTCGTAGTAGAGATAGCCATCCTCAATCGACACCTGATCCTTGGGCTCCAGCTGATACTCATCGTCTTCGCTGTCGTTCAGGCGCAGCACGCACCCCTGCGCGCAGATGTTCTCAAGCACCTGGTTGGCCTTCAGCGTAAAGTCCTGTTTCTTATCGCCTTCAATGATCGTGATCTTGTGATCTTTGTCATCACGATTGGTCACCGACGCAGTCGCAAAAGCCAATGACGAACTGATCGCGACGACGACAGCTGCCGCCGTCAGCGATTTAAACATCGAATGCATCGGATATCCCTCACCGAATCATTATCGTCTCGTAAACGCCAACCAGTCACTTTTTCTTCACGGCGGCTTTGCGGCCAACTTTGACGGCAACCTTGCGAGGTGCCTTTTTAGCCGCAGGCGAATTTACTGCAACTGCCCGCTTCGAACTCGTCTTTGCAGCCGTCTTCTTGCCCACTGCCTTGCCGGGCGCAGCCTTCACCATGCGTGAGGTCGCAGTCGCCATCGTACGTCCGCGCTTTGCCGGCGCTTTTGCAGCAGACTTGGCCATAGTCTTTGCCGGCGACTTGGCTGCGGACGACTTGGCTGCGGACGACTTGGCTGCAGACTTCGCAGGTGCCTTAGCTAACGATTTTGTAGCAGCTTTTTTTGCAGGCATTTTGCGCGCAGGCATGGGCGTCTCCTTATGTGTCGTTCGGTGCGTTGCGTGGCTTCATCAGACGTCAAATTATGATGCCACGTTGCAACAGCGCCCTGCGGATGTACTGCATCACCAACTCGATGACCAGTGCGTCTCGCCCCGAAAGCACACTCACACCGTCGCCTGAACGGTGAAGCCGACGGGTACGTCTGTGTGCTCGTCGAGAACTTTCACCATCGTGACACGGCTGCCGCGCGGGCCCTTGTAACAGGCCGCGATGATGGCATCGCATTGCGCAGATGTGCCTGCAAATACGGCCTCAAAGCCACCATCGCGTCGGTTGCGTACAAACCCGTTTAGGCCAAGGCGCGAAGCCTCACGCACCACAAACGCGCGAAAGTCGACTCCCTGCACAAGGCCTTCCACGCGGACGCGCTTTGTAAGGCGCACGGCTGAGAGCTCGCTCGTCTTTTGTTTCAATAGCCAAGCGCGAGGCCGTCCTTGCGTGGATCCGAGGCGCCGATGAGCACGCCATTGATGCGATCGAATTCGATCGCCTGGGCACCACCGAACGGGTCCGGGCGTTCCGCCATCGGATGCCCGAGCGCTTCAAGTTGTGCCACGATTTGTGGATCAAGTGACGCTTCGTAACGCAATTTTCCATCCTCGTAGTAGAGGCGCGGCGCGTCAACGGCTTGCTGGATGTCGAGCCCGCAATCGATGCGGTTCGACAGCACGGCGACATGGCCAAGCGGTTGATACGCCCCGCCCATGACGCCGAACGACAACCACGGTTTACCGTCGCGCGTTGCCAACGCCGGAACGAGTGTGTGCATGGGACGCTTGCCCGGCGCGATGCAGTTCGGGTGTCCTGCCTCGAGTGTGAAACCGCTGCCGCGGTTCTGCATCACCAGCCCTGTTTTCTTCGTCACGATACCCGAACCAAAGCCCGCAAACAGCGAGTTGATAAACGAAACCACCATCCCGCTCTTATCGGCGACCGTCAGATAGGTTGTGTCGGTCCCCTGCGGGCGCGGCACGGGACCCAAGTCGTCGCGCGTGCGTTTGCGATCGATGCGCTTGGCGAGTTCATCGGCAAAGCTGTCTGAAAGCATATGTGCGACAGGCACATCCGCCATCATCGGATCGGCAACGAACACATCACGCGCGGAATAGGCAAGGCGCGCCGCTTCCATCATGACATGCAGACGCTCCGCACTGTTAATGTCCTTGGGTAGATCGGGAAAGCGATCGAGGATCTTCAGTATGATGAGTGCCACCACGCCTTGATTGTTGGGCGGCAACTCGTGCAGCGTGACGCCGCGATAGGTGACTGCGATGGGTTCGACGTAGTTGCTCTTCTGGCTCGCGAAGTCGGCCGCCGTATGTAAGCCACCAAGCGCCTTCAGGTCGCTGATCATGTCGGCCGCCAACGCCCCAAGATAGAAGGCGTCCGGGCCTTCTTTTGCGATCAACTTGAGCGATTGTGCGAGCGCCGGAAAGCGCATGATCTCGCCCATGCGCGGCGTACGGCCGTCCTTAAGCAGATGCATTTTCGCGCCATCGTTGTTGGCGATCTTCTCAGCCAGCGTCGCCCAATCATGCGAGATCCGCGGCGCCACGGGGAAACCGCCCTCAGCTGCCTCGATGGCTGGCGCAAGCGCCTCGCCGAGCGAGATCGTGCCGTGGTCCCGCAACAGCGTTGCCCAGGCATCAATGGCGCCCGGCACCGTGACGGCGTGCGGGCTTGTCACCTCGATTGCGGCAATGCCCTGTTTGGCAAACCACTCAGGCCTCGCGGCCGCTGGCGCACGGCCCGAGCCGTTGAGCGCAACCAGACCCTTGCCTGGCTTATGCATCAAGGCGAAACAATCACCCGCAAAGCCGGTCATGGCCGGTTCGATGACACACAACAGCGCCGTTGCCGTCACTGCCGCATCAATGGCGTTGCCGCCGCGCTTGAGGCAATCGATAGCCGCCAGACTGGCCAGCGGATGGGAGGTTGCGGCCATACCGTTGCGTGCGATGGTCGGCGACCGGCCGGGAAAGTGATAGGAGCGCATGGGTGCCTCTGATGTTCGGTTCGGTAACGAATGCCACGCCGCCCGACCAAGGGAAACCCGCGAGCTATGCGTCGACGACCAACCCCCTGCGCGGCGTCCCAGGCCACCCGCGTGGCCTCCATGAACCGACCGCGGTCCGTTTTCGCGCCGCGACACAACCTCCACTCCCCGGCTGCATCGCAATGCGCTACTGAACATCTATGCTCGATCGATCACACGCCACCCGCAACACACGCACCGTTATCGGTACGGCGGGGCTTGCGCTAACCATGCTTGGCCTCGCGTTCGCATCCGTGCCGCTGTATCGTATTTTCTGCCAAGTCACCGGTTACGGCGGCACCACCATGCGGGCCGATAAAGCGCCGGATGTGATCCTCGACCGTGAAGTGACGGTGCGCTTTGATGCAACCGTCGGCCCTGGCCTCACCTGGACGTTTGAGCCGGTCGTACGGAGCATGAAGGTCCGCCTGGGCGAAACCCACGTGGTCGAGTACCGGGCAACCAATACCAGCACCAAAGCCCAGACGGGCAACTCGACCTATAACGTCGTGCCTGATCAAGCCGGCAGCTTCTTCAATAAACTTCAGTGCTTCTGCTTCACCGACCAGCCGCTGGCCGCCGGCGAAACCATGCTGATGCCCGTGCAATTCTTCGTCGACCCCGCCATGGCAACCGACAGTGACGGCCGCCGCATCCACACCATCACGTTGAGCTATACCTTCTACCCCGTGGCCGCGAACAAAGCCGAAGCGTCGGCGGTGCCAAAGAAGCTGTGAGGGGGTTGGGTTGGGCGCACAGACGGCGGAAGGTCGGTGTCACCCAGAAGCCGACAGTCGACGTTTGACGTGATGGGCCAGAAGCGGGCATGCCCATCCACCCGCATGCTGCGCTGCACACTACACACGTGCAATGCTATAAAGGAGCTGTCATTGTCGGTGTGCTACAGCAAAGCATCGGCCGTTGGTGGGAAAGGTCGGAGTCGGAGCTATTGCGTGGGCAATCTCGTGTGTGTCACCCTCAACTCGGTTACCGGGCGGTTTCGACCGTCTACAAGCAACGCGCGTGGGAAATGGCCCGAGCTGCCACCCTGCTTAGTCATTCCAGGCAGGTAGGCCGCGTCAGGTGACGGAGTGCGTGACAACCGCAAAATCCAACTCAAAAAGGTATCCAACATGATAGTCTGCCGGATACTGTCAACATTAGCTACGGCGCTAGCGCCCGGTTTCTGGATCATTTGCGCGTTAATTGTTGCCTGGAAGCCTGCACACGCAGAAGACTTTGCCGACCCCAAAAGGGCATTCGAGCGGGGTATTTGGCTCTTGGAAACGGAAAGCCTGAAGCCGTATAATTTTGTGGGGCGAGTAGATATCAACAACGGCGAACTCGTGATGCAATCATTGAGAAGGGAGGCGGAAGGCTATTATGTGCCGGCTTTTGGCGTCGGCCGATGGGATCTCGGCTGGGGTGTCCTCTTGCGAGCGGTAGTTTACACTCGGCCCGATGGGAAGAGTTATTTGCGAAACACTCAGGCAATTGCAGGTGGAAAAAACGTCGCTGATGCTCTCTCAAGATATTACGGAGAATCCAGAGAGGGCATAGAACAAACCATCCTGGGATACAGCGTAACGGCAACCGAGCATCTCATTTGGATGTCAAGAAAATCTGTCGCACCCGTTCAAAACGTACATTCAGCCGCAGTGGAAGCAAGGAAATTGCGCGCAGATAGCGATAAATCACGCGCGCTGCCCGATCGCATCTATATCGCCATTCGCGCCTTCATTCCAAAAAAACATCCAAGTCGATCCGAATATATCTTCGAGGCGCCATTCAAGAAAGGCAAATATATATTTCGTGGCCCCACCACAGTTTCTGATTTTTTCCTTGAACGCTGTTACAATTCTGACGATAGAGACTATGACAGTGGCTGGTCACCTAATGGAAAGGGTCTTAGCTCAAAAATAGCGATCGCCTTGGAGATCAAGCTCACACCCATCGCGATATCAATCGGATCCAAGGTGTTTCCGGCATCTGAGACAATTGAGTACAAATGCAACACCGGAGAGATCACATGTAATGTCAAGTCTGACACCACGCGCACGATCGTAGAGACGCCTGTCAAAACCACAGGGAGTGCACATGTCATAAAGTTTTCTGCGGCATCACGAAACAAATGCGTTCCCGAGACCATTTTGTTTGGCGACATTGATATCGCCGGTCAGGTCACAGTTGATACTGCGTTACGCACGATTGAAGTGCTGGCTGAGGCGGACGATTTCCCTGCATTTGAAGCTTACGCAGGGACATCTCCTGCTTCTCTCGAAGTGCTATTCAAGCTGCCCCCGGCGACGGGAGCAACCGTTATTGACTTAATTGCCATCAAGCCATCCCGCGGCGTCATAAGTAGGATTGTTCGGTTCTGATAAACAAGCGCCTCACGACGCAGCGGGTGCACAAATCATTGTCCACGCAACGGCAAACGATGCGCTGGCCTTAAATTGAGTACGCACTAGCCCAGTGCTCGATTATGCTTCTGTGGCGCGGTTAGCGGCAAATCCATTGACCCTGTGGAGTCTGAGCAGCACTTGTGCCTTCGCCACAAGTATAGCACCCTAAACCCGGCGCATATTTCTCGCGATCGCCGCAACTCAAGCATTTACTGCCGATCTTTACGCATGGACCGTTCCACCGACAGCGTAGTTTCCCCGCCTCCTTAGTACAGTTGCCGTTCGCGTCCGGATCATCAAGTGAGCCACTGTAAGGAATCGGCGTGAATTGCGCCCATGCAGAACTGACAGGAGCCGAAAGGGCAATCAATGCTGCCGCAACAACCAGTGTTCGAAGATGCAATT
>JANNXS010000090.1:0-26177 GCA_031409695.1 Hyphomicrobiaceae bacterium
CATGAGTTTTGGGCCATGAGTTTTGGGCCATGAGTTTTGGGCCATGAGTTTTGGGCCATGAGTTTTGGGCCATGAGTTTTGGGCCATGAGTTTTGGGCCATGAGTTTTGGGCCATGAGTGCTGACACCTTGATCGACACCCCAATTCCTGACGTCGCGGAAACGTCTGCCGTGGAGAGCCCGCGACGACGCGCGCTGCGCCGTTTGTTGCAGCGCAAAACCGCCGTCCTGGGTTTCGTTGTCATTGTTCTGCTGGTCGCCGCGGCGCTGCTCGCCCCCTGGATCGTCCAGTTCGACCCGACCAAGCAGAGCTACACGATGTTGCGCCGCGCGCCGTCAGCGCTGAATTGGTTTGGGACCGATGAATCCGGTCGGGATATCTTTGCCCGTGTCATCTATGGCGCGCGCGCATCGCTCCTTGCCGGCGTCGTGTCGATTGTCATTGCCGTCGGCATCGGCGTCCCCATCGGTCTGTTGGCTGCCTATCGCGGTGGCTTCATCGACACGCTCGTCTCGCGCATCACCGACGCCATGTTGGCCTGCCCGTTCCTGATCCTTGCCATTGCATTTGCGGCCTTCCTTGGCCCCTCGCTGACCAACGCCATGATCGCGATTGGGCTCACGGCCGCCCCCCTGTTCGTGCGCTTGACGCGCGGGCAAGTCATGGGTGCAAAGGTCGAAGACTACGTCGAAGCCGCGCGCGCCGTTGGCAACCCTGGCTATCGCATTGCCTTCAGACACATCCTACCAAACATCCTGCCGGCACTGATCGTCCAGGCAACGCTGTCGATCGCCAATGCTATTATTGCTGAAGCGTCGTTGTCGTTCCTCGGCCTTGGCCAACAGCCACCCGCCCCGTCGTGGGGATCCATGCTCAATTCAGCGCAGCGGTTCCTCACGCAAGCACCTTGGATGGCGATTTATCCGGGCCTTGCCATCTTCGTAACGGTGCTCTCATTCAATCTGCTCGGGGACGGCTTGCGCGACGCGCTCGATCCGAAAGAGCGCTGAGACGATGCCGACGATTGGCAATTATTTCCCAGCTCAATTCCCAGCGGCCGGTTGTTCGGCCAGGAGAACGCCCGCCACTATGGCGCGGGCCAACTGTTCGGCCATGCAGCGATGGCCGGCATCATTGAGATGCAGATTATCGGGGGTCAGATAAAAGCGATCACCGCGTGATTTCGAGAGTTCCCTCATGGCGTCGAACCGATCCACCAGAAGAACGCCCGCTTCCCGCGCGATCTCGGCGACGGCCGCCACGGTCTCGGCATAATACGCATCCTTGTTCAGCTCTTCGCTGAATTGTGGGTCAACCAGCACCACGTCGTAGCGGTTGTCCTTAAGCCAAGTGAGCGTGCGGCGCAGACACGCCTTGAAGGTGTCGAGGTCGACATGCCGGATGGCGTCGTTGGTGCCGACCTGCCAGAGGACGAGATCAGGCTTCACGCGAAGAACGGTGTCCTTCATGCGGGCCGATGCGCCCTCAGCCACCTCACCAGACATGCCCTGCCCAACAACATCGAAGTCGAGGCCCTTAAAGGTACGCTCTAGATTGGCCTCGAGTTGGGCGATGTACGCTTGTGCAGGTGCCGACGCGCCGACTCCGACCGTCGATGAGGAACCCATCGCCAACACGCGAGGTTCACGCTTCTCACGCAGCGCCTTCCGGAGGCCTCGCAGCGGCTTGCGGAATTTGTCGCCAGCGACCACGGCAGTACGGCAGTCCGATGACATCTGCGGGGGCTGGCTCGGGAAAGTCAGTGGCGCAAGTGACGCGACCACTTGGTCGACAACGCTGTCGTCCACCGCGCCAGATGGCGTGGCGGTCGCAGCATAGCACAACAGAGCAAAAGCCCCGACGAGCGCACGCAGCATGGCGATGATCCGAGAGATCGACCCCTATTGCTGCCTAATATGACAGCAAATGAGCTTTGGCCAAGCCCGAATTGATGCAGTGTTGCAAAAGATAATCAGTTTTTGCTGAACAACGGCCTCAAAGCGGCCAAGCAGCAACAGCACTGCATTCATAGGTTGCAGCACACGCTGGATTGGACTGTTTTCGGCGTTCGGCATGCTAAGAAATGTCGCCAAAATCACCGCTGCGGCCTTTGCCCGAAGAAAAACGCGCGGCGCCGGCCCGACCTTCGAGGGCGACGATGTCCTTGGAATTCGCCCACTCGCGGGCGAGGCCCGTGCGAATGTCCACGCCCCAGGCCAGCGACACGGCGCGGCGATCGGCGCGCATGCAGGCTTGCGGAAAACGCGCGATTTCAGACGCCATTGCCTCGGCGACCCGCCGCGCATGCCCGTGCGGCGCGAGGCGTTCGCACAATCCAATCCGATGCGCCTCGTCGGCCTCCACCTTGCGGCCCGTCAGGATGATGTCGAGCGCACGACCTTGGCCAACGAGGCGTGGTAGGCGCACCGTGCCGCCATCAATCAGCGGCACGCCCCACCGACGGCAATATACGCCCATGTAGGCCGTTTCGGCCATAACGCGGCAATCCGCCCAAAGCGCCAGCTCCATGCCACCGGCGACGGCTGGCCCCTCGATCGCAGCGATGACCGGTTTAGTGAGTTCCATCCGCGACGGTCCCATGGGCCCCCGGGGCACTGCCTGTGGCATCGAACCACTGTCAGCGGGAAAATCAAGGGCGAGAGGACCGGTGTCGGTGGCGGACTTGGCCGCTTGCTTAAGGTCATAGCCGGCGCAAAAGGCGCCGCCCGCGCCCCAAAACACGGCAACCGATGCAGTCGCGTCCATGTCAAAGGCATCGAAGGCGGCAAACAGCGCGTCGGCATGTTCGGGGTCGACCGCATTGCGCGCTTCCGGCCGGTTCAAAATGATGGTCCAGACGGCGCCGGACTTCTCGATTGCGACGGTCATGTGGGTGGTCCATTCACGCGCTGTGGTCGCGACTAAGAAAGTGATGAAAACAGGTCCGGCGGATCGGCATCGTCAGCGCCGACAATGTCGGCAAGACCGATCCCGATCAAGCGATAGGCCGTGCCATCCGCTGCACGGCGTAACAGCGCTTCACCGGCGGTTGCGATCAAATCCGCACGCTGGGTCGCTGTTTTCAGCTGCGTGTTGCGGGTCAGTGTTCGAAAATCGTGTGTTTTGAGTTTCAGGACAACGGTACTGCCCGCAAGACCGGAACGCTTCAGGCGTGCCTCGACCTGGACCGCGAGATCGCGCAATTCCGAACGTAACTCATCGAAACGCGCGGTATCGCGGAGGAACGTGTTTTCAGCCGAAACGCTTTTGGTCGGCCGATCGGGCGTCACACAACGCGGGTCGTTTCCGTTGACAAAGGCGTGCAGACGTTCACCGAACCGACCGAAGCGGGCAGACATATTCTGCTGGCTGAGGCCCTGCAGGTCTGAAATGAGTTCAAAGCCCGCCGCCGTCATGCGTTCGGCCGTTGCCTTGCCAACGCCGTGGATCTTAGCCACGGGCAGGCCGGCGAGGAAATCCCGCGCCTCGGCCCGACCAATCGCTGAATAGCCATTTGGTTTCTGAAGGTCCGAGGCAAGTTTGGTCAGGAACTTGTTGTAGGAAAGACCGACGGAAAGCGTGATGCCAACCTCCAGTTCGACGCGCCGTGCGGCACGCGCGAGGGCTTGCGCCGGCAGGTCACGGCCCAGATGGTGCTCAGGCGTCAGATCGATGTACGCTTCGTCCAGGGACACCGGCTCAATGCGGTTCGATACATCGGCAAGGATGGCCCGGATCTCGCGGCTAACGGCTTTGTATTTGGCCATGTTCGGCTGAATGACGACCGCGTGCGGACAGAGCGCGAGCGCCTTGAACATGGGCATGGCCGAGCGCGGGCCATAACTGCGGGCAATATAGCAGCAGGTGGTGACCACACCGCGCCCCCCGGCATGGCCGACAATCAGTGGTTTGTCGCTCAGCGAAGGGTCGTCGCGCTTTTCGACCGAGGCGTAGAACGCGTCGCAGTCGACATGGGCCATGTCGAGCGTGTCGAATTCCTCGTGTTGGACAACGTCGACTGATCCGCACGCCGCGCAGACTTTTGAGGCCGCAAGGTCGCGGTCGTGAAGGGCTGCACAAGCGCGGCACAGCGTCAGCATCGGGGCCAATAAACTCCAGGCCGGTTTCCTTTACGCAGTACGGTGCCTCGGGCCGAGAATGAAGACAAGGCTCAGCATAAATCCAATGCCAAAGCCGACGGCATGCGCCGAGAAACTGATGTTTGGCACAGCAAAGGTGATCACCAGATTGATCGCAAGCACGACCAGGATGTTGACCAGCCGCGCAAGATGTCCGGGGTCTCGGGTGCGCAGGTAAAGCAGGCCCGCATGAGCCGTGATGGCGCCAAACAGGCCGTAAATCGCGCCGGATGCGCCAACCAGCACGGCCGTTGGAGTGATGCCAACCCACATCAGCCAGAGCACGCCCGCACTCGCACCAAACCCGCTCAGCAGATACACGATCAACATGCGCCGGGAGCCGGCGAAGTCTTCGTAATCCGAGCCAAGGCTCCACAGCGCGAGCATGTTGACGGCAAGATGAATCGGATCGCCGTGCAAGAGCGTGGACGTGACGATGCGCCACCATTCGCCACCGCGGATGACATACTCCGGCACCATGGCACCGAGCCGGATGAGCGTATCGATGCTCTCGGCATTACCAGTGTAAACTTGCGCGCCATAGGCAACGCAGCAGAGGACGATGAATAGCCATGTTACGGGATAGCGCACCAACGTGCCCGGATCTCTTGATGCTTGGGCATTGCGCGCGCCTGACGGCGGGATTTGCGGCACCGACCCGCCGGCGCCGGTTGCGGTGCCTGGTCCTCCCGCTGGTGCGCCCGGCGGCATGGGAATACGCTGTTCGAGGGCTACAACTGTCGCTCGGCTCACGCCTGACATATGCCGCGCATTTTCCTCGAACGGGCGGATCAATGCCCGCTGGGCCGCAGCCCTGATGCGCGGGATGGAGGCGGCCCGCGCAAGTTGCTCAAGCGCGTCACGACCCTTGCCGGTGACATTGCCAGCCGCCAGATCGGCAATCGCGGCCCAATAGGTCTTGGTGTCGAGATCGAGCGTCGACAGGCGCGTTTCCAACAGATTGCGCACAGCCTCAAAGCGCCCTGAGAATGCAAGCGTGAACAGGACCGGCAGCGTGTGCGTTGTCGTCGCCATGCGTCCACCCGTCGCGCGCATCAGGGCGTCGACCATATCGTCGAGCTGCCCGAGTTCACCGAGTGCGCGCACCTCAGCTGTGGCAACCTCCGCATTGCGCGAGGGCACCGCGCGGGAGTGGCGCAAGGCGGCCGACCAATCGCCCCGATCGACGGCGCCATGGAGCTCGACATAGGTCCGGGCGACGGGCCCCTGTTTTTCGGCAAGTTCGGCCATGGCTGTGGTGTCGCCAGCAGCACTGCGAGCGAGCGCCGTGAGGATGTCGGCATTGCGCCGCTGGACATCGCTCGGGTGCAACACAGCGGCAACGCGAGCGAACTGGGCGGCCCGGGCCACGTTGCCGCCCATGTGCGCCTGCTGTGCCTGACGGGCGAGCAACAGCGGGGCCGCAACAAACGCCCCAAATAGCAGACCGACCACCAGCCCGCTCCACGCTGGAAGGAACACTACAAACAGCAACCCGATAAGGGCGATAGCACCGTTGACGATGACCCAAGGCTTGTAGCCTTCAGGCCGCATCACCAGCCCCTGCGCCACGACAACCGCCGAGATGGCCATCAGGTTGACTGCGAGGAAGAACTGCAAGTCCATCATGCGGCGCTCACAAGGGCTGTGCCGGTGGTCGTGTTAAGAGGGCTTACGGTAGCACGACTTGACTGGTGTGTCGTGGACTACACCGGGGACTACACCGGGCGGGTGCGACGCGTGCGCCGGGCACTGTACTGGGTCCCGTTTGGGTGCCCCGTGCTGCGACGCCTCAGCCGCATAGGCGGCACATCTATGCTGCTGGTGCCTCTTGAACGCTGGCGATGGGTGTCCGGACTTGCCGGGCCGCCGGTGGCAGCGCGGGCTCCGACACTGTCATCGGCACCACTTGACGCACGTGCTTTGCCGATGCCTCTGATTAAGGCGGAAACTCTGAAGCGCACAAGGCACCACCCATGGATCTCGGTATCAAAGGCAAAACAGCCATCGTCTGCGCGGCATCGAAGGGCCTCGGCAAAGGCACCGCGCTCGCCCTTGCCAAAGAGGGCGTTCACGTTGTGATTTCGGCCCGTGGCGTCGAAGCTCTCGAAGCAACGGCCGCTGAAATCCGTAACACCGCGCCTGGCGTGACGGTCACGGCTGTGGCAGGCGATGTCACGACGGAGGCTGGCCGCAAAGCGCTGCTCGCTGCCTGCCCAAACCCAGACATTCTCATCACCAACGCGGGCGGCCCGCCACCTGGAGACTTCAAGGACTTTTCGCTCGACCATTGGCGGGCGGCCGTCGAGGGCAATATGTTGACGCCAATTGCGCTCATCCACGCCACCGTTTACGGCATGATGGACCGCGGCTTCGGGCGTATCGTCAACATCACCTCGGCCTCGATCAAGAACCCGATATCGAGCCTGGAGTTGTCCAACGGCGCGCGTCTCGGCTTGACCGGTGCCGTTGCGGTTCTCGCCCGTAAAGCTGTCGCGAAAAACGTCACCATCAACGGCATCCTGCCGGGCCCCTTCGACACGGACCGGCTGCGTAACACGACCAAATCCCTGGCTGCGGCACTGGGTCGCCCGGTGGCCGACGTGGACGCCGAACGCCGCGCCGCCGTCCCAGCCAAGCGGTTCGGCAACACCGACGAATTCGGCGCCATCGTCGCGTTCCTGTGCTCGGCGCACGCGGGCTATATCACCGGCCAAAACATCTTGCCGGACGGCGGCGGTTATCCGGGGCCGTTGTAGCTTAGCGCTCCGATTGAGCCCGCGGTGCCACGCCAGCGCGGGGGCATCATCAGCCAATAGTGAGAACCGTGCGCGGATTAATTTTTGGCGCATTGTCGCTGGACGGGCTGGCCTCAAGCTGTCGCACGCCTTAAACAAAGCCGGATCAAACGAAGTGGGGACCGCACCCACTACTGGCTTCAGGAGACGTGACTTTGCGACTGCCGAACCGGGCTACGATTGCGCTGGTGGCCAGCCTTTTAGTGCCACTGAACGCCAAGGCAGAGGATGCGAGCGCAAACCTTGCTGGTCTCTTTGCACACATCCCCAGAGCTAAGCTGTCGAACGGCCGGGGCGCGCTTGACCGGACGACGGCCGCAGGCGACGGGGCGCTTAGTCCATCCGGACTGGTGGTAAGCGCGCCAATGCTGCTGCTTGGGGCGAAATCACTGCAGGCACAGGATGCTGGCGAGCTGGTGACCTGGACGAAAGCCAGGGGACGTGCGGTTCGCATGGTGCACACGGGCGCTTGGTCAGCATCGCTCGAATGCGCCTTGCAGCTGCAGGAGATCCTTGAGACGCGGTTTACGCTGGTCGCCGCGGCCGATCTGGCCGATGCGCTCGGTAAGCTCAGAATGGGCGCCGTCGACGTCATGTGTGAGGCCGTACCGTCCGTCATTGCCGATGTCCGATCGGGCGACGTCATTGCCTATGTGCTGGCATCGGACGAGCGGCTTCCGGCTTTGTGGGATGTGGCGACGGCCGATCAAGCAGGACTACCTTTGTTCTCGGCGACGGCTTGGCTTGGCCTCTATGCCGCGACGCCTGAGCCAGATGCAATCCGCAAGGCGCTGACGGACGATGTTGTCCAGAAACTCGCAGACATCGGGTGGACGCCATTTGCGCCATCGCATCAGACCGTGGAGGCCCATCAACAGCAATTGGCTAGCGAAACTGAGCGGCGCAAAGACCAATTAAACGATGAGGGTCTGCCCAAGGGTCCCTGAACGGTTAACGGCTCTCATACAGTGGTCGCCAGGGCGCAACTGAAGGTGCCCGCGACGAGGAGATCCCGGTTGTCGTCTTCTGTGCCCCACCGACGCGCAGGATCACCGCACCTTGCGGACTAGATTGCGGCGCCAGGGATTTTGCCGTGCCACTGCGCGGCGCTGACGGCACCTGATAGAGCGCGATGGGTTCCGACGTTGACGGCGGTGGGAGGCCTCTCGTCACGGACACAGATGGCGCGGTCGCGGCCGATGACGCCGTTTCCTTCAACGCCGCTGCTGTTTTGGTCGAACCTGCTGATCCGCGTGCGCCAGACTTGCTGGCCTTTGCCTCGGTAACAGCACGTTTCTGATCGTCGGCCTTGGCCTGGGCCAGCCGCTTCTTTTCGAACAGGACCTCCAAGTCGGCTTGACGGATCTTGGCTTTCAGATCTTTCAACGGCGCATCGGCAATTTTACTGCCTTTTGCCTTCGCGGCCTCAAGGGCGTAAACTTTATGGCGATCAGACGCCGCCTCTTCCCATGGGTGCGGCTTACATTTGCACTGCTCAACGTACTTCGTCTTGTACAGAAAGGCTGTCGCAAGCTTTTTGTATGGTCGCCCGTCAAGGTCTTCCATGTCTTCCGGTTCAGCGCCGGGATTCTTGTAGACAAACAGCCGACTGGAGGTGCCGCAGCTCCGTTCACATTTTTCCGCGTCCTGCTCGAAGTGTTCCCGAGTGGTTGAAAAGCTCAGCGGGAAGAAGGCCCCGTCGCACAGGCGCACGCAGACAGTGCGATAGGTTGCATCACCATCGTCGCGTTCAGGCCTAGCGGGCTTTATGCGCGAGGGCTGGACGAGCACGCCAAGGTTTGAGCGATCAAGTTGCGGAATCGCGACCTGCGGCTTCCAAAATGATCCGCCACTTGGCCATTTGTTGCCGTTGCCGCCAACCCTGCGGCTCGCCCAATAGGCGGGGTCTCGCAGCTGGTCGGCCCAGGCATCCTGAGTTAAAATCAGGCCAGCTGTGCGAAGCCCTGGTTGGGGCTGGGCCACCGGCGCACCAGGCGCCATCTGGGTGGTTGGCGCGTTGAGGCGTGGAGGGGCGTTGAAGATCGACGCTATGAACGTTTCAACCCCGCTCGCAACGGCTGAGACGCCCAACACGAGCGCCGCCACGTAGGCCGCGAGCCCGAAAGCAACGCCATACCGCGTCAGAAACCGGCCACTAGAAACGCAACGCATCATGACCCTACGCGGTAGAACGTTATGCAAGAGAGGGTTAAGCGAGCCGGACACGCAGCCGGAAAAGGACCGCCTGGAAGTTGTAGCTCAACTTTGTCCGCAGGCTGTCTCACGAAACGGCCTGTCTGCCAAGCCGCGCGCCATGAACGCGGTGAACACGGATTGAGGACGGCGCCCTGCTGCACAACCTTGGTAAACCTGAACCGTTCCCGGCAACACGCAAACGTGATCCACGTTTCTCGGAATATCGCTGTCGAAGCAGCGTTCAACGAAGACGTCAGCGTAAATTGCGCTGACCTGAGGAGGGACCTTCCATGAGATTCAAATTCGCAGCCGCTCTCGGTGCCACCGCGGCGCTGCTTTGCGCTGTGGCCGTACGTGCCCAGGCCCCAGCCGACATGTCATTCTTCGTGACCAGCGTGCCTAAAGGGGACGGGGCCAATCTCGGCGGTCTTGAAGGTGCCGATGCCCATTGCACCGCCCTCGCAAAAGCCGCGGGGTCGACGGCGACAACCTGGAAAGCCTACTTAAGCACGACAGCACCAGGCGGCGAGGCCGGCGTCAATGCCCGCGAGCGGATCGGCAAAGGCCCCTGGAAGAATGCCAAAGGCGTTGTCGTTGCAGCCTCCGTGGACGACCTGCATTCGGACAAGTCTAACGTCACGAAGACAACGGCCATATCGGAAAAAGGCGAGCTGGTCATGGGCCGTGGTGACGCCCAGAATATGCACGATATCCTGACCGGGTCCGATCCGAACGGCCTGTATTCGACCTCAGGCGGTGACACGACCTGCGGGAATTGGACCAAGAATGCTGAAGGTTCAGCCATCGTTGGGCACCATGACCGGGCCGGCCTCAAGGACACGCGCCATATGAAGTCCTGGAACTCGTCGCACGGCAGCGCCGGTTGCAGCAAAGAAGCCCTGGTTAAGACCGGTGGCAACGGCCTGTTCTATTGCTACGTCGCCAACTGAGACGACCACGCCGGTCGCCTCGGAAGAGGCGATCGGCATGATACACGGCTGGCTTAAGTCGAACACGGCTTTGCCAGAGCATTTTCCGACGAAGTGAACACTGGTTCGTCCTAGAAAATGCGTCGAAACAAGGACTGCTAGAGCGCATTGCGTTGCTATGAGATCGGAATGCGTTCTCGCCGGCACCAGATTGACCTCAGTCTGGCATCAGAATGGGATCTCGTCGTCCAACTGCTTGTCGAAGGGTTTGGACGCGCCACCACCGCTCGCCTTTGCCGGTGCGTTTGACGGCCGACTTGCGCTGCCGCCCTTGGCACCGCCGCCATAGCCGCTGCCGCCGCCGCCTGCGTTGTAACCGCCGTCTGAGCCAAAATCAGCGCCGCCGCTGTCCTGCATGCCACCCGCGCTTGCCCCACCGGCATTGCGCGTGTCGAGCATCGTCAACGTGCCGCTAAACCCCTGCAGCACAACTTCTGTCGTATATTTCTCGACGCCGGCTTGATCGGTCCATTTGCGGGTCTGGAGCTGACCCTCAATGTAGAGCTTGGCGCCCTTTTTGATGTACTGTTCGACGACTTTACACAGGTTCTCGTTGAAAATCACAACGTTGTGCCATTCGGTCTTTTCTTTGCGTTCGCCGGAGTTTTTATCTCGCCATGACTCGCTCGTGGCGATGCGCAGGTTTGCGATTGGCCGACCATCTTGCGTCCGGCGAATTTCCGGATCCTTGCCGACGTTACCGATCAAAATCACTTTGTTCACGGAACCAGCCATCACACTCTCCTGTTCGTGGCCGTGCTCGCTTCGGCCAGCCTTCTATTGCCCCGCGGTCCGGGGGCGTCTCCAAGTCTCCGTCGGGCCGCCGTCTTCGTATCCGTCTTCGTAGCCCGGCTCATCCCGTTGCCCTGGCTCGCCCGAGAACACTGTGTCGATCACCGCGAAGCCACGTCGCTCACTCGACTGTAGCCTGGATCAGCGATGCCGCCGCTATGGGAACGCAGCTTGTCCACGCAATTATCGCGCGAGCCTCCCTGGCTCATTTGACTATCGCGGGCAATGAGCCAAGGATGCTCATAAAGTCTAATTTTGTTCTTTTATTGTTCAGAAAACCACGACCAAAGCGCAGGTGCAAGCAAATTTGCTCGCCACCGCTCGCAACGGACGCTTTCGCCACGATTATGGCCGCCCGAGTTTCCAAGGGCAGCCCTGGGGCGCACGACCGCCACGTCACCCTTCCTGCTGCAGATTGAGTTTGCGGGCGGCGTCAATCCAGATCGGGCCTTCGGCCGCCATCACTCGCTTGAACTCAGCGTGCCCCTTCGCCGCCTCATCGATGCCGAAGGTGTCGAGCAACTTCTGTAACCGCGGTGTCTGGCCAGCTTCGACAATCATGGCGGAGATCTTCTCAACGATGTCCTGGGGAATGCTGGCCTGGCCGACGAAACACGTCCAACTGACCAGCTGATAAACCGGCGCCGTCAAACCCTGCTCGGCAAAGGTTGGGACATCCGGCAGTTTGCGCATACGCTTCAACGTCGGCACCGCGATGGCGCGGCCAGCCTCGTTCTGCAAGACAACCTGGGCGGCCTGATAGCTGCCGCACGCGATATGCGATGCGCCGGCCGCCATATCCTGCCACATGGGGGCCTCGCCACGATACTGCACGACCGGATATTCAACGCCGAAATGCTTGGCGATCTGGTCAAGCGCGATATGGGCGAACGAGCCCGCCGCATAGCTTCCGCCCGAAACCTTGTTGGCTTTGGCATAGGCCGCGAAGCCCGCAAGATCCTTGGCGCCGGTTACCTTCGAGGCGACGATCGGCAGATGGCCCGACGGCATCAGCGCGACGAGCGAGAAATCCGTATCGGGATCATAGGCCAGACTCTTGAATAAAACGCGGTTGCCGAGCAATGTCGCTGAGACGGTCGTCATCAGCGTATGGCCATCGGCCGGAGCTTGCTTGAGCGCGACGGCTGCAACCCCACCGGCGGCACCCGGGCGGTTCTCGACCACCACCTGCTGGCCCGTTTTTTCGGCGATGTAGTCGCCATAAAATCGAGAGAACTGGTCGGTCAGGCCGCCTGGGGGGAAGCCGCAGATGATCCGGATCGGCTTTGACGGCCAAGCGCTTTGGGCGCGCACGTAGGGCATCGGCAAGGCCGTTGACAGCCCGGCCGCAAGGCCGGCTTTGAGCCCACTGCGGCGGGTGATGAGTTTACTGGTCATCGGCGGTAATCTCCCTTTGAAGTGACAGCTTCGGCCGGCTGTCAGTTGCACCAGCATAGCGCAATAGAAAGCCGTCGGCGACAGGTCCCAGCACAGTAAGACATCGCAACGTGAGGCCCGCCGACAGCCAAACCTCGGCCGATCTATCGGTATCGTGTTACGTGGCAGCGCCCAGGATTTACGTTGCAACATGACCTACATTGCAACATTTACGCACCCGACGTCCCAAGCTATGACCCGCACACGTCGCTCCCGGGGATAACCGCACAGTGTTCAAGAAAATCCTGATCGCCAACCGTGGCGAGATTGCCTGCCGGATCATCAAAACCGCCCACAAAATGGGCATCAAAACGGTGGCGGTTTATTCGGACGCAGACCGTGACGGAATGCATGTCGAAATGGCCGATGAGGCCGTACATATCGGCCCTTCGGCCGCCGCCGAAAGCTATCTCGTCATTGAGAAGATCATAGCTGCCTGCAAGGCGACGGGTGCCGAGGCGGTGCACCCCGGCTACGGCTTCCTATCTGAGCGCGAGGCCTTCCCGGTCGCGCTCGCCAAGGCCGGCATCGTGTTCATCGGCCCAAACTCCAAGGCCATCGCGGCCATGGGCGACAAGATCGAGAGCAAGAAAGCGGCCGCCAAGGCCAATGTCTCAACCGTTCCAGGCTACCTCGGCGAAATCTCCGACGGTCAACATGCTCAGAAAATCGCAGCCGAGATCGGCTACCCCGTCATGATCAAGGCCTCGGCCGGTGGCGGTGGCAAGGGCATGCGCATCGCCTACAACGACAAGGAATGTGCCGAGGGCTACACGCTCGCCCGTTCGGAGGCCAAATCCAGTTTCGGCGATGATCGCGTGTTCGTTGAGAAGTTCATCGTCAACCCGCGCCATATCGAAATCCAAGTGCTCGGCGACAAGCACGGCACGGTGTTGTATCTCGGCGAGCGCGAATGTTCGATCCAGCGGCGCAACCAGAAGGTCCTTGAAGAAGCGCCGTCGCCGCTGCTCGATGAAGCGACCCGCAAGAAGATGGGCGAGCAAGCGGTCGCGCTGTCCAAGGCGGTTGGCTACGATTCAGCTGGCACAGTCGAGTTCGTCGCCGGCCAGGACCGCTCCTTTTTCTTCTTGGAGATGAACACGCGCCTGCAGGTCGAGCATCCCGTGACCGAGATGATTACCGGCATCGATCTTGTCGAGCAAATGATCCGCGTCGCCTACGGGGAAAAACTCAAATTCAAACAGTCGGATATCAAGCTCAAGGGCTGGGCAGTGGAGAGCCGCATCTATGCCGAAGATCCGTATCGCAACTTTCTGCCCTCCATTGGCCGCCTAACGAAGTATCGCCCGCCGACTGAAGGCGCCTTCAACGGCGGCACCGTGCGTAACGACACCGGCGTCTTCGAAGGCGGCGAAATCTCAATGTTTTACGATCCCATGATCGCCAAACTGGTCACGCACGCGGCCACCCGCGAGCAGGCGATTGATTTGCAGGCCGAGGCGCTGGACGCGTTCTGTGTCGAAGGCATCCAGCACAACATTCCCTTCCTGACATCCGTCATGCAGAACCCGCGTTGGCGGTCGGGCAACATCTCAACGGGCTTTATTGCTGAGGAGTTCCCGAACGGGTTCGTCGCTCGCACCGCGAAAACTGAGGAGCAGCAGACGCTGGTCGCGGTCGCGGCCTTTATCGACCATCTCGGCAATGCCCGCCGCCGCGAGATCACCCATCAGATGAACGGCCCCGCCGTCCGCTTTGCTGAGCATCGGGTGGTGTCCATGGCGGGTGCGTTCCTACCGGTGAAGGTCGAGGGGACGATTGGTGCACCGACGACGGTGACGTCTCTTGATGCGCTAGGCCACGCCACCAAAAAACTGACGCTGGTTTCGGCCTGGTGGCCGGGTGAACCTGTCTGGCAAGGCACGGTCGATGGCGTGCCAGTCTCGATGCAGGTCAAATCCATTTTGAACGGCCATGAGTTGGCGTTCCGCGGCGTGTCGGCCAAGGTTCATGTCTACACAGCACGCGAGGCGATGATGGCCGCGCTGATGCCCGAGAAAAAAGCCGCCGACATGAGCAAGTACCTGCTCTGCCCCATGCCGGGTTTGGTGAAGGCCGTGCACGTGGCTGAGGGCGCCGAGGTTAAGGCCGGCGACACACTCGCGGTGGTCGAGGCCATGAAGATGGAGAACGTGCTGCGCGCCGAGCGCGACGGGCGCGTCAAGGCCGTCAAGGCTAAGGCGGGCGAAAGCCTCGCGGTCGATGCTGTCATTCTCGAGTTTGCATGAGACAGGCTGGGTTGGCCTTTTCACACGCTGGCTGAAATGCCCGCCTACATGCCCGCCTACATCCCCGGGCGCCCGGTCTTCTTTGGGCGACCGCGGCGCTTTTTGTCGTCGCCGTCAGCTGAGCGCATTTGACGGGCCGGACCGACGGACTGGGGCGGCTTGATTGGCAGCGTGTGACGCCCGGCCGGGACTTCTGTGCGGCCGACCGTCATTTCATCGAGCGTCGGCTTGCGGATCCGGGAGGCGGTCTGCGCCGGCACGGCTGTCGACTGGGCATTGGCGGGCTGCACGGGCTCATAGGCGGTTCTGACCTTTGAACCGTCTTTGGACGGCGGCAAATTGCCGGCGCTGCCGTACTTGCGCGCGCCAGCGAATCCACCCGTCGCACTGTCGATGGAGGCCTGCCGCGCCATGGGATCGTCGGCCAGCAGCAACTCCGTCTGGCGCAGGCGCTTGACCTCGTCGCGCAAGCGGGCGGCGGTCTCGAACTCGAGGTCGGCTGCAGCCGTCTTCATACGCTTTTCCATGTCGGCGATGACGGCTTGCAGGTTGTGGCCGACAGTTGCGGTCTTGCCCTTGCCGCCGCCGGTCTCGGCAAAGCCGGTGTCGACCGTGACGTGATCGGCCTCATAAATCGAGCCCATGACGTCGCCGATGCTCTTCTTGATACTCTCGGGTGTGATGCCGTGCGCCAAGTTCCAGGCCATCTGCTTTTCGCGCCGGCGCGTGGTTTCGGCCATGGCGCGTTCCATGGAGCCGGTGATCGTGTCGGCGTAAAGAATAACCTTACCATCGACGTTGCGTGCGGCGCGGCCGATGGTCTGAATGAGGGACGTCTCGGAGCGCAAAAAGCCCTCCTTGTCAGCGTCAAGGATCGCAACCAACGCGCACTCGGGAATATCCAAACCCTCCCGCAACAGGTTGATGCCGATCAGCACGTCGAAGGCGCCGAGGCGCAGGTCGCGTAGAATTTCGATCCGCTCGAGGGTTTCGATGTCTGAGTGCATGTAACGCACTTTGACGCCGTTCTCGTGCATGTATTCGGTCAGATCCTCAGACATGCGCTTGGTCAGCGTCGTGACCAGCACGCGATAACCCTTCGCGATGGTCTTGCGGACTTCATCCAGGAGATCATCGACTTGGGTTTTTGCGCCGCGCACTTCCACGGGCGGATCGATCAGCCCCGTCGGACGGATGACCTGCTCGGTGAAGGCGCCGCCAGTTTGCTCAAGCTCCCAGTCGCCGGGCGTGGCCGACACGTACACCGTCTGTGGGCGCATCATGTCCCACTCCTCAAAGCGCATCGGACGATTGTCCATGCACGAGGGCAGCCGGAAGCCATATTCGGCCAGTGTCGCCTTGCGTCGGTAGTCGCCGCGGAACATGCCGCCGATTTGCGGCACGGTGACGTGGCTTTCGTCGGCAAACACCAGGGCGTTATCGGGCAGATATTCAAACAGCGTCGGTGGCGGATCGCCGGGTCGGCGACCCGTCAAGTAGCGCGAATAGTTCTCAATGCCCGCACAGGCGCCTGTGGCTTCCATCATCTCCATGTCGAACTGCGTGCGCTGTTCGAGGCGCTGCGCTTCGAGCAGCTTGCCCATGGCGTAGAGTTCTTCGAGGCGAACCTTCAGTTCGGCTTTGATTTGCTTGATGGCCTGCTGGAGCGTTGGCTTGGGCGTCACATAGTGGCTGTTGGCATAGACTTTGACGAGCTTCATTTCGTCGGCCTTGGCACCGGTTAGCGGGTCGAATTCGGTGATGCTTTCGATCTCATCGCCAAAGAATGAGAAGCGCCAGGCGCGGTCCTCCAAGTGGGCTGGAAACAATTCGACGGTGTCACCACGCACGCGGAATGTGCCGCGATGAAAGTTGCCATCGTTGCGGCGGTAATGCAGGGCGACGAAATCGGCCAGCAGTTGATCGCGCGAGATCTTCTCGCCGACTTTGATGGCGAAGGTCATGGCCGTGTACGTCTCGACCGAACCGATACCGTAAATGCACGACACCGACGCGACGATGATGACGTCATCGCGTTCCAGCAGGGCGCGCGTTGCCGAGTGCCGCATCCGGTCGATCTGTTCGTTCACGGATGCTTCTTTTTCGATGTAGGTGTCCGTGCGCGGCACGTAGGCTTCGGGCTGATAGTAGTCGTAGTAGGAGACGAAGTATTCGACGGCATTGTTCGGAAAAAAGCTCTTGAACTCGCCGTACAACTGCGCCGCCAAGGTCTTATTCGGGGCGAGGATCAAGGCCGGACGCTGCGTTTCGGCGATGATGTGTGCCATGGTGAAGGTCTTGCCGGAGCCGGTCACCCCGAGCAGCACCTGGTTGCGCTCCGTTTGCCTGACGCCCGCGACGAGTTCCTTGATGGCGTTCGGCTGGTCACCGTTCGGCTTGAACTCCGACATCAGATCAAAGTGGATGCCGCCCTCGCTTTTTTCCGGCCGCTCGGGACGGTGGGGCACGAATTTCGGCAGCTGGCCCGAGACCAGCGGGTGCGAGGCGATCATCGGCTGCTGGGCCAGGATTTCGCGGGCGCGATCGCTGCGCTCGCCGGGCCGGGTCAGGAGGGCGTCAAGCGACGCTGTCATGGGATCGGCGCCACGGCCGGGGATCGGCGCACCGACACCGCGCAGGGCGGGTAGTTTCTTGGCGGCCTGGGCGATCATCGCAGCCGTCACCGGCAACGCGCCAAGCGGGCCGGAGGCCGTAAAGCTCGCCTGCGGCGCCTCACCGAAGCCAGGCGTGCCAGCCGCGGTCTCGACCGGAGGTGCGGCCGGCTTGCCGGATTTGCCGCGCGACGGACGGTGCTTCGGCGACGCTGCGTCTTTGGGCGATTTCGGGGATAGGGCCATGGTCAGGAGATAGGCGGTCGGGCCGTGACGAGCAAGACACACGCGACGATCGTCAACCGGGAGTACGTAACCGCATGCCCGAAGCGTGCGAAACCACCCCGCAATATATGCGCGCCCTGGCAGTTTGTGGCTGATACTCTATGGGAGGGCGATGACCACCTCCCGGGACCAAGTCCACGCCTCGCGCTGGCCGCGCGAAATTCTCGAAACCCTGCGCCTCGCCTGGCCCATGGCCCTGACGCAGCTGGGCCAGATCGCCATGTTGACGACCGACCTCGTGCTCATCGGCCGGCTCGGCGAGAATTCGCTGGCTGCGGCATCGCTTGGGCATACGGCCTTTTTCGCCGTGTTCTGTCTGGGTATGGGTCTTGTGTCCGCTGTCGCTCCCTTGGCAGCCCAGGCCTATGGCGCCCGCGACCCGCGCGGGTTGCGCCGTGCCCTGCGGGTGGGGCTGCAGACAGCGTTGATCCTGGGATTGCCGCTCTCATGCGTCTTGCTCTGGGCTGAGAGTGCTTTGGTTGTGCTCGGCCAGGAACCGGAGGCAGCCGCCCTGGCGGGCCGTTATCTCGCGGGCATGGCATGGTGTCTCGCGCCGAGCTGGATGTTCATTGCCTTGCGCGGTTTCATGGGCGCGGTGAAGCGGCCGGAACCGGCGTTGTGGATCACGCTCGCCGCCATTCCCGTCAACGGCCTGCTTGCCTATGGGTTTATCAACGGTGTGTTCGGCCTACCGGCACTGGGCATTATCGGCGCTGGCATAGCGACCACATTGGTCAATCTCGTTATGTGCGCCGCGGGCTTTGCTGTCGTGACACTGCAACGGCCCTATCGCAAATATCATCCGCTCGGCCGCTTCTGGCGGTGGGACGGACCGCGCCTGCGTTCGCTGGTCGCCGTTGGGTTGCCGATATCGGGCGCGTTGTTGATGGAGTTCGGCCTGTTCGGGTCGGCCGCACTTCTGATCGGCCAGTTCGGCACCTCTGCACTGGCCGCGCACCAGATTGCGCTGCAAACGGCGGCAGCCCTGTTCATGATTCCGCTCGGCATGTCGATGGCGGCAACGGTGCGCGTCGGCCATGCCGTCGGGCGGGGTGATGCGGACGGCGCACGGCGGGCAGGATGGGCGGCCATCGGGCTCGCGGCCTGCGCCATGGCCATCATGGCCGTCGGCGTGGTTGCCCTGCGTCATGTCATTCCAACGGCCTTCCTCGGCCCGACCGCTGCATCGATCCCGGCGGCGACGCTTGCCAGCCAGCTGCTGCTGCTTGGCGCCGGTTTCGCGGTGTTCGACGGCGTACAGACGGTCGCGGCGGGGGCGCTGCGCGGCTATGGTGACACGACGGTACCGCTGGTGTGCTCGCTAATCAGCTATTGGGCGATCGGTTTCGTCGCCTGCTGGCTGCTGGCGTTCCGTTTCGATGGTGGACCGCAGGGAGTGTGGATTGGTCTCTCGCTGGGTCTCGCAGCATTTGCTGGTATGCTGATTGCGCGCTTCTGGTGGCTGACACGCAGCGACGATCTGCCTGCACTTGTTGCCCAAAGTTGAGTTGGGCCAGCCTTGATGTTGGCCGACTTGGGCAGCGCAGACCTCGCGCCCTCTAGGCCTTCATCTTGACGTAACTGCCCGGTGCGTCTTCGATGACACCAAGTTTGGCACCGGGCTGACGGGCTTTCACTTTAGCGCCGGAGTATTGCGTGAGCCATTTGATCCAGTGCGGCCACCAGCTGTCAGACACTTCCTCAGCGCCAACGAGCCACTGGTCGAGGGTCGCACAGTCGGGATGCGAGAGCGGACGCGCATTGGTCCAGTAGGGATACTTGGTCTTGCCCGGTGGCGAGACGACACCCGCAATATGGCCGGAGCCCGCAAGCACAAATTCAACGGCACCGCCAAACAGCTTCGCCCCTGTGAACACGCTGCGTGGCGGCGAGATGTGGTCTTCGCGCGTTGCGAGATGGAAAATCGGCAGCCGCACACGACCAAGATCGAGGCGCACATTGTCGAGCGTCATTTTGCCAATGGCGAGTTTGTTCTCGGCATAAAATTCACGCAAATAAAACGCGTGGTTGGCCGGCGGCATGCGCGTTGAGTCCTGGTTCCAATAGAGCAGGTCGAATGCGGATGGCTTTTTGCCAAGCATGTAATTGTTGACGATGTAGGGCCACAGCAGGTCCTTCGGCCGCAACATGTTGAACACCGTCGACATGCGCCCGCCATCGAGATAGCCATCCTTCTCCATAATGGCTTCGATCGACTTCAGTTGCGTTTCGTCAATGAACAGCAAGAGATCGCCGGCCTTCTGGAAATCCAGCTGGGCGACCAGGAACGAGGCTGAATTGAAATGGTCTTCGTTGCGTGCCGCGTGGTAGGCGAGGGTTGAGCCAAGCAGCGTGCCACCAATACAATAGCCGAGGATGTTGATCTTCTTGACGCCGCACTCGGCCTTGACGGCCTCCGTTGCGGCCATCAGACCCTGGTGCATGTAATCCGTGAAGGTCTTGTGGGCCAGCTTGGCGTCCGGATTGACCCATGAGACCACGAACACCGTGAAGCCCTGGTCGACGATGTATTTGATGAAACTTTTCTGCGGCCCAAGATCGAGAATATAGAACTTGTTGATCCACGGCGGCACGATCAGGAACGGGACCTCGTGCGCGTCGGGTGTCGATGGCGTATATTGAATAAGTTGGATGATTTCATTCTGGAAAATGACCTTGCCCGGCGTGACACCGAGGTTCTTGCCGACCTCGAAGGCGCTCGTGTCGGTCTGCGAGATCTTCAGCATCGGACCGGAGTTCTTGAGGTCACCGGCAAAGTTGCGCGTGCCATCAACCAAGTTCTGCCCGCTAGTTTGCAGCGTGGCCCGGATCACTTCCGGGTTGGTCATGGGGTTGTTGACGGGCGCCATGGCGGCGATCATCTGGCGCAACATAAAATCGGCTTTGTGTCGGGATTTATCATCGAGACCGTCGGTCTCTTTGAGCGTTTGGGTCATCCAGTTGGCGGTCAGCAGATACGCCTGCTTCCAGAAATCAAAGTACGGGTTGGTCGACCACTCGGCGTCCTTGAAGCGATTGTCTCCCTTCTCAGGGGCCGCGACCGGCTGTGGATCCTGGCCCATCATTTTCTGGCCGGTTGACTGCCAGAGTTGCATATAGCCGCGCATCAAGTCCTGCTGGTGCTCGGCCAGCTTGGAGGGATTCTGCAGCCAATACTGCCAAACCTCTGACCAGAGTCGGCTCGTCTCGACCATTTCGTCCGACGTTATTGGCATCGGCTTGTTCAGGTCACCGCGCGCGATCAGCGTCGACATGACGTCGCCGCTTTCCTTCATGAGTTCCAGCATATTGCGCAAAAACGCCTGCGGATTTGCGGCCATGTATGCCTTCAAGTCGACGGGCGGCTGGCCCGGGAACGCTGGCAGCATTGGCATCGGCGGGGTGCCCGGAAACTGGCCCGGAAACTGGCTGAGGAATTGGCCTGGGAATTGGCCTGGCACCTGGGGGATTCCGAACGCGTTCGGAATAGCAAAGGGCTCTGTCGGGTCCGACATGCGGCATGATCCTCGGGTGACGTGCCCCCGAATCGACGCGCTTCGTGGGGGCCCACCAGTGGAACTTATGCCCGGACAGTCCATGACTGACAATGCGCGTTCTCGAGCCTCGATGTGTCGGCTCGTGTTGTAAGGGTCGCGCGTCGCGATGGACATGGACGCGCGCAGCACTGTAGTGTCTGCATGCTGGTGCGATGATCGCAGGCCTGTTGAGGGGATCAGTCTGGAACCATGTCCTACATCGCAAAGCCGGCCGCCTTCCACCCGCAAATCAAGCGCAATGCCCTTGGGTTAACGCATCGCGACTACGAAGGCTCCATGTCGACGCTGTGCGCCGGCTGCGGCCACGACAGCATTACGGCGGCCATCATCGAGGCCTGTTTCGAACTCGACCTTCCAGCCCATCGCATTGCCAAGGTTTCGGGCATTGGCTGCTCATCCAAAACGCCGACCTACTTTCTCAGCCGTTCGCACGGGTTCAACTCCGTGCACGGCCGCATGCCCTCGGTCACGACGGGCGCCGCCATGGCCAACCGTGACCTCACCTACATCGGGGTATCCGGCGACGGCGACACGGCCTCCATCGGGCTCGGCCAGTTTTGCCATGCGGTGCGGCGGCAGCTGAACATGACCTACATCGTCATGAACAACGGCTGTTACGGCCTGACCAAAGGCCAGTTTTCAGCCACCAACGACAAAGGCAGCAAAGCCAAGAAGGGGGACATCAATCCATTTGCCTCCATCGACTTGTGCCAACTCGCAATCCAGCTCGGCGCCGGGTTTGTGGCGCGCTCGTTTTCAGGCGACAAACAACAGCTGATCCCGCTCTTGAAGGCCGCCATCGGCTACAAGGGGTTTGCTTTTCTCGACGTGATCAGCCCGTGCGTGACCTTCAACGACCATTTGGGCTCGACCAAGAGCTACACCTACGTGCGCGCTCACAACGAGTCCGTTGGCAATCCACTCGACTTCGTCGAAACCCAGGACGAGATCACGGCCGACTACGCCGAGGGCACGTCGACCAATATTACCTTGCATGACGGTGGTATTTTGCGCCTCCACAAACTCGATGGCGGGCATGATGCGACCGACGCCGACGCGGCCATTCATGCCATTCGCTCAAACGCCAAGACCGGCAACATCGCAACCGGCCTGCTCTACGTCGACCGCGACCAGCACGACCTTCATGACGTGCTCGACACCGACCCGCGCCCGCTGAATGCCGTGCCGATGGGAGAGTTGTGCCCAGGGCATCATGCGCTGGCCGCCATCAACGCGAAGCTGAGGTGAGCCACGTGGCGCGGTCACTTGCCATCGATGACCAGATGACGATCGAGGAGTTCCTCGCGTTCACGGACGCGCGTCCTGAAGGCGAGCGATGGGAACTGATTGAGGGGGTAGCGATCATGAGCCCGTCGCCGACGGACTGGCATAAGATGATGGTCGCGAATGTCACGCAGCATCTCATGAACATCGCAGATGCAACGAACGCAACCTGGGTTGCCATGCCCGGCATCGGAACGCGGGTACCGGTTTCGCCCAATAGCCTGCCCCAGCCTGATGTGTTTGTGAAGGCGCGACCGTTGACCGGGCTGCCGACCACAGACGACGCGCTGGTTCTGTTTGAAGTTCTGTCGAAATCCAACACGAAGGCGGATCAGGCCTGGCGCCGCCGGGTCTACGCCAGTGTCGCGAATTGCAAGCATTACGTGGCCATTGAGACGCGTCGTGCTGAAGTCGTACGCTATGACCGCGCCGATGGGTGGAAGGGTGTGGCTACCACGGGCCTGAGTGCCGCGCTGGAGTTGCCGGTGATTTCGGCATCGTTGACACTGGCTCAAATCTACCGGCGAACGCCGATCCAATAGTGCCGCGTACTGAACCTGTGAACCTTCCTATGACGTGGCTCCGAAAATCGCTGGATATCATTGTCGGTGCGCCGCTGCGGCATGCGGCTTATCACGCCGTCAAAGCCGCCGTGCATCGCAAGTATGTGTTTGAGCTCGACATCGAGCCGCGCATTTACATGTTGAAACAAGGCGCCATCGTCGCGGCCAAGCATGCGCACCGGGATGATGGGCCCTTGCTGATTGCCTTGGCCTGGCCATGGGCGCGGTTGCGACCGCTGGTCTATCATAAGGAATACACGCACTGGATTCAGTGGCCGTTTATGATCACGGCCGGTGCCGTTCCGGGCGGCGATGGCACGACGCATCGGGGCATGAAACCGGCCGAGATCATCTCGACGTTGCTCGACCACGGCTGGGGCATTTTGATTTTTCCGGGCGGGCGCGTTTCACACGACGGGGTTACAGATGTGCCGCCCAGGGCTGCGACCGTGTTCAATGCTCTCAAGGAAAATCCCGGCAAAGCGCTCGTGATGGTCACGACACACGGCCTTGGCCGCGACGAACCTCAGCGGCGCGACCCGGCCACGGGCAAACCGATTGTGCGCATCACGGCACGCTTGTTTGCGCCGGACCTGACCTGCGGCCCCGAGGAGTTTAATCGCCGCATGGCCGCGCACCTGAACACCGGCGCCGCCATACCGGAGGCAGCAGCACCCGCTTGAGCCCCCCCGAAGCGCCGCCGAATTGCGGCGGTTTCTTCGGGAATTTTTACTGTGTCCGCGCTTGGGTCTTATACCGACGGTCGAGAGGTGTGACCTCTGGCACTACATCGAGACCGGGGACTGATTGCGTTTGCAACTTGGACCTAACCGCGTTTTGCAAACACACCCAAACTGAGGCCGATGTAGGTGTAGCTCATGGCCACAAGCGAGGCGACGCCAATGGCGACGGCCTTGTCCCAGTCGGGGAGCAGCCAGATAAAAATCAGAAAAATCGCATAGTTCAATGCCGCCGCACTCCAACCGACGCCGGCATATTTAACGAACTCGGGGACGCTGATGGGGGTCGTGACTGCAAACGTCAGCCGCCGGTGGCACAGCCAGGCGACGACCATGGCAACCCCGATGGCAAGGATACGGCTGATGCCCCACGGCAGTCCGGCAAAGCCCGACAGCAGCTTTGTCACGACGACATCGACCAGAAACGCGAGCGAACCCGAGACCAGAAAACCTGCGAGTTGCAGCAGCTTCGGCCGCGGCGCGGGGGTGTTTATCATAGGACAATTCCCCCGACCGCGAGTGCTTTCCAATTCGGAACCGGCCGGTCTATCCGCGTGTCTTGGGGATGCCAGATCACGGCGTCGGGGGGCGCCAGATCCATCAATGCATCGTGTTCCTGCTGCCGTCTGGCCGTCACGGGGTCGAGACGAGCCAATTCTGCGTCGGGAAATCCCGGGTGGCACATGACAATTTTCAGGGTCGTCGTTTCATGTCGCCGGTCGAGGGCCGCGATCATCTCCTCGCGAAACGGTCGCGTCGTATCAAACGCGGAAAAACCCGAAAACCCTGTGTTTATTGGCAAACCTGAACGGCGCGCCAACGCGCGAAATCCTATCGCGAGCCCACGGACGATAAGCGACTTGGCTTTGGCCGGGCTTTTGGTTGCGACCTGGGTAAACGATTCCGAGGGATCACGGAGCAGCGGCGGCCGGCTTGCATAGCGGTGCGCGATCTCAGCGATCAACGCGCCGCGCACCACGGGCAACACATGCACGTGTTGGTGGCCGTCGACGTGGTCGGGCGGAAAGCCGAGGGCGTCTTCGAATGCGTCGAGCTGCCGGCGGATTTCATCACGCGCCTCACCCTCGTGGATGCGACGCAAGACGGCCGCCCGCACGACATCGCCGAGGGCTGGAAATGTGCCCGAGGGTGCGAGGCTTCGGATGGCGCCCAAGGGCTCGCCAACGGTGAGGTTCAGGTGCAGGCCGATTGCGATCTGGCCACGCAGTTCTCGGATGCGTCGTGCATCCTCGCGCCAGCGCGGCAAGGTCGTAAACGCGCTCGTAGCCGAGATTTTCCAGGCGCCAGCAAGGATTTCGATGGCGCGCGAAACACCAGCGCTCATGGCGTAGTCGTCGGCGTTGAGCACGCGCGGCGGCACAAACGGTTTCATGAGGGGGTGCCAGCGGGTGGACCCGTGATCGGCGTATCGCGCTTGAGGCCAATTTCCTCGCCAACGATAAATAATGGTCGCCCTTTTACCTCTTCATACATGCGCCCCATGTATTCGCCGATAACGCCAAGCGAAATGAGCTGAATGCCACCGAGAAACAGGATGGAGATGATCAAGGTGGGGAAACCCGCGACGCTGTCCCCAAAGATGAGATACTTGAGCAAATAAAACAGAATGTAAGCGAATGCGAGTGTCGAGACAGCAATGCCAACGTAAGACCACACGCGCAGTGGCAAAGTCGTGAATGACACCAACCCATCCAGCGCGAACCGCCAGAGTTGACGGGGGCGGAAACGAGATTTGCTCCCGTCAAAACGTGGCGGCACATGGAATGTCACGCCGGTCGATTTGAAACCGATCCAGGCGTACAAACCTTTGTTGAAGCGCACGCGCTCTTGGATGCTGTTGAGGGCGTCGACAGCCTTTCGATCGAGCAGGCGGAAGTCTCCGGCGCCGCCGGGGAGCGTCGTCCCGCTCATGGCTTTAAATGCTCGATAAAAGGCGACCGAGAAAATACGCCTGATAACGCTGTCTTCCTGCCGGTCATCGCGGCGTCCATAAACGATATCAAAACCCTCGCGCCATTTGGCGATGAAGTCGTGGATCACCTCAGGCGGGTGCTGCAGGTCCGCATCCATGAGCACGACCGCATCGCCAGTGGCATACTTGAGGCCAGCCGCGACCGCCAATTCTTTGCCAAAGTTGCGACTGAATGAGACGGCCTTGATGCGCGGATCCGAAGCATTCAGGCGGCGCAGGATGTCGCACGTTCGATCCTTCGAGCCATCGTCAACAAAAACAATCTCCCAGGCGAGCCCGGTTCCCTCGAGTACGGGTTTGAGGCGTGTGACCAGCGCATCCAGCCCCTGTTCCTCGTTGAGCATGGGCACAACGACGCTAAGCGTGCGTTTACCGGGCGTTCCCTCGACGGGGACCACCTCGGCGCTAGCCGTCTTCATCGGATGTGCATCGTCTGCCACGTGTTGCCGCCCTCTTGTCGCCCGGTTCGCATGGGAGGGCGGCAGAATCAAGAACGTCGATCGCGCCTATGGTTACGACGGCGGAATGGTAGGGGCCAAAAAG
>JANNXS010000091.1:0-22890 GCA_031409695.1 Hyphomicrobiaceae bacterium
CCCATTGATCGGCCTTTGGCTTGGCGAACCCACGCTGCTCCCCGATCGCCGCCAGCACGTAGTAGACGTGCACACCGGGTTGACCCAGTTGCGCCGGTAGCTTCATCAGTTCGCGGAATTGGCGATTCCACCATGCGAGGTTCTGGTCTTTGTCGAAGACAGCGATCCCGTGCTGCACTTGATCGAGCGAGGATTGCAAAAGATCGCGATTGAACTGCAGCGCCTCCTCGGCGGTATCCAGCAGCTCCAGCGTATCGTCATTGCTGAACTGACCGCGGGCCAGAAGGCTGGTCATGATGAGACGGGAGGAGGCCGGTCCGATGGCGCTCGTGAGCAGTTTTTCCGCGGCCCGTAGCAGTTGATTGTCCGCCACAGCCACTGGATCGAGACTGCGGGTATTTTCATACTCAAACTGGCGCAATGACCGCTCGACGCGCTCTGCGCCGAGATAGCGCGACAGGGCCGATTGCAGCTCGGCAACGGTGATCTTGGTTGCGGGAGCTTGACGCGGGGCTTCAAACGTCGCGGGCGCAGGGACCGGCCGTGTGGCGACCCAGGCAAAGGCGTCGGCTTGATGCAACTCCGACGCCGTCGCACCGATCGCAAGCGAGACGCCAACGAAAACCAGGATGTTCACCAACAGTGACCAGAAAACGCCGTGAGAGAGAGGGTCCAGGGTCAACCCGAACATGGCCTGTGGCGCCAGATACGACAGGCCAAAGGGCCCCTCCGTGAGCAAGCTCGCACTCAGCATACCGGCTTGAACGATCCACGGCACGACCAGCGTCCAGCCCCAGATGAAAAAACCAAGCAACATACCGCCAATAGCTCCGTACGCGGTACCGCCGCGCCAAAGGAAACCGGCAAAGAAAGCAGGTGCGAGTTGCGAGATGGCGGCAAATGCGACCAAGCCGATGCTCGCCAGGGGCGCGGCCTGCGACAGCAGAAGATAGAAGCCGTACCCCAGCAATATGACAGCAAAGATCGAGACCCGGCGAATGGTCAACAGGCGGTGGGAGAACCCTTCCCCACCCTTGGCGTTGATGCGTCCCCGAACCAGCAACGGGGCGACGAGGCCATTCGTGATCATGATGGCGAGCGCAATCGAATCGACAATGACCATGGCCGTGGCCGCCGATAGCCCACCAACGAAGGCGGCAAGCGACACGAATTCGGCACCCTGTGATGCCGGTAGTGCCAAAACGTAGGTGTCAGACGGCGCTGAGCCGGCGACCATCAGGCCGGCAGCGGCGATCGGCACGACGAACAAATTGATCGCGACAAGGTAGAGCGGAAAGATCCAGGCCGCAGTTTTTACCTCGTCTGGATGTTTGTTCTCAACCACCGTGACGTGGAACTGACGCGGCAACAGCAGGATCGCGCAGAAGCTCAGGAGCGTGACCGTGATCCAAGTCGGAACATTGATGCCGCTGGCAAACAGCACCATCATCGCGGGTCGCTCGCTCACGGCCCGCACAAACTCTGACGGCCCGCCGAACATGACAAACAACACGAACCCGCCGACCAGCAAAAATGCCAACAACTTGATCAGGCTCTCGAATGCGATCGCCAGCATCATACCGTCCTGATGCTCCGTCGTGTCGACATGGCGTGTGCCGAACAGGGTCGCAAACGTCGCAAGCAACAGGGCGGCAATCAACGCGGGATCAAGAACTCCGCCAATGGTTGGCAGGGCCTTCAGGCCGAGAACAACCGCACTCGATAGCACGATCGCCTTTAGTTGCAGGGCGATGTAGGGCAAAGTCGCGACCACGGCGATCACAGTGACGCAGGCGGCCAACGCCTGGCTGCGGCCGTAGCGTGCTGCCAGAAGGTCAGCGACGGAGGTGATGTTTTGCCGCTTCGCCACGCGCACCACGTGGCGGATGAACGGCCAACCGACTGCGAAGGCAAGAATTGCGCCGAGATAAACGGGAATAAAGTCATAGCCCTTTGCGGCCGCGAGCCCGACGCTGCCAAAAAACGTCCATGAGGTGCAAAAGACTGCGATAGACAAGGCATACAGAAGCGGTCGGGGGCCTTGCTTGCGGAAACGGTCGCCGATCCACGCGACAAAAAACAGCCCGCCGATGTAGGCGAGCGCCACAATAATCAAAAGCAATCCCGAGCCAAGTGCCATTCTGCTTTCCCGCGGGTCGCCTGTCTGACGAGACGGTGCTCCACTCGTGCACACTATCGCGGCAGGATAGTGTGCGGACTTCTACGCATCGGAGCAAGCCGATCATTGCATATCCTTTGGTCAAGAGAACTTCTTAGACTGGCGTGAAATGGTCCCAGCCTGCGCGGTTGATCGAGAGCGCTGCGCCGTTTTGATCGACGACGGCCAGACCTGCTCCCGCGTGCAACTGACCGACGCGTTTGACGGGTATACCGACCTCCATTGCCGCGGCAACGAATGCTGCTTCATGACCTGTCGAAACAGCGCACAAGATTTCATAGTCGTCGCCGGCTGTCACAAGGCGCACCAACAGTGATGCCTCGTCGGCCACCAGCCGTTGTGCAGTTGGGCCGAGCGGCACATCTCGAAGATGTAACGTGCCAGCGACCCCACTTGCACGACACAGCCGCTCGGCATCTTTGACGAGACCGTCGGACAGATCCATGGCAGCGCTGGCAAAACGACGGACCGCATCCGCTAGGGCGAGCCGCGGTTCCGGCCGCAGATACCGCCCGACCAGCGCGACCCGCTCAGCTTCAGACACGCACCACCTTGCGGGAGCCATACCACCGCGAAGAGCCAGGCCCAATGCAGCGCTACCAATGGTGCCAGTGACGTAAAGACCATCGCCCGCACGAGCGCCGAGACGCGTCACCATCTGGCCTTTAGGGACTGTGCCAATGAGTGTGACAGCGATGCTGATTGGTCCCGGCGCACGATCCGTGTCGCCCCCGGTCAATGTGCAGCCAAACGCGGCTTGAGCAGCACTCAGGCCATTGGCGAAACCATGCAACCAAGCGCGTTGCGGATAGTCCGGAAACGACAGGCCAAGCATGTAAACGAGGGGACGCGCACCTTTTGCCGTAAGGTCCGATACATTTACCGCCAGCGCCTTCCAGGCAATATCGGCCGGCTCGTCGTCGGGAAAAAAGTGAACCCCTGCCCGCACGGGATCGGTCTTGAGCACAAGATCCATCCCAGGCGGGGGCGTCAACGAGGCGCAATCATCGCGCAGACCATAGGCACCTGGCGTCGCCGCCGCGAGCGGCGCCAGGAACTCCTGGATGATCGCGTCTTCGCCTGATGGCAGTATGTTTGGCGTCAGCATATCGGCGAACCCATCACATCTCGACAAGCCGCGGCGGGAGATACCGATCAACGAGCAGGATCACCACCGCTGTCAGCGACCAAGCGAGCAGCACATCGGACAGGAAGTGTGCGCCGAACGCCATCCGGTTGAGTGACATCACGAAACCAAAAACGCCAATAGCAGCAAGCGCGACCAAGCGGTTTCGTCCTGTGAACCAAAACGCAAACACAATCAGGAAGAAGCCGAACGAGGCCTCGCCAGCAACAAACGAACAGTTGGCTTTGCATCCCGTCGAATAGGTCCACACCGGCATAAATTCGGCAGTGCCACCAAACAGCGTCGTCTGATGCGGCCGTGGGCGTCCCATGTAAGCCTTGAGGATGCCGTTGACCAGCAGGCCGGGGCCAAGGATCATGGCGAGCAGCGTCACCCACCAGCGCCGCCAGATCTGGTGTGACAGCGAGGCTGGGCGGAACAACCGCAGGAGCACGACCCCCAACATCACCGCGCCCACCACCCAACCCGACGCGCGCCCAAGCTTCATCAACGCTACCAGGCCCGAATACTGCTCTCCGACAAAACCAGTCGACGGCGTGTGGAACGCCCGCGCCGCCGCCGTATCAAGCCCTGGAAACAACCAAAACAGCACGGAAACAAAACCCGTGACGCCGAGCGCCAGCCAGAGCCATTTGTGGCGGCCTGTCGCTGACGCCCACGTCGGCGTGTCGTCAAGCATACTGTCCGCGGTCATATCTGATCCTGTCGTGACCTGAAGTGCCGTCCGACGCGCAGATACCCCGGCGGGGTCGCCACGACCAGAGAGCTTTCAGCGACCGCACCTCATACCAACGGCCAAAAAGATTGACCGTTGGTAATTCGGTTCGTGTCTTGCGCGCGGCCGCCCCACCAACCCCGCGCGCGGATACCATCGGTCAATAACTATGACCGTTGGTATTAGACGCGCGCAAGCACGGTGCGGCCGTGCGACGTGACGCGCTGCCATGTCTCGGTTGTGCGCTGGTAGGCTGCGAGATGCTCAACAATCTGTAAAGCGAGCGGGCTCGTGCCAGCGATACGCGCCAGCGTACGGGCCGCGGCCTCGCGCGCAGCCGCCAGCGCTTCCGCATCGAGCCATTGAATCGTCACGCTGACCGACGTCGCCAGTTGAGCGAGGGCTGCGCTGTTGGCGGCGATCGTCTCTGCAAGCGCGAGGTCATGCTCAGCCCTGCAAGCCGTCTCAATGATGACCTGGAGATGTCGTGGTAGCGCCGCCCAAACACGCTGGTTGAGTAGCAACTCACTCGGACCGTTCGGTTTGTTGAAGCCCGGAAACACGAGATGTTTCGCGATGCGATCGAGGCCCGCTGGCAGATCGTTGGCCGGTGCCAGCAATTCAACGGCATCGATAACGCCACGCTCGAAGGCTGCATAGGTATCGCCGGGCGGGATGACCAGCGCTGTCGCGCCAAGTGCTGTATAAACCGCGCCCCCAATGCCCGTCGCGCGGATGCGCAAGCCTTTGAAGTCGGCTGACGAGGTGATCGGCTTGCGGAACCATCCGGCAGACGAGGGGCCCGTGTTGCCCGCGACGAACGCACGGACGCCATGAGGCGCATAGAGCTCGTCCCAGAGCGCCTGACCACCGGCTGCAAGCCACCCCATATGTGCGTCCGGCGAAAGCCCGAATGGTGCCGTCGTGAACAGTGGCGCCGCCGGCATTTTGCCGCCCCAGAAGACCGCGGCCGTATGACCGAGTTCGACGGTTCCAGCCGACACCGCATCAAACACCTGCAACGCTGGCACAAGCTCACCTGCCGCGAACACGTCGATCTTGAGCTCGCCATTGCTCATCGTGGTGATGGTGTCAGCCAAACGTCGTGCAGAAACGCCGGGGCCCGCCATGTTGCGCGACCAGGAGGTGACGCAGCGCCAACGACGTTCATTGCCGGCTGCACGAGCCAAGGACGGCATGGCTAAGGACGGGAGGGCAATTGAGCCGGCGCCGAGAACACCAAGCAGACCGCGTCGCGTTGGAGCGTTCGTCATGGGGACCTCGGCGGTAGCGCAACGTCGTGGAAGTGATGGACCGGTCCATGGCCGTGCCCGATGCGTTGGTCGCGCGCGGCGCCGATGGCCCCGGTGAGCCAGATTTTCGCGACGCGCACGGATGCTTCGAGATCATGACCGAGCGCGAGGCCCGCCGCGATGGCTGCCGACAAACTGCAGCCAGTGCCATGCGTGTTGCGACTGTCTATGCGCGCCGCTGTGAAGCGCACAATGCCAGAATCCGAGACGAGGATATCAACGCTCTTGCCCGTGTCGCCATGCCCACCTTTGACGAGCACCGTCGAAGCGCCGCGCGCCAGGATCGCACGCCCCTGGGCCGCCATCTCATCTTCATTCCGGGCCATGGACATGCCGGACAGCAACGCCGCCTCGTGTAGATTTGGTGTCACGCAGCGCGCCAACGGCAACAGGCGTCGCACAAGCGCATCAACGGCATCGGTTGAAATGAGCGGATCACCCGAGGTCGCAACCATGACGGGGTCGAGCACTACGGGGATGGTCGGTCGCGTCTCAAGCGCCGCTGCAACGGCTGTGATGATATCGGCTGAAGCCAGCATGCCTATCTTGATCGCGCGGATCCCGATGTCGCCGCACACACTCTCGATCTGCGCACTGACGAAGGTCGCAGGTATCGGGTGGATACCCTGCACACCGACGGTGTTCTGCGCCGTCAGTGCCGTGATGGCAGTTGTGCCAAACACACCAAAGGCCGCAAACGTCTTCAAATCGGCCTGGATACCAGCGCCGCCGCCGGAGTCTGAGCCTGCGATTGTCAACGCCGCGCGTGGTGTCATGCCACCCCTCCCGCCGAAAAGGCGCGCGCAAGTTCGCGCGTTGCGGCCTCGACATCGTCAGCATCAAAGATGGCGCCGACGACGGCGAGGAAATCTGCGCCGGCCACGTGCAGCGCGCCCGCGTTTTCGACTGTAATCCCGGCAATGGCTCCAACAAGCGTCCCCGGGGCTTTGGCCGCGGCCGCACGACGCAGGACGGCGAAACCGTCGAGCCCGACAGGTGCATCAGGGTTTGCCTTATGCCGGGTGGGGTAGACGCCACCGATGCAGCCGTAGTCCACGCCCAGCGCCAACGTCGTGAGATCGTCCGTGTTCTTGAGCGTGACACCAATGATCTTGCCCGGACCGAGCAGACGCCGCGCCGTGGTCGGCTCCATGTCCTCGCGGCCGATGTGCACGCCCTCAGCGCCGATCGCCAAAGCCACGTCGATACGGTCATTGATCAGCAACGGGCAGCCTGTGCCCGCGAGCCCCGCGTGCACGCGTCGCGCGAGGTCAACGAAGGCGCGCGTCCCCATCTCCTTGGCGCGCAACTGCATCGTCGCAGCCCCACCACGGGCGGCCGACGCTGCCAGCGCACCTGGATCGCGGCCGCGCAACACCTGCGTGTCGAGGATGGCGTAGATGCCTGCAAAACGATGGTTCATAGCGCCCTATCCTTCACATCGATGGCCGCAAGATGGTCGATGAAGTGGACGGCAAAAGAGCCCGGCCCGCGGCTCTCGGCGGCTGCCCGCTCACCCGCAAGGCCAAACACATCGAGCGCCGTTGCTGCCGCTTCGACGGGACTGTTGCTGACGCTTGCGAAGGCCGCGATCGCCGCGCCTAGCGCACAACCAAGCCCTGTGACTTGCGCCATGAACGGATGGCCAGAGCCGATTTCAGCACACAAGCGGCCATTGGCCTCCACGCGATCAACCGCGCCGGTCGTGATGAGCGTACAGGTGGCCAACCCAGCCCCACCGAACGCCGTGCGCAGCGCCGCGATCTCCGCGCTATTGCCCTTGATAACAATCCCCGGCCGCCGCGCGAGGCGCAGCGCCGCGGCCATACGCACCGGCGAATGCTGCACGAACACCGGATCCAGCACGACCGGTTTGCCGTCCAGCGCGCTGCTTGCGAGCAACCGCTCGATGCCGTCGAGACGCGCAGCGTCGATGGTGCCGAGATTGATCACCACAGCCTGTGCCGATGCTGTCATAGCGACGATCTCGTCGGCGTGCGTTGCCATCGACGCGCGGGCGCCGAGCGCGTGCAGGCAATTTGCCGTGATCGCCTGCGCGACGGTGTTGGTTAGGCACTGGATGCGCGGCGCTGAGGCGCGTAGGTTTGCGCAACGGTTTGTAAGGTCTTTGGGACGCAGGGATTGCACGCTTGGCCCTCACCGCCGACCGCGTGTTGCGGCATTGCTGAACGTGACGACCAGCACGTCGCGATGGGCGGGTTCTGACGGGTTGGCCGGGATGATCGGCGTGACGCCGTGATAGACGCGATGATCATCGAGCAGCACGCAGTCGCCAGGTTTGGTCAACGTGAAGGATCCCACCGGCTGCTTGTTCGCGTCCGCCATGGTCGTCGTGCCGCTGGCTATGTTGTGGCGTGCAACCATCAGCACCAGGACATAGTCCACACCGTCGCGATGCATGCCCTCCGGAGTAGGATTACCCGCGGCACCATCGACGGCTTCAATGCGAAACTGATGCACCTCCACATGCCAGCCATCCACGGCGGGTGACATATGAGAAAACGTCTCTTGGCAGATTTTCAGTATTTCCGTCATTGTCGTGCCGGTCGCGACAGCGCTTGGAATGTCCTCGAACCAGCGCTCAATGCCCCCATTGAGGTGGTTGTCGGCGCTGGTCTGGTAGTGCGGTTGCCCCGACACGAGGGTCATGGTGTCGCCCGTCAAACTGTAGACCTGAAAGCGGCGGCGGCGGTACTTGCCACCATCGGCCATGTACTCGTCACGGGGCATGCCATTCCAACTGGCCGCAAAGCGCGCCCAGTCTTCGGCCGCCACGAGTGCGCCAATGTCCGGGTGGGGCCGAGCCGCGTCGTAGACGGCGAAGCCAACCTGGTGCAGTTTTTCGACGACGTCGTTCATGGCTAGCCGAGCGCCTTGTTGCTCGCCTTTACCGCCGCAATCGAGCTGCCGGCTTCGCCGGGCATGTGTGCCGGGGTCTTCACAGCCCCGACTTTGTCAGCGGCGACCCTGTCAGCGTCGACGTACACCTGCCCGCCCATATCCTTGAATTTCTCACTCATGGCTTGCATGCCCGCTTCGCGGGACAGGGCCTGCATGCCATCGGCTTTCTCATTTTGCTTGGCCGCGTAGTCGCGCACGTCCTGCGTGATCTTCATGGAGCAGAACTTCGGGCCGCACATGGAACAGAAGTGCGCGACCTTGTGGGCGTCCTTCGGCAGCGTCTCGTCGTGCATGCTCCGCGCCGTGTCGGGGTCGAGGCCGAGGTTGAACTGGTCCTCCCAGCGGAAATCAAAGCGGGCGCGACTGATCGCGTCATCGCGCAGTTGTGCGCCCGGATGGCCCTTGGCGAGATCGGCGGCATGCGCCGCGATCTTGTACGTGATGACACCATACTTGACGTCGTCACGGTTGGGCAGGCCGAGGTGCTCCTTCGGCGTCACGTAGCAAAGCATGGCACAGCCGAACCAGCCGATCATGGCAGCGCCAATGCCGGACGTGATGTGATCATAACCGGGCGCAATATCCGTTGTGAGCGGCCCGAGCGTGTAGAACGGGGCTTCGCCACACTCCTTGAGCTGCTTGTCCATGTTGATCTTGATCTTGTGCATAGGCACGTGGCCGGGGCCCTCGATCATCACCTGGCAGCCCTTGGCCCAGGCGCGGTGTGTCAGCTCACCCAGCGTTTCCAATTCAGCGAATTGCGCGCGGTCGTTGGCGTCGGCGATGGAGCCGGGACGCAGGCCGTCGCCGAGCGAGAACGACACGTCGTAGGCCCGCATAATGTCGCAGATCTCGTCGAAGTGCTCGTAGAGGAAGCTCTCTTTGTGGTGGGCCAAGCACCACTTGGCCATGATCGAGCCGCCGCGCGAGACGATGCCGGTGACGCGTGTTGCCGTCAGCGGCACGTAGGCCAAGCGCACACCGGCGTGGATCGTAAAGTAGTCCACGCCCTGCTCGCACTGCTCAATCAACGTATCACGATACATTTCCCAGGTCAGCTTGACCGGGTCTCCGCCGCACTTTTCCAGCGCCTGATAGATCGGCACCGTGCCAATGGGCACGGGCGAGTTGCGCAGGATCCATTCACGCGTGGTGTGGATGTTACGACCCGTCGAGAGATCCATCACCGTGTCAGCGCCCCAACGGATCGACCACACCATCTTGTCGACCTCTTCCTCGACCGATGAGGAAACCGCGGAGTTACCGATGTTGGCGTTGATCTTCACAAGAAAGTTGCGGCCGATGATCATCGGCTCCAACTCGGCGTGGTTGATGTTGCAGGGGATGATGGCGCGGCCGCGGGCAATTTCGTTGCGCACGAATTCCGGCGTGATGTGCTCCGGCAGACTCGCGCCAAAACTCTCGCCGTCGGCAAGTTTGTCTTTGGCCTGGGTGAGGGCTTCTTTGCGGCCAAGGTTTTCCCGGTGCGCGACGTAGATCATCTCTTTGGTGATGATGCCGGCACGGGCGAATTCATATTGCGTGATGGGTTTGCCGGGCAACCCGCGCAGCGGCTGATTGGAAATCGCGAATGCGCGCGCCGCCGCCGAGCCTGAAACGTTGCCGTTGTCCTCCGGCTTCACGTCACGCCCCGCGTACGCTTCAACGCCGCCACGCTCGAGCACCCAAGCGGTGCGGTGGCGGGCGAGACCCTTGTCAACATTGATGGCGGCAGTGCTGTCGGTGAAGGGGCCGGAGCTGTCGTAGACGCGCAGTGGTGGCTCGTTGGCGGATGGCTGCAGCGTGATCTGGCGGAACGGCACTTTGACATCAGGGTGGGCCACCGGCGCGTCATAGATCTTGGCTGAACCGGTGATTGGGCCGGTGGTGATGGTCGGCAGCTTGAAGTCCTTGGGACGGACGATCTTGTTCATGGCGGCGCCTCCGGAGCATGTGCACGTCGGATGGGTCGCGGCGATGAGAGCGGTCTGCGCTTGTATCGGCCGCGAGAGTAAGCGGTCAGCGTGTCCGTCCCTTCGCCGGCATAACCCGGATCAGGTTCAAAGGATGAGGCACGGGATATGTGCCACTCTCAGCCGATTACCACCGGCACCCCTCGGTACGTTGTCTCTATAGGGCAGTTGTCAGGTGGCGTCGAGCCTCGGGTCAGCCTCGCATCAGCCCTGCATCAGGCGACGAGGTAGGTACCACGATAGAACGCCGTGACAGGCGCTTCAAAATCGAGGCTATGAAGGCGGAGTATGTCGTCTGCCATGAGGGGCGCTGGATCGGTCGGCCACTCGCCTGCGTCGCTGCGCACCAACAATTCAGCGAACACCCGTGTCGAGTGAATGATCGCGATTTCGCGCACGCTCGGTAACGTCATAAAATTGCGGATGTTGTCCCACGTCTCGGCCCTGTTGGATGGCGACAACACCTCAACGATGACTGAGGGCTCAGGGATGTAGCGTGCGCCTTTGACGTTCGGTTTGCAGGTCACGCTGATGTCTGGCTGGCGGAAGTTCCATTTGGCGCGGAACAGCGGACGCACACCGGAGCCGACGACAACCCGACACTCAGGGCGGGTCTTATCGAGATGCAGTGTTATCAGTGTGGCGACGCGAGACTGAATCGTCCCGTGTTCATCACTCGGTGCCGCATGAGCGCGCGGGAAGCCGTCGACCAAATCATATTTGGTGCCATTGACGTCACCCGGCCAGTCGAGGAACTCCTCGACCGTCATCGGCTCAGGCACCACGTCAAGCCGCTTTTTGGCCGCGCCCATGCGTAACCTGTGGTTTACTTCCACTCGACTTTTTTGACCTCGTAGCTCTTCGAACCGCGTGGGGTCGTAACTTCGACGGTCTCGCCCTTGGTCTTGCCAATCATGGCGCGAGCGATCGGGCTTGCCAGCGAGATCTTGCCCTCTTTGACATTAGATTCGCCGTCGCCAACGATCTTGTATTTGACCGTCTCGCCTGAATCCTCGTCTGCCAGCGTCACGGTCGCACCAAACTTGATTGTCGTGCCGGACATCTTTGAAGTGTCGATCACGTCTGCACGGCCGAGCTTGCCTTCAAGGTCGTTCACACGCGCCTCATTCATACCCTGCGCCTCTTTGGCTGCATGATATTCCGCGTTCTCAGAGAGGTCGCCATGGGCGCGCGCCTCCGAGATTTGCGCAATGATGCGCGGGCGTTCTTCAGACTTCAGGCGTTGCAACTCCGCTGAGAGCGTGTTGAACCCTTCGACGGTCATCGGGACCTTTTCCATGCCAGTCTCCAACGTCAATGAGATGCCGCGAGCGGGACCGCCAGCGCCATCGCTTGTGAGTTTCACCCAGGTTTGGATGTTTTGGAAGTGCGCCGAACGTCTTGCGTGCAGCTGTGGCACACTTGGTTCTATTCTATGTCTCCGGTTCAGCCGCCACGGACTAATGAGTAAAATTGCCCCCTGCATAGCGGGGCGACGGCCCTGCAGACTGCCGTGACTGAGAGCCCGAATAGCCTCCGTCGCCGCCAGCGCGCCGATCAAAGTGTTATAATATGGCATACGGTTCATCAAGGCCGTCCGGCAGATATCCCGTGGCATCATTCAAAATGCAATTTTTGATTGCAGAAAAGCACCTGGCGTTGCTGCTACGGCGCCTCGCATAGCCCAAGCACGAGCGCATACGAGCGATAAACCGCGCGGCAAGCAACGGTGATACGGCCGCCGATCGGTGGTGCCAGCCACGACTTTGCGGGAACATCGATCAGCAACTTGGCGATCAACTCGCCCTCGGCACTCGCACTCAGCCAAATGACCGATTTGCCGCCGAGAACGGCATCCACCGCTCCGACGAACCCAAGCACGCGAACGCCTCGCAGTTCGGTTTGCTTCTCGAAAGCCGCAGATTCCCGCCTGTCCGCCATCACCAATTGGCGATGTAACTCAACGACATCCTGGACTGGCGCGGCTGGCGGCGCAGGACTGTCGGCATGAGCGCCAACTCCCGCAAGGGCCAGGGCAAGACTTGCTCCGGTTGCAAGACCTCGAAGCCTTCTGCACATGGATTGGTCGCTGTACGTCATCGGCATGCAAATGGTAAGAACGTGCTGGCCATCCCGGCCCCCATGGCGCCGATTGTCAATTGGTTGGCTGCCACGAAGTCGTTGGGGGAAACCGGGCAAAAGTCGCGCGGATCCGTGCAGCCGCGGTCGATGAAGCGCTGGTGGCCCATGGCGAATGTTGCGCTGAGGTCAGACCTGGGGTTTTGGATTATTTGTTGCCAGAGGCGGCTATAACGGTAGCATTTCTCCTCAGTCCACGTCCGCGGACGGTCCGCAGGCTGAGCCAATACAGGTCCTACCTGTAAGCAGGCGAACAGCGTGAGCATCGAGCGATTACCCAAATCAGTCGCCCCTGCACTTAACCGCTCTAGACCACATTCCGATCCTTGCGAATCGGAATGTGGTCTATGTCTCTGATTGGTCGCATTTTCTACGACGAACCGGGAAGTCGCTATGTCGGAAAATGCTCTAGCGAAGATAGCTTTGCAGAGGTGCCACCTGCAGACTGCCGGACCGAAGGGCGTGGATCGCCTTCGTCGCCGCCAGCGCGCCAGCCAAGGTGGTATAATAGGGGATGCGGTTCATCAAGGCCGTCCGGCGGATATCCTTGGAATCTTGCAACGCTTTAGCGCCTTCGGTTGTGTTGAACACGAGTTGCACGTCGCCGTTTTTCATCATGTCGACGATGTGCGGGCGGCCCTCTAGCACCTTGTTGACGTGCTCGCAGGGGATGCCGTGCGCCTCGAAATGGCGTTTGGTGCCACGCGTGCCGACCAACTTAAAACCCATATCGGCCAAATCGCGGGCGGCGCCGAGGATATCGTTTTTGTCAGTTTCGCGCAGCGAGACAAACACTGTGCCCTTCAGCGGCAGGACCGTGCCCGCCCCGAGCTGGCTCTTGGCAAACGCCATGGCGAAGTCCGTGTCGATGCCCATCACCTCGCCTGTCGACTTCATCTCGGGGCCGAGGATCGGGTCAACGCCTTGGAAACGGCTGAACGGGAACACAGCCTCCTTGACGGCGATGTGCTTAAGTTTCTGCGGCTTCAGATTGAACGACGCCAAGCTTTCGCCGGCCATAATACGCGATGCGATGCCCGCGAGCGGCGTGCCGATCACCTTGGCCACGAAAGGCACCGTGCGGGAGGCACGCGGGTTGACCTCAAGCACATAGATTTCGCGATCCTTGACCGCAAATTGTACGTTCATCAAGCCGACGACGTTGAGCGCCTTGGCGAGGTCTTTTGCCTGTTTTTCTAGGCGCAGGACCACCGAGGCGTCGAGGCTGTGGGTTGGGAGCGAACAGGCGCTATCGCCCGAATGGATGCCCGCCTCTTCGATATGTTCCATGACGCCCGCAACGTAAACGTCGTGGCCGTCAGAGACACAATCGACATCGACTTCGGTCGCGCCGGTCAAGTATCGGTCGATCAGCAGCGGACTTTTTTCGGACACGGCCAATTCGGATGGGCCAGCCAATGTGTTGAGCAGACGGGCAACATAACGGTCTACTTCGCCGCCGTCTGAGACGATTTCCATGCCGCGGCCGCCGAGCACATAGGACGGGCGGATCACCACGGGGTAGCCGATTTCATCAGCTATCGCGCGGGCTTCGCTCGGTGCTTTGGCGATACCGCTTTCCGGCTGTTTCATGCCGAGCGTGTCGATGAGCGCTTTGAAGCGATCACGGTCCTCAGCCAAGTCAATGGCGTCGGGTGAGGTTCCGAGGATCGGCACACCGGCGGCTTCAAGTGCACGGGCAAGCTTCAACGGTGTTTGGCCGCCGAACTGCACGATCACACCCTTAAGTGTGCCGTTGCTCTGCTCGGTCTTGATGATTTCCAACACGTCCTCAGCCGTCAGCGGCTCGAAATAAAGGCGGTCGGAAGTGTCATAATCGGTCGAGACGGTCTCTGGGTTGCAATTGACCATGATGGTCTCGTAGCCCGCAGCGGTCAGCGAGAAACAGGCATGGCAACAGCAATAGTCGAACTCGATGCCTTGCCCGATGCGGTTCGGCCCGCCGCCAAGGATGATGATCTTTTGCTTGTCGGTCGGGCGGGATTCGTCACTCTGGATGGTCGCGGGCGACACCCCTGCGGGGAGCCGGCCGCCAGCGACGTCTTGCTTGGTCGCGGGCGACACCCCTGCGGGGAGCCGGCCGCCAGCGACGGAAAGTGGCCGCTCATAGGTCGAATACATGTATGCCGTTGGTGACGCGAACTCGGCGGCGCAGGTGTCGATGCGCTTATAGACAGGTCGCACGCCAAGCGCGTGGCGCTGTGCCATGACCGCGGCGGCTGTCGTCTTGGCCAGCTTGGCAAGCCGCGGGTCCGAGAAGCCCATGGCCTTCAATGCACGCAACTGGCCCGCAGACTTTGGCAACCCGTGCGCGATCACGCGCGCTTCCATATCTATGATTTCCTGCATCCGCGCGAGGAACCATGGGTCAATCTTGCAGTAGGCGTGGATCTCCTCGTGCGGCAGGCCCATGCGCATGGCTTGCGCCACCTTCAACAGCCGATCCGGTGTCGGTGTCGCGAGCGCCTGCCGAATGATGTTCTTGTCGTCACCCTGACCAAGGCCGTCGAGCGCAACGTCATCAAACCCGCTCAATCCGGTTTCAAGGCCGCGCAGCGCCTTTTGCAGGCTCTCGTTGAACGTGCGACCAATGGCCATCACTTCGCCAACGGATTTCATGGCCGTCGTCAAAGTTGTGTCGGCCCCGGGAAATTTTTCAAAAGCAAAGCGCGGGATTTTCACCACCACGTAGTCAATGGACGGTTCAAACGAAGCAGGTGTCGCACCGCCCGTGATATCGTTCTCGATCTCATCCAAGGTGTAGCCGACAGCGAGTTTGGCGGCGACTTTGGCAATCGGAAAGCCTGTTGCCTTTGACGCCAGCGCAGACGAGCGCGAGACGCGCGGGTTCATCTCAATGACCACCATGCGCCCATCAGCTGGATTCACGGCGAATTGGACGTTCGACCCGCCGGTCTCGACGCCAATTTCGCGCAACACCGCAAGCGAGGCGTTGCGCATACGCTGGTATTCTTTGTCGGTCAGCGTCAGGGCCGGGGCGACTGTGATACTATCACCGGTGTGGACACCCATCGGATCGATATTCTCGATGGAGCAAACGATGATGGCGTTGTCCGCTTTGTCGCGCACAACCTCCATCTCGAACTCTTTCCAGCCGAGCAGGCTCTCATCGATCAGGATCTGGCCGACCGGTGAGGCATCAATGCCCGAGCGCACGATGAACTCGAATTCCTGGCGGTTGTATGCGACGCCGCCGCCGGTGCCCCCGAGTGTGAAAGCGGGGCGAATGATGGCCGGCAAGCCGATGCTATCCAGCGCCTTCATCGCCTCGATGAAGCCAGCCGTCCGATCATAGCCAATGCCGCGCCCAGTGGCGTCGAAGATCTCAGGGGAAGCGGCAATGAACGAGCGCGGGCTTTCGAGGCCAATTTTATCCATGGCCTCGCGGAAGCGTTTGCGGTCTTCCGCTTTGTCGATGGCGTCGGCGTTGGCGCCAATCAATTCAACATCGTACTTCGCCAGCGTCCCGTCCTTGGCCAACGCTAAGGCCGTATTGAGCGCGGTTTGTCCGCCCATGGTCGGCAGGCAGACAAGCTTGTCGTTTGGGCGCTCGTTGCGTTCGCGCGCGATGATTTTGGCCACGATCTCGGGCGTGATCGGCTCGATGTAGGTTGCATCCGCCAGATCCGGGTCGGTCATGATCGTCGCCGGGTTCGAATTCACCAGCACGATGCGATAGCCCTCGGCCTTCAGGGCCTTGATGGCTTGGGTGCCCGAATAATCAAATTCGCAGGCTTGGCCGATCACGATCGGCCCCGCTCCGATGATGAGGATCGAGGAGATGTCTGTGCGCTTTGTCATTAAAGCGCTCCCCTACTGTGCGGCAGTATAAAGGGGAAGCGGAAAATGGGGCACTTGAAACATCGTTGGGGATTGGGGCGTTCACGCCGCGAGGTCTCCGCGCCGGACAAACCTTGCCAAGACCTGCTCAAGTTGGTCCTTCTCGAAGGGCTTGGCGAGGTAGCCGTCCATGCCGGCGTCGAGGCAGCGTTGGCGGTCTTCGGCGAAGGCGTTGGCTGTCAGGGCAATAATCGGGGGCAGGCGGCGGCCGGGCGCGATGTTCAACAGTTTCATGCGGCGGGCCGCTTCAAGGCCATCAAGCACGGGCATGTGCACGTCCATCAGAACGAGATCGATCGGCTGGATCTCACCTGTGACACTCGCCGCCACTGCATCGAGGCCCTTCTGGCCATCCTTGGCGTGCATGATGACGCAGCCAGCTTTTTCCAGCATCCGCCGCGCAAGTAGCGCGTTGATGTCATTGTCCTCGACCAGGAGCACACGCACCCCTCGCTTGACCAGCGGTGACACTGCGGCCGCGGCGGTCGTTGCAAGCGTTGGCAGTGCCGGCTCAACGGGTGGACGGCGGTAGGGGCCAACCGACGTCACACGATCAAGGATGGACGACGGCCGCACGGGGCGCACGAGGTAATCGTCGAAACCAGCCCGCGCATAGGGGCCAAAGCCCCCGCGCGGCGCACTGTCCAGAATAATGTAGATGCTGGCTCGCACATCGTTGGATGCGGCAACGCGGACAGCGTTCGCGAGCGCCGAAATCTCTTCAAGAGGCCGCGCACCATCGAGAATTGCAATTGTAAACGGCGCTTCAACCTCGGCCGCGATCCGAATGACCGGATCAACCTCCGCGGCCACACATTCAGCCACCGGAACATGCGCACCCTCGAGCGAAAGCCTTAAAGCTGTGCGCTCAAAGCCATCGTCGAGGGCCAAAAGAATATGCTGATGGCTGGGGGTGGGCTCCGCAGGGCGGCGGCGCGGGCAGCACTTGAGGTGCACGACAGCGCGAAATTCAGAGCCGCGTCCTGGCACCGACGTCGCCGTGACATCTCCGCCCATGGCGCGCGCAAGTCGGCGCGAGATGGCGAGGCCAAGACCGGTGCCGCCATGCTGGCGGCGCGTGGTTTCATCACCGCGTTCAAATTCGCCGAACAGCGATTTGAACGCTTCCGGCGAAATGCCCGGGCCGGTATCCGTGACAATGATGACAAATGGCAGTCGCCCATCTGTGTTTGGCGAACGTGCGTCCGTGTTTGGCCGGCGCGTGTCATCAATACTGACCGTCACGAGCACGCCGCCACGATCCGTGAACTTGACCGCATTGCCGACCAAATTGGTCACGATCTGGCGCAGGCGCGCTTCATCGCCGAGCCCAAGCCGTGGCACGTCTGGATCTATCGCCCAGGCCAAAGTGATGCCTTTTTCGCGGGCGCGCGGGTGCAGCAGTTCGACAACCGACTGCACGCTGTCCTCAACCGAAAACGCACTCTCATCGAGATCCAGTCGACCCGCCTCGATCTTTGAGAAATCGAGGATCTCGTCGATCAGCGACATGAGCGTGCGGGCGGAACGCTCGACGGCTGTCAGATAGGTCTTCTGCTCGGCTGTTGTCTCGGTGTCTTTGAGCAACCCGGTCATGCCCATGATGCCGTTCATGGGCGTGCGAATTTCGTGGCTCATGGCGGCTAGGAAGCGTGATTTGGCGCGATTTGCCTGTTCAGCTTCGTCACGCGCGGTGGCCAGTTCGGCTTGCTGGCGGCGTTGCTCCGTGATGTCGCGGCCGACGCATTGGCTCTCATGACCGGCGCGATGTTCCTCGATATCGAACCAGCGCGGACCTGCCATCGTTTCGACCTCGATCGAAAAGCGTTGATGGCGAAGTTGGCTGATGGCGAGCGGCGGCGGCAACTCGCCTGCAAGCATACGTGGTAAAAACCCTTGGCCGAGAGGATCACTGGAGCGCGGCACAAACGTGCGCCGAAAGGCATCGTTGGCGAAGGTCAGTTGTCCCGCGATGTCGCGGCGAAAGATCACGTCCTGCTGCGCCTCGAGAAGATCGCGATATCGCGCTTCACTTTCGCGCACTTCCCACTGAGCGTCCTTGAGACGCTCAATCGCCCCTTCGATGCGTAACCGCGCCGCAGCGGCGCGGGTGTTAGGCGCTAACTTCGAGTGTTCGGTTTTGGCCGACACTGCCGCATTAACCCAGCCCATCACGCGACGCGCGAAAGATTGCGCGAAGACAGCCCCCCGGCGACCACCTGATATAATATTGAGTTTTTTCACGCTGAACTTGAGCTTTTTTTGCGGCCTCTTGTTACCTTGCATGCAACCATGTGAGGCTTGATGAGAGCTTAGCGCTAGCGCTCGCGTTCACCACGAAGACGTGCCGCTTCAGCACGTTCCGCGCCGAACGGGCACGGGCATCAAGGGAAAGTTTACGACGATGGGACCTCTGACTGGAATTACGGTCATCGAGCTTGCGGGAATTGGCCCTGCGCCATTCGCCGGCATGCTGCTCGCCGACATGGGTGCCAAGGTCGTGCGCGTTGATCGGCGCGAGGACAGCAACCTTGGTATTCCCGGCCGCGAACCGAAGTTCGATGTGCTTGGCCGGGGCCGTCAAACCATCGCCGTCGATATGAAGGCGCCCGCTGGGCGAGACGTGGTTATCAAGTTGTGTGCCAAAGCCGATGCGCTCATCGAAGGTTTCCGTCCCGGCGTCATAGAGCGGCTAGGCATCGGACCCGACGTGCTCTGGCAGGCAAACCCAAAACTTGTCATCGGTCGCATGACTGGGTTTGGCCAGGACGGCCCCTGGGCCGACCGCGCCGGCCACGACATTGACTACATCGCGCTCGCGGGCGTGTTGCACGCCTTCGGCCGCAAGGGACAGGCACCAACCCCGCCGGTCAATGTCGTCGGTGACTTCGGTGGCGGGGGCATGTTTCTGGCGTTTGGCGTCGTCGCAGCACTGCTTGAGGCAAAAACCTCAGGCAAGGGCCAGGTGGTGGATGCGGCCATGGTCGACGGCGCCGCCTACCTGATGGGCATGGTGTTTGGCATGCGCTCCGCGGGCCGCTGGGCCGATGAGCGCGGCGTTAACATCCTCGACACCGGCGCGCCCTGGTACGAGGTCTACGAAACCAAAGATGGCAAGTGGCTCGCGGTCGGCGCCATTGAAACGAAGTTTTACGCCGAGTTGATCCAGAAGCTCGGCCTTGACGCAGCCGACCTGCCAAAGCAGTTCGACACGAAGCGCTGGCCGGAATTGCGAGCCGCAATCGGCTGCGCGATCAAGGCCAAAACGCGCGACCAGTGGGACGTCGTGTTCGACGGCTCGGACGCCTGCGTTGCCCCCGTGATGTCGCTCGACGAAGCCCCCAAGCACCCGCATATGGCCGCACGGCAGTCGTTCGTCACACGCAATGGCGTTACCCAGCCCGCACCCGCCCCGCGCTTCAGCCGGTCAACGCCGCACATGGGCCGTGAGGCGACAGCTGCGGGCGTCGACACGGACCAGGTGCTCACGGAATTCGGCTTCTCCCCAAGTGAAATGGAGACACTCAAAACGAAGGGCATCGTCGGGCGAAAGGCATGATCGCGCGGGTGATGCTTTTATGCGGCCAACCGCCCTGATCCGACCTAACCTGGCCCTGCACAGCCAATTCGGCTCCGGTGGCGCCCCGGTCACCCCTGATCTCGATTGCCTCGGCCGCCTGCCTCCCCTATCAGCGCGCCATGCCAAACCCGCACGAAACCGCAGCCGATCTCGTCCGCCGTGCGCGCGCTTGCGAACGGCTTGCAACCAGCCGGATTGTCACTGAACTTGAGTGCGCCGGACCAACCATGCCGGCGCTCATTGCAGCGCTGACACCGTATTTCGGCCATGCCCTGGTGATCGGTTTTACCGGACCGCCGGGCGCTGGTAAATCAACGCTCGTCGATGCCTATGTGCAACGGTTGACCGAGGCCGGCCAAAGCGTCGGCATTATCGCCGTCGACCCGTCGAGCCCGGTATCTGGCGGCGCCATCCTCGGTGATCGGGTGCGCATGGGCGTCAGCCTCTCCGACGAGCGCGTGTTTATGCGCTCACTGGCGAGTGGCGGGGCACTCGGCGGACTATCGCCGGCCGCTGTGCGGATCATCGATGGCTTCGATGGTGCCGGCAAGGACGTCATCGTGCTTGAAACCGTCGGCACAGGACAAAGCGAAATCGACGTGGCCGAAGTCGCAGACGTTCGCGTCGTGCTTGCAGCACCCGGCCTCGGCGATGGCATCCAGGCGATGAAATCAGGTCTGCTCGAAATCGCCGACGTTTTGGTGATCAATCAGGCCGACCGCCCGGGCGCCGACGAAACGCTGCAGCAGTTGCGCTCAGCCCTTTCGTTGCGGGCCGGTGCCAGCGCCGACGTGCCTGTGCTCAAGACGATCGCAACAACGGGCGCGGGCATTGACGTTCTGGCGGCAACGCTTGCGACACTTGGCGCGACCCGCTTGCAAATCCCCGTCGTCGAACGCCGCAGACGTCGGGCACGGCTCTTGATCGCGCGTGCGGCGGCGGCCGAAATCGCCCGTGCAACAAAACTCGATGTTATGTCTCAGATCACGGATGATGTTCTTACTGGGCGTCTCTCGGCGTTGGCGGCGGCCGTCAAGTTGCTGCAGGGGCGATGAGAACAAATATAGGCCGACGCCGCCACACGTGTGCCCAGTGGCCGCCCGAATCGGGGCGCTCTTTACCTCCTGTTAGTCGAATCGGGACGACATGGGACCGCATACATGCGGACCGTCGAACCCGATGGTCCGTCCGGAGTTTGCCCATGCTGATGTCGTCCACTGAGCAGCCGTTCGATCGCTTCATCGGCGCGACATACCCGGAGTTGCAGGGCCGTCGTGTGCTGGTAACCGGCGTAACGCATGCTGAGGGCATGGATATCGCGCGAGCCTTTGCCGAACATGGCGCGCGTCTCGTCGTGCAAATTGACGCCGACCCTTTTGCGGCAGCAGCGCTTGGCGAAATGCTGGCCCCGACTGCCGCTGAATTGACCTTGATCGAATGTCCACTGAGCGGCACGGACGAAGTCGTCGCCTTCGCACGCCGTGCGGTTGCTGTTTACAATGGGTTAGATGTGGTTGTGAATGTTGTGCCGCTCAGTCTCGGCGCGGTCACCGACGGCGACCTTGATGCCGTCGAGGCGCGCATCTCAGACGTGCTGATGGCACCGTGCTTGATCGCCCGGGTGGCCGCCAACCGCATGCGTTTGCTGCAGACGGATGGGCTGATCCTGCATGTGGCGACCCTGCCGCGTAGCGCGGACGTCCGCGAGCGTGCCTTTGCGGCGGCGGCCAAAGCGACGCTCACCGCCATGACCCGGGAAGACGCTCGCACGTGGGCCGGCGATGGCATTCGCGTGAACGCTGTCGCCCCTGAGACGGGCATGATGGCTCGCGGAATGGCCGGCGCAGGCCTCGCAAGCGAAGCCGATATCGCTGCCCTCGCATTGTTTCTCGCAGCCGGCCGAGGCCGCGCCCTGACAGGGCACGTGCTCGAGGCCGACGCGGCCTGAGAATGCTCTGCGTTGGGTGACCCTACTCCGCTGCCTCGCGCACGGCAGCCCGCTTGGGTGCTGGCAGCGCCGCGCCTTCGGCGACGGCGAGGTCGGCTGCGTCGGCGGCAAACTGGCGCTCTAGCTCTTCGGCGGTTGCAAGCGCTGTCACGCGCAACTTTTCCTCATCGTTGTAGTGGGCGTAACCTTCGATCAGACGCTTTTCATCCTGGGCCCGGAACGTCCGAACGGACCGCGTCGCCTCCGCGTCGGTGAAGCCTAAACCTCTGAGCACGTCTTGGGTCAGCTCCAAGGCTGAGGCAAACGTCTCGCGCCGCGTGACGACAACGCCAAGGTCCATCAGCCGGTGCACGTGATTGCGGTTGCGGGCGCGCGCGTAGACCGGCACGTGCGGGAAGTGTTGGCGCACCAGTTCAGCCGTGCGCAGCGAGGCCTCGACGTCGTCGATGGCGAGCACGAAGGCTTTCGCCTTGCCCGTCTGCGCCGCCTCGAGAATTTCGAGCCGCCGCGCATCGCCGAAATAAATCGACACGCCGAATTTGCGCACGCTCTCGATGTGCTCGCTGTCGATATCGAGGGCAGTAATCGGGATTTTGCGGGCGCGCAGCACGCGTGACACGATCTGCCCGAAGCGGCCAAGGCCTGCGATGATCACATGTTGGTCGCTCTCGGGCAGGGCGTCATAGACCGGCTGCGTCGCGGCCTCCGGCTTAAACAGCTGCCGCTCCAGATACAGCACGGCGGGTGTCGCCATCATCGACAGCGTGACCAGCACAACGCCGAGTGCTGCCTGCTCAGCCGTCAAGACACTGGCGGCGGCACCCGCTCCAAACAGCACAAAGGCGAACTCTCCACCTTGGGAGAGTGACCCCGCAAGGCGTCGGGCCGGGCGCGCTGCAAGCCCAGAAACGCGGCCGACGGCATAGAGAACGATGGCTTTGACCGCGACGAACATCACGACCAGGGCGGCGATCCGAAGCGGGGACGCGAACAACATCTTCAGATCGAGCGACATGCCAATCGCCGTGAAGAACAATCCCAGCAGAAGCCCCTCAAACGGTTTGATATCGGCCTCGATCTCGTGGCGATAGG
>JANNXS010000092.1:0-5394 GCA_031409695.1 Hyphomicrobiaceae bacterium
GCCGCCCGATCATCGGCGATCGCCGCCCGCCCTCGCCGCTGTCCGAAATCCAGCCCGACCATTGGCTCGCCGAATACACCAGCGATTTGCTCGACTTGTTGCACGTGCTCGGCCGGCTCGTTGCGCTCGAAGGCGCGCAAGGCCAATCGCTGGAAGACATTCTCTCAGCGACGCTGATCGACAACGAGCACCTGATCGCCGCAGGCGCGCTCGGTGCGACGATGACGGCCCAGGAATGGGTGGCAGGAAACTGAGGAAAACTAAAGCGCATTCATGCTTTTGCGGGCGAGATGAGGCACACTAGCCACGTGAATCGAAATTGCCTCGTGGACCTTCATGTCACGCAACAGCCAGCCCGACCTCTTCGGCACGCAGAGCGATCTGCTTGGCCCTCCGGCGCGCCAGACGTATGCGCCTTCGCTGGAGAAAGTGCGCGCCGAGATCAAGAAGGTGCTTGATAAGGCACAAATCGCCAAGGACATGCCGTGGACGGCAAAAGAAGTCGCGTTCTGGAAGACCGTGCTGCCGCAGATGACCCGCTGGCTTCCCGACGACGAGGCCGCGCAGGCGCGTCAGGCGTTCGCTGAGGAAATAAGCAGGCTTGAGGCGTCGGCCGGAGATGCCACTCGCGTTCCAGCTTCTGCGCGACGCACGAGAAAGCCCGCGTCGGCTTAGGTCACTCATGGGCGGGCTGCTGTCGGATGTCCGCTGTCCGATGTCGAGCGGCAGTGTTGGTCCGATCGCCCCTCCACGGGTGATGATCATGCTGACTCTGCAAAGCCGACACGTTGCGCGCGCAAGGATTGGGTCTGCGTGCATGCCCAACCCCTCACGTCGCCATGATATCCAGAAACTTGATGTCCGGGTTTTTGTCGGCGGTCCAGCGCAGGTCGAATTCGCTGTCGGCTAGGAACACGTAGTTGCCGTCGGGATCGGTTGCGACCACGCGCTTGTTCTTTGACACGAAACTGTCGATTGCAGCCTTATCGCCGCCGATCCAGCGCAGGGTGCCGCAGGGCGCGGGATCGAAAATGATCGGCAGGCTGTATTCGTGCGTCAGACGGTCGGCGAGCACATCAAGTTGCAGTGCACCGATGACGCCGACGATCTGCTGTGACCCATCCAGCGGCGTGAACAGTTGCACCACGCCCTCCTCGGCCATTTCAGACAAGGCCTCACGCAGCTTCTTGGTGCGGATGGCATCGTCCAGGCGCACGCAGCGTAGGTGCTCCGGCGCGAAACTCGGGATGCCCGTGAAGCGCAGGTCTTCGCCCTCGGTGACGGTGTCGCCGATGCGCAGCAGGCCCTTGTTCGGGATGCCGACGATGTCGCCGGCAAAGGCTTCCTCGGCCAGCGAGCGGTCCTGGGCGAAGAAAAACATCGGCGACGACAGCGCGACCGTGCGCCCGGTGCGCACGATCTTGACCTTCATGCCGCGGCGCAGCTTGCCCGAGCAAACGCGCATAAACGCAATGCGATCGCGGTGATTTGGATCCATGTTTGCCTGGATCTTGAAGATCAGGCCGGTCAAACCGCTATCCGTCGCCTGCACTTCCCGCGATGCCGTCGTATGGCTGGCCGGCGGTGGCGCATAGGCAATCAAGGCGTCCAGCAGGTCGCGAACACCGAAGTTGCGCAAGGCGCTGCCAAAGAAAACGGGCGTGAGCGTGCCCTCTCGAAACGCGGTGCGATCAAAGCGGTTGCAGGCGCCCTGCACCAGTTCGATATCGTCGATCCATCGCTGCGTCAGGTTCTCGCTCAGACCTTCGACGATTTGGGGGTCGCCAGGACCCGACAAAACCGTGCCTTCGTCGTCCTTGTCGATGCGCCGGATGCGCGGTGTGGTCAGGTCATAGGTGCCGACAAACTCGCGGCCGCGACCGACGGGCCAGACCATCGGCGCCGTATCCAGCGCCAGCGTCTTCTCAATTTCATCCAGCAGCTCGAAGGGTTCGCGGCTGTCGCGGTCCATTTTGTTGATGAAAGTGATGATGGGTATGTCCCGCAAGCGGCAGATTTCAAACAGTTTGCGCGTGCGCGCCTCGATACCGCGGGCCGCGTCGATGACCATGATGGCTGAGTCGACGGCCGTCAGTGTGCGATAGGTGTGGTCGGAAAAGTCTTCGTGGCCGGGCGTATCGAGCAGATTAAAAACCGCGTCGCCGTATTCAAACGTCATGACTGACGTTGCGACCGAGATGCCGCGCGCCTTTTCGATGGCCATCCAGTCAGACCGCGTCGAGCGCTTATCCGCCTTGGCCTTCACCTGGCCGGCCAACTGAATGGCGCCGCCGAACATCAGCAGCTTCTCGGTCAACGTGGTTTTGCCGGCATCGGGGTGCGAAATGATGGCAAACGTGCGCCGACGCGCCACTTGGCGGCCTTCGGCGGATTGGGACATGTACGATTCGTCGGTCATGACGTGGCTTCTGGAAGCAAGCGGCCGCCAAATCCAGTGTTTTTTCGGCGTGGGCCGTCAGCCTTGCCCGTGGTCTCTGGTACTTTCCGCCGTCCCCCAGTGGAGTCGCAGGCCAATTTTCTGCGCAATCAGCTTGGCCGACCATCCCAGGGCCTCAACCAAGTTCCAATGTCGCGTATCGTGAAACGGCCCCCCCTGGATTCGCGCCGCCTCCAGGCCTACTTATGGGGGGGAGATTTGCCATGCCCTTGAACTACACGCGCACGGCCCTGTTGCTGGGTGTTATGACCTTGCTGTTTACGACCGTTGGCTATGTGCTAGGCGGCGTGGGCGGGCTTGTGATTGCATTTGTCGTCGCGCTCGCCATGAACCTGTTCAGTCTGTTCAAATCGGACACGCTCGTATTGCGCATGCATGGCGCGCAGGTTGTGGATTCCAACACTGGCGGCGAGTTGTATGGCATCGTTGCAGCACTTGCCGGCCGCGCCGACCTGCCGATGCCGAAAGTCGCGGTCATGCAGAACCCGCAGCCAAATGCATTTGCCACCGGCCGCAACCCCGACAACAGCACCGTCGCCGTATCGACCGGCTTGCTCGAAATGCTGACCAAGCAGGAGGTGGCCGGCGTCATCGCCCATGAACTCGCACATATTAAAAACCGCGACACGTTAACCATGACGGCTGCAGCGTCGCTCGGTGGCGCACTGTCCATGGTTGCGCAGTTCTTACAATTCGGTGTGTTGTTTGGCCGAGGTGCCGGCAGCCGCTTTGGCTGGCTCGGGTTCATTTTTGCGGCGCTCGTTGCGCCATTTGCGGCGACCCTCGTTCAGCTCGGCATCAGTCGTTCACGCGAGTATCAGGCCGATCGCATGGGCGCGCTGTTAACCGAACGGCCCGATTGGCTGGTCTCGGCGCTGGTCAAAATCCACGAGGCTTCTCGAAAAATCCGCAACCCTACAGCCGAAGCGCATCGGTCGAGCGCCCATATGTTCATCGTCAATCCACTTGCGGGTCGCGGTGGCGACAGCCTCTTTGCGAGTCACCCACGCATCGAAAACCGCATCGCGGCACTCGAGCAGGTCGCGGCTGAAATCGCAGCGCAGCGCGGCGCGGGCCTAGGAGTGGGGCAAAGCCCGTGGTGGGCGCCAGGGCGAGAACCAGGGCGTGGACCAGATCCGGGCCTGAACAATGCCCTTTTCCCCGAACGGCGCCGAGGCGCAGATAGACCCATCTCGTGAACATAACGGACCCTACAGCCGCAGGGCTCGCCGCGCGCCGCCTTGCCATCTACACCGTCGATCGTGTCGTCACCCATGGCCGCACGCTCGATGAAGCCTTCAATGAGGGCGTCGCCAAACTTGTGTTGGAGCAGTTGGCTGGCCGCGACCGGGGTTTTGCGCGCTTGATCGCAACAACCACGTTGCGCCATCTTGGCTCGCTGAATGTGCTGGTGAGCGGCTTTCTGGATAAGCCGTTGCCGCAAGAAGCCGGCCGCACGCGTTTCATTCTGGCAACGGCTGCCGCACAACTTTTGCACCTTAACACGCCGCCGCACGCAGCCATCAGCCAAGCCGTCGATATCTGTCGCATCGACCACACCGCGCGCCGCTATGACGGCCTTGCCAACGCCGTGCTTCGCCGGGTTGCCGCCGAGGGCAAACCAATTCTGGCCGCGCTCGACACCGTGACGCACGACATCCCGCCGTGGCTTTTCGCGCGTTGGACCTCGACCTATGGCGACGCCACGGCGCGCGCGATCGGGGCCGCCAGCCTGACGGAAGCGCCCCTCGACATCAGCGTCAAAAGCGATGCCGACGGCTGGGCCGAAAAGCTTACAGCCGTTGCGCTCCCAACCGGCACAGTGCGCGTGCGCGAAGCCGGCCGTATCGAAGACCTGCCCGGATTCGCCGACGGCGGGTGGTGGGTGCAGGACGCAGCGGCCGCATTGCCCGTGCGCCTGCTCGGCGATGTCGCCGGCAAACGCGTGGCGGACTTGTGCGCGGCACCGGGGGGCAAGTCTGCCCAACTGGCTGCACGCGGGGCGACCGTCGTCTCGGTCGATGCCTCGCCCAAACGCAATCTTCGCCTCAAAGACAACATGACCCGCCTCGGCTTCACGACCGAGATCATCACAGCCGACATCGCGGCTTTCGCAACCGATCACGGCGGCACCTTCGATGCTGTGCTGCTGGATGCGCCCTGCAGCGCCACGGGCACCATCCGTCGCCATCCGGATCTGCTGCACACCAAACTGGAGAGCGAGATCCCGCGCCTCGCCGCGCGCCAGCACGACATGCTTACGGCCGCCATCACGCTGCTCAGACCCGGCGGTCGTCTCGTCTATGCGACCTGCTCGCTTGAGCCTGAGGAGGGACACGGCGTCATCGACGCCGTGATGGGGGCAGGAGCACCCGTGCGCGTGGTACCGATCGCGCCGGATGCCGGTATCCCCGCAGACCTGATCAACCGCCGCCGCATGCTGCGCACTCTGCCGCATCTGGCACTCGGCCCCGATCCGACGATGGTTGGCATGGATGGGTTTTTCGCGGCGGTGGTCGAGCGTAACGCTTAGAGCATTTTTGACGAAGTGGCTTTCCGGTTCGTCGAAGAAAATGCGACCAAGCAAGCGCTTAAAGCGCGCTTGCAGTTCAGAAGAATCGGAACGTGCTCTCGACGACGGACGTCATGTCTCATTTTTCAACGCGACTGCCAAACTGCGTTTGAGCGTTTTGAGGACCACACTGGTCGTGAACTTACGAATGTTGCGGTTGTCTGCGAGCATGCCCTCCATGAACGTATCGAAGGCATCGATTGAGGCCGACGTCAGAACCAGCATGAGGTCGCCGCGCCCCGTCACGTACCCGGCCTCCTGGACGTGATCCGAGCGGGCGATCCAACGTTGCATGCGGGCAACAACTCTGGCCGGTCGCGTTCGAGTTCCAGCTCCACTTGCAGTGAAAGCGGCTGCCCAACGG
>JANNXS010000093.1:0-3568 GCA_031409695.1 Hyphomicrobiaceae bacterium
GCCGATGGCCGCCGAAATGCCCGACATCCACGTCGGCCACGTCGAGACACCGACCAAGGAAAGCCTGCTTGGTGCCAAGGGGGCGGGTGAAGCTGGCACAGCGGGTGCGCCGGCCGCCATCATGAACGCCATCAACGACGCGCTGCGTCCGTTCGACGCTAAGGTGTTTGCCCAGCCGTTCACGCCGGAGCGAATACTGGCGGCGCTGGGGAAGGTGCCGGCGCGCCGGGTGTAGCGGCGGGCCAGGCGAGCGATCACAACGCGATCGCAGCTTACGGTTTGTTGGCGATGATCGTGACGTTCAATTGCTTGATTAACGCTTGCGGTGCGGCGGCGCCGATTGCGAACAGCTGCATGAAGGACACAGGCGTCGGCGGTTCGGCGCGAATTTCAATCGATTTCGGGTTGTCGAGAAACGCTGACACGGCATTGGCCGCACTGGTTGCGAACGTGGGGTCATTCGTCTGCATCGCCAGGACCGGCACCATCCCCTTGATCTGGTTCACGAGGTCCTTCCGAGGCACACCGTTCTTGCGCGACGTAAAGTCTAATAGTCGGCCAGTCAGCGACGCGTCGTCAAAGCGAAAGCTGACGTTGCTGAGGCTAAGCTGTTGGGCAATGCCGATGAATGCCATCGCCGTCTTGCCGTCGATGTCCTTCTTTCCCCGCCCCCCACTTTCCTGCCCAGCGATGGTCTTATCGGTCGCTGCGGCGGCCACTTTCGAGGCCTCATTTAATGCGTGCATGACATCGAGCGTGTACCCCTTAACGCCCAATTTCAGGCCCAATGTACCGGCATCGCGCAGTTGAAATGTGGTGTCCATCGTGAGGCGCCCGTCGGACATGCGCCATGCGCCGCGAGAGGCGATGCGCATGTTGAGGCGGGTCAGGCCCAGCGCCTGCAGCGTCTCGACGGCGCCCTGGTCCGCGCCCGGGTCTGTGCCGGTCTTTGGGGCCAGCGTGGTGTCGATGAAAACGTCGAACGGCTCGACGGCGAACGTGTTGTCCCGCTCCGTGCTGATGGGCGTACCGGTCATCTTGATGCGGCTGACTTTGGCGATATCCTGGCCGGCTGCATTCAGGAAGCGCATCGGGCTCACATCGACGCCGAGCCAATAGAAGAAAACGTCGCGCGGGGCGGTTTGTTCTGGCACCGTGATGTTGGTTACCGTCAAGCCACCGAATTCGACGGTGCCATCGGGCGACGGGAATGTGTTGGTTGGAACCGCGACGCGTCCGACGTTGAAGCCGCCGCGGACGGCTTGGACGTTTTCAAGACGCACTGACGGGAATGTGGTGGCCGGGCCTTTTTCGCTCGACACACGGACGTCGGTGATGATGATGTCCTCTCCGCGTCCGGCAACCGATCCCAACTCGATTTTGCTGCCAAAGGCCGCGAGTTGGGCTTCAAGTGCTAACCGGAACCTGTCCGCGTCAACGGCCGCAACGGCGTCGGCCGCGAACACCCAGACCAGACACGACGTCGCCAAAAGCGTTCGGCAAGTGGGCAAGGCCATCGCGTGGAATTCCTTGAAACCAGCGCCGATGGGCCGTCCCTGACGCAGCGCGTTTTCGCCGATATGCTAAATACGGTCAATACGCGGTCGCATCTCCCGCGCATGTCGGCTGCACCAGCGGCGCTGACGCTGGCGGCGAAGAGCCGCGATGGGCAGGGCGGGCGCCGTCTGATACCGCTCGCACTATGTCCAACCGCAGCTTCACCTTCACACTCCACGGCACCGACGGCACCGCGCGTGTCGGCGAAGTCGGCACGCCGCGTGGCGTGATCCGCACCCCTGCGTTTATGCCGGTTGGCACCGCTGCAACCGTGAAAGCGCTATATCTTGACCAGGTGGCCGCGGCGGGCGCGGACATCTTGCTCGGCAACACCTATCACCTGATGTTGCGGCCTGGCGCCGAGCGCATCGCGCGGCTCGGCGGGCTGCACACTTTTATGCGCTGGGACAAGCCGATCCTGACCGACAGCGGCGGCTTTCAAGTCATGAGCCTCTCAACCATCCGCAAGATGACCGAGAACGGCGCGACGTTTCAGTCGCACCTTGACGGTTCCAAGCATGTGCTCACGCCCGAGCGCTCGATCGAGATCCAGTGCCTGCTCGGCTCGGATATTCAGATGCAGCTCGATGAGTGCATTGAACTGCCGGCCGACTTCAAGCGCATGGAGGAGGCCATGACGCTTTCGCTTCGATGGGCCGAACGGTCGTGGCGGGCGTTTCAGGCGCAAAGCCGGCCTGGCATGGCCATGTTCGGCATCGTCCAGGGCGGCACTGAGCCGGCGTTGCGGCGGCGGTCCGCGGAGGAACTCGCCGCTATGGATCTGCCGGGGTACTCGATTGGCGGCCTCGCGGTTGGAGAGGGGCAGGAGACGATGTTGCGCGTGCTTGAGGAAACGCTGCCGTTCCTGCCAACGACCAAGCCGCGCTACCTGATGGGCGTTGGCACCCCGCAGGATCTAATTGAGAGCGTCGCGCGTGGCGTTGACATGTTCGATTGCGTGCTGCCGACGCGCTCCGGTCGACATGGGACGGCCTACACGTGGTCCGGTAAGGTCAACATCAAGAACGCCAAGCATGCCGAGGATATGCGCCCTCTTGATCCGCAATCGTCATGTCCGGCGTGCCGCGATTATTCGAGGGCCTACATCCACCATCTCATCCGCTCGGGCGAGTATCTCGGCGCGATGTTGATGAGTTGGGCCAATACCCACTTTTATCAGGAGTTGATGCAGGCCATGCGCGCGGCCATTGCTGAGAAGCGGTTCGCTGCATGGCGCGAAGAGACGCTGGCGCGGCTTGCCGGTACGGGCGAGCCACAAGAGGTGTAAACGACGGCGCGCGTCAATTCACGCCCATCTCTCAATCAACGCCGAGGCACCACGCGAGAATAGCCTTCTGTCCGTGCAGGCGGTTTTCAGCTTCATCCCACACCACGGACTGCTTGCCGTCGATGACGCTTTCAGACACCTCATGCCCGCGATAGGCGGGCAGGCAATGCATGAAGATGGCGTCTTTCTTGGCGGATTTCATCAACTGATCATCGACCGCGTAGGGCCCAAGAAGCTGCTTGCGGCGGGGCACGTCGGTGTCACCCATGGACACCCAGGTGTCGGTCACGACGCAGTCGGCGCCTGTGACGGCGTCGCGCGCGTCGTCCGTCAATACAACTTTGCCGCCAGCGGCCTTGGCCCAATCCATCAATGCTTTCGGCGGGTTCAGTTGCGGCGGGCAAGCGAGGCGCAGCGTGAAATCCAGCCGTGCGGCCGCGTGCACCCAGGAGGCCGCAACGTTGTTGCCATCGCCGGTCCAGGCGATCGTTGCGCCTTTGATTGGCCCGCGGCGCTCTTCAAACGTCATGAGGTCGGCCACGATCTGGCAGGGATGCGAGACGTCGGACAAGCCGTTGATCACAGGAATGCTCGAATGCTCCGCAAGACCGGTCAGCGTCGTGTGCTTGTTGACGCGCAGCATCATCGCGTCGGCATAGCGCGACAGCACCTTCGCCGTATCTGACAGCGGTTCGCCACGGCCGAGCTGCGTGTCTTTGTCGT
>JANNXS010000094.1:0-13113 GCA_031409695.1 Hyphomicrobiaceae bacterium
GCGACATCACCGGCGGTCTGCCACGCGTCGCTGAACTGTTCGAAGCCCGCAAGCCGAAAGACCACGCCATCTTGGCCGAGATCGCTGGCACGATCGAGTTCGGCAAAGATTACAAGAACAAGTCCAAGGTCGCGATCCGCCCGGACAATCCGGATGCGGAAGTGCTCGAGTTCTTCGTACCGCGCGGCAAGAGCCTTGCCGTGCAGCATGGCGACCGTGTCGAAAAAGGTGACTACATCATCGACGGCAACCCGGCACCACACGACATCCTCGCCATCAAAGGCGTAGAAGAACTGGCGAACTATCTCATCAACGAGATCCAGGACGTCTATCGCCTGCAAGGTGTGACGATCAACGATAAGCATATCGAAGTGATCGTCCGCATGATGCTCCAGAAGGTCGAAATCGATGATATGGGCGATACTGACCTTCTGAAGGGCGAGCACATCGACAAGATCGAGTTGATGGAGATCAACGCTGGGTTTGAGAAGGCGGGCAAACGTCCGGCGACTTGGAAACCCGTATTGCTCGGCATCTCGAAAGCTTCGCTACAGACGCGGTCGTTCATCTCGGCGGCGTCGTTCCAGGAAACCACCCGCGTGCTCACGGAAGCGGCCGTCAATGGCAAGTCCGACACGCTGGAAGGTCTCAAGGAAAACGTCATCGTCGGCCGCCTCATTCCGGCTGGCACCGGCGGACACCTGCGCGCGATCCGCAAGATCGCCCAGAAGCGCGACGACGATATCGCCAAGATCAAGTCTGCGGGCGTGGGTGATAAGTCGCTCCCAGGCGCGCCGGCGGGCAACGACGGCGGTCAACGCCGCCGCCGCCGCAGCGAAGAAGCGGCGGAGTAATCGGCCGCACTCGCGATGATTTAGGCTGAGGCACGCACACCCTGGAGAGCAATCTCCGGGGTGTTGTCTTGGCGCTTGGTCGAGGTATCGTGAAACTTTTCGGCACCGGCCGCGTATCCTTCAACTCGACAGGCCGCATTGAGGCAGCTACCAACCGCCCACACCGGACACGCGACGTGAGACCAGAATCGCGCAGCTAACATTGGGCCGGCACCGGGGGGACATGACGCAGCCGCAACATAAGCTGATCGAGGACCTCGCTCTGGTTGCAAAGGGCGACAATGCTGCGTTTGGACGCGTGTACGAGGCAACGTCGGCGAAACTTTATGGGGTCGTGCTGCGTATCCTTCAACGACGCGATATCACGGACGAGGTCGTGCAAGAAGTTTACGTCAAGATCTGGCAACGGGCTGGTGACTTTGATGCTACGCGCGCGTCCCCCATCACATGGATGGTGACGATTGCGCGCAACCGGGCCTTGGACGAAATCCGCAAGGGTTCACATGTTCGCATCGATGACGCGCCGGAAGCTATGAACGTTGCAGACACCCAGCGGCTCGCCTCTGACTGGGTTGAATTGAACGACGATTACGCACGACTGATACGCTGCCTGGATGGGCTCGACCCGATGAAGCGAGACATGGTGAAACTGGCGTATCTGGAGGGTTTGTCGCGAGAAGCGTTGAGTGAACGGTTCGGCCATCCGGTCGCAACCGTAAAAACCTGGCTGCACCGCAGCCTCAAGAGCCTCAAGGACTGCCTGGGGTCATGACCGAACGTGATGACAATGATGCTCTGGCCGGCGAGTACGTCCTCGGCACCCTCGACGCGACTGAGCGCCAAGCTGTGGAGGTTCGCCGTTTGCGGGAGCCGACGCTTGATCAGGCCGTTGCGGATTGGGAGCGCCGGTTGGCGGGTCTCGCAGAAACGGTTGTACCGGTGGCTCCGCCAGCGCAGCTGTATGGACGCATTGCTGCACAAATTGGGGCTGCCAGAATCGCGCAGTCGGCCCCGGCGCCTGTAACCGCTGGTGTGCCACCGTCCACTGGTGTGAATCTCTCCAACGTCATCCAGCTGCAGGCTCGCGTGGCCCGTTGGCGTCGAGTTGCTATTGCTGCTTCGGCGCTGGCGGCCTCTCTTGCGCTGTTCTCGGTGTTCCGCGACCAAATCTTGCCGCAACAACCACAGAGCTTCGTCGCTGCATTCGTCAAGAACGATGAGTTGCCGCAGTTTATGCTGACCATCGACCTCAAAACCCGCGAACTCACGATCCGCCCCGTTGGGGCCGACAAACTCCAGGGCAAGACCTACCAGCTTTGGGTCACATCGGAACAGATCGGCCCGCCACGTTCGCTCGGCGTTCTCGATGACGGCTCGTCGCCCCTGCAACGTAAGTCTGTTGCCGCCTACGACCCCGCGCAACTCCAGAACGCCACCTTCGGCGTCAGCATCGAGCAAGCAGGCGGTTCCCCCACTGGTCGGCCGAGCGCGGGTGCTCTGCACGCGAAGCTTGTGCCAGCGAGACCTTAACGCTGGCCCAGGACGCTGGCCCAGGCAGCGGCTACCCCCATGTGCACCTGTGCCCTATCAGCACTGCCCACAGGTTTGGTAAGGGATGTTCCTTGAACCTGCTTGAAGGCCCGCCACCAATCACCATTTGGTTGGAACGCGCAGAGGGCGATCCACTCGCAAGGCATGTGCCCGCAAGGGTAGCTGTTTACGGGACTGGATCGTTCGACCAAAGCGACAGTTGGGCCTCTTGTGGACAACTGGCGTTCGGGCATGGATTGGCCATAGACTGCGTTCATTGTGGCGGCCGGCGCCACAGGAGACAGACATGAGCGACGAAAAACCGACCCGGGCCGCACGCGACACCTTTCCGGTGCTCCCGCTGCGCGACATCGTGGTGTTTCCTCATATGATCGTGCCACTTTTTGTGGGTCGAGAGAAATCGATCAACGCGCTGGAAGAAGTGATGCGGGCGGACAAGCAGATTCTGCTGGTTGCCCAGAAGAACGCCGGCGACGACGATCCGGCCAAAGAAGCTATCTTTGAGGTCGGGACGCTGGCGTCCGTGCTGCAACTGCTGAAATTGCCAGACGGCACCGTGAAGGTGCTGGTTGAAGGTGCTCAGCGCGCCAAGATCAAAAGCTTCACGGCACGCAGCGAATATTTCGAGGCAGAGGTCACGCGGATCGCCGAACAAACCGGCCCGAAGGAAGAGATTGAAGCGCTCGGTCGTTCGGCCGTTGCCCAGTTCGAAGGCTACGTGAAGCTGAACAAGAAGATTTCGCCTGAAGTTCTCGGCTCCGTCAGCCAGATCGAAGACCACTCGAAATTGGCGGACACCATCGCCTCACATCTCGCCATCAAGATCTCCGAAAAGCAGGAGATCCTCGAAACAACCACGATCTCAGAACGCCTTGAGAAGGTCTATACGCTCATGGAGAGCGAGATCTCCGTGTTGCAGGTCGAAAAGAAGATCCGCTCGCGCGTCAAGCGCCAGATGGAAAAGACACAGCGCGAGTACTATTTGAATGAGCAGATGAAGGCCATTCAGAAAGAACTTGGCGACGGCGAAGAACGCGACGACATCGCGGAGTTCGAAGAGAAGATTGAGAACACCAAGCTGTCGAAGGAAGCCAAGGACAAGGCGCAGGCGGAGCTCAAAAAGCTGCGCCAGATGAGCCCCATGTCGGCCGAAGCGACCGTCGTGCGCAACTATTTGGACTGGCTGCTGAACATCCCCTGGGGCGTTAAAGGCAAGACCAAGAAGGATATCCCTGAGGCCCAGGAAACCCTCGATCGGGAGCATTACGGCCTCGACAAGGTCAAAGAGCGCATCATCGAGTATCTCGCCGTGCAATCGCGCACGCAGAAACTCAAGGGCCCGATTCTGTGTCTCGTCGGTCCGCCCGGGGTCGGCAAAACCTCACTCGGCAAATCGATTGCCAACGCGACCGGCCGCGAGTTCGTTCGCATGAGCCTCGGGGGCGTGCGCGACGAAGCGGAGATCCGTGGCCATCGCCGCACCTACATTGGCTCGATGCCCGGCAAGGTCATCCAGTCCATGAAGAAGGCAAAGAAAGCCAATCCGCTCTTCCTGCTCGATGAAATCGACAAGATGGGGCAGGATTTCCGCGGCGATCCGGCTGCGGCTCTGCTCGAAGTGCTCGATCCCGAGCAGAACTCGACGTTCAACGACCATTATCTTGAGGTCGATTACGATCTGTCGGCCGTTATGTTCGTGACCACGGCCAACACGCTCAACATCCCGCCAGCCCTTCTCGACCGGATGGAAATCATCCGCCTCGCCGGATATACGGAAGAAGAAAAACTGGAGATCGCCAAGCGCCACTTGATCCCTGGCACGCGCGAGGACCACAGCCTCTCCACGGACGAGTGGATTGTGGAAGACGCAGCACTGCGCGAGCTCATCCGCCGCTACACGCGGGAAGCTGGCGTGCGCTCACTCGAGCGGGAAGTCTCAAAGCTCGCCCGCAAGGCCGTCACGAGCATCATGGCCGGTAAGACGAAGTCCGTGACCGTCACGACGGCCAACATCGAGGATTTCCTCGGCGTTCCGAAGTACCGCTATGGCGAAGCTGAACTGGAGGATCAGGTTGGCGTTGTCACCGGCCTCGCTTGGACGGAAGTCGGCGGCGAGATCTTGACCATCGAAGGCGTGTTGATGCCAGGCAAAGGCCGCATGTCGGTGACGGGCAACTTGCGCGATGTGATGAAGGAATCGATCACGGCAGCGAATGCCTACGTGCGCTCACGTTCGATCGACTTTGGCATCCCACCGCCCGCGTTCGACAAGAAAGACATCCACGTGCACGTGCCGGAAGGCGCAACGCCAAAGGATGGTCCTTCGGCAGGCGTTGCCATGGTGACCGCGATCGTGTCGATCCTGACGGGCATTCCGGTCCGCAAGGATGTCGCGATGACCGGTGAGATCACGTTGCGCGGTCGCGTGCTGCCTATTGGTGGCCTCAAGGAGAAGTTGTTGGCGGCCCTACGCGCCGGCATTACGACCGTCATCATCCCCGAGGACAACGTCAAGGATCTGGCCGAGATCTCCGATGAGGTGAAAAAGAAGCTGGATATCATACCTGTGAAGATGGCCGAGGACGTGTTGCGCATCGCGCTAACCCGTATGCCAGACCGCATCACTTGGGATGAGGAAGCTGCAGCACTCGCCGAAAAGGCCGAAAAAGCGGCCGACGGTGCCCGCGTGGGCGTCCATTGAGCTGATTTAGAACGGCGATCTATCGATGCGTGGGGGGCGCCTGGCCTTGGTCAGGTGCCCTTTTTGCGTTGAGACTTTAAGGTTGTGGCTCGGCCAGAGCACAATTGCACTTGGCATAGGTTCCCGCGAAGGTTTACAGTCTGTTAAGCGTGGTCGCTTGGCTTCGCTTGTTGCCAGGGATTACTCATGCTGCAGTTACAACCGTCCTTGCCGCATCCGGGAACCCCATCCCCGCAGCCAACTTTTTTCGACGAACTTGTGATTCGCAACGGCGACGTAGCCGTGCTCGGCCGGTTCTTTCTCGAGGCTGAAACATCGCTCAACCAAGCTGGCATCACGGTGCGCAAAGTCGACTTGAAAACCCTCAACGACACGTATCAGGCCAACTCAAAGACATGGCCCATCATTGGCCCACCCTTCAACATCTACGACAGTGGGCTGACCGACGAGGGCGCCGCCTGCCTCATCGGCTACGACGACCGCGGCCAGCCGGTTGTCTCGTGCGCAGCCCGCCACTACGACCTAGGTGATCAGTCGCTGGTCGAGGCGCTCGGTGATCTCTGGTTTTTTTACGGTGACAAGGCCGACAGTCTGCGGGGAAAGATTTCGCTTAAACTGGCCGTTCCGGAAGCTGAAAAGATCCGCGGTAAGGTGATTTATCTCGGCGGACTATGGGTGCATCCGGACTATCGCAAGGCGAAACTCTGCGTTGTGTTCAGCCTCCTCACCCGCGCTTACGCACTATCCCAATGGGAGTTCGAGCATGAGGTCCTGTGTGGCCGTGGCCGTCTCGGCGATCCCGATGTGATTGCGATGTATCGCTTCTCCCATTGCAAGGAGAGTTTCAGCATTGTCGCCGACAAAAAGATCGCCTTCGAGGGCAAGTTCATCTGGACCCCGGCCGAGCGTGTTGCTGGCATTTTCCAGTCGGGTGCTGCAAGCGACGACCTCGCAATCTCAGGCAGCCGTCGTGACCGTGAGCAATTGGCAAGGGCGTGACGCACTGCGGGTCAACGGGTTTGGGCTGTTTGGCACGAGCAAACGCTCGTAAAAGATGCGGCGTGGTCGTTGGCCGCCGAGTTGGACCACGGCCTCGACTGCCTCATTGACCGTCTCGCCTGATCGGCCGGCGGAGTTGACGACCTCACTGACCCAAGCGCCATAGCTGCCGCCAAGTGCTGTGCTAAATGAATGACCGAGCAACCGGCTTTTGGCGTCGGGCATGATCTGGCGGATGCCGTCACCGACCTCAATGACCTTGAAGGTGTCTTCGGCCGGATCAAATTCCGACAAGGTGATGCGACCATCGAACATACGTGCGAGCAAGTCTGCTTTCAAAGCAACCGGCAACTCCGCCTGCATGATATCCTTGGCGATGCGCAACCGGCTTCCAAGCTGAGAATTACTGGTCGAGAGTCGGACGGCAATGAACTCAGGCCGACGCGTGCGCGCATCCATCAAGGCACCGAGATAACCGATGACTTCACTCTTGGAGGGCAGGATCTGCACTGGAACGGTGGCGCCAATGGGCTCCAGAACCGCGCGCTCTAGTTTCGCCTCAGCAAACCAATAGTACGCCCCAGTTACGGCTTCGGCGGCGACTGTTTGCGGGTTGAGTTGAATGGTAACGGAGGCGTGCCGAGGTAGCAGGCGGACGAAGCCGAGGTTGCGCACAGCAAAACTCGACAGTGAGGCGCCTGTCCGCTCGGTTTTCAGCGCACGCGATAAGCCAGGATGAATCTCGGGCCAGCACTGCCCCTCATCATCGATCAAGAGACCGTTTGTCATGTCGACCCCAACGCATACACAAAGTCGATGTCTTAAATCTACTGGACAGCAAGCATTTCGAATTCACGCTTGACAGAGGGTGCATTACAGCAAGAGCCAGTTAATTTTCTGATTACTTTTCAATGCACTGAGCATTTCTATGCGCTGTTTCATACGCTTGTCGGCGCACATCGCACATGTCGGCGCCGGCATCAGGTCAGCCAGCACGACGACATCGCGATTGACTATTTCGCGATTGCCTTGTCATTCCCGAGCCGGCGGTTTAGGCAGACGGCCGTGGATGGGTGGCCGAGTGGTTTATGGCTCCAGTCTTGAAAACTGGCGTGCTCGGAAGGGTACCGGGGGTTCGAATCCCTCCCCATCCGCCAACAAGGGCGCAGGCCTCAGATTCGGGGCTGAGTTAAATTTACCCACGGTCGAGATCGCCGCGCCCAAAGACGAGTTCGCAATCCCTGGCATTGAACGCGCAAAATTGGTGCGCTGTTAGGACATCGGCCATGGGCAAGGAGCTGCCCTATCTCGATTGCGGAAACTTGCGCTTTCTCGATCGGGCCACGCAGTCGAAAAACAATCATGGCAACTTCGACGTCGAAAGTGGAATGGTCTGATGGAGTGTGTGCCATAGAACACATCCGAAAGATTGGCCTTGAGACGATGCGTTGCCCGCGTCCACATCACTGCAAAGCGAAGCGCTATCAGACGTCTCAGGCACGATCTTCTGACATTGGGCAGGCATAAAAACATCGAGCAAAGCCATATGAAGTTGTATCAGTTGCCCGTTTCCCTCTACAGCTTCAAGGTACGCCTAGCGCTAGCATTGAAGGGCGTGCTGGTGCCGATGGTGGAGCCGTATGAAGGCACTTACCGCAGTTCGGCATATCGGGAACTGGTGCCGCCGGGTACGATACCTGCACTTGTTGGAAATGGCTTTGTTCTGACCGAGTCAGATGCCATCATTGAGTACTTGGATGAGACCCACGGAGGCGTCCGACTTGTCGAGGGCACACCCGAGCGCAAGGCGCGCATCCGCATGGTATCGCGCTTGAACGACTTGCATCTGGAGCCGCAGGTGCGCGCGCTGTTTGGCCAAGTCACACCGTCGCAACGAGATCCAAACCACGTCGCCGAGACCTGCGCGCGGCTGAGCGATAAACTGGCGCTGATGCAGTGGGCACTGGACGAAAACGGGCCGTTTGCAATCGATGACAGCGTCTCGCTGCCTGATTGCGGAATCGTGTCAACGCTGACGTGGCTCTTTGCATTGTCCCCGGTTCTGCCAACAACGCTGCGGTCGGGGCCGCGCCTCAATCGTGTGTACCATGCACTTACGGCGCATCCCGTCGCAGGACCGGAACTAGATGCCTATCGCCTCCTGGTCGAGCGTTGGGTCGCGAGCAAGCTCGCCGCCTGACGGCATCAACGCGAGACGATGATGGCGGGAGGCGGCGCGCGCATAACGCCGGGGAGCACTTCACTGGCTTGCCCGGAAGCCGTTCGCAGGCAGTTGCTCACATAGGCCGCGAGCGCGTTGTCAACAGTCACACGCACACTCGCACCGTCCCGTTCCAGCAAAAGTCCGACACCCCAGCCTTCCGTGGCGAGCATCACCTCTGCCGGAAAGCTTGCAAGCGAAAGGTCATGAGCAATTCCTTGCGCAAGCACGTCCTCGATAGACCGTCCTTGCAGTAGAAACGTCACGACCGATCCCGTTACATCAGCAGCAATAAACGATGAGGGCTGAGGGATCGCTCGCGAGAGAGCCGCGTCGATTTCTTTGGCGCTCGACATTGGCGCGGACACAAGCCATCGCCGAGGCCCCACCCACGCCACGCGCACGTTACCCCGCTTCGTGATTGCCCTCGCCGATGACGGAACGGGAAGCCCGGCAGCGTTCAGCACAGCATCGGCCTCGACACTGTTACCTGCCAATTCGAAGCGCGCCTCGGCGACCATCTCAATAGGGCTGACATTGTAACGCGCGACAGTCATGACTTCACCCGCTTGCGATCCGCATCATGAAAAACAGGGGCTACCACCTGCATCGGGATGATACGATCATAGACGCGGGCGTGGACCGTCTCGCCCATGCGCGCACGCCCATTGCGCAAGAGGCCGAGCGAGATAATCCGTCCGCGGGCCGGGCTCTGCACACACGCCGAAACGAATCCCTCTTGATCCGCTTGCGCTCCGAGCGGAGTGACGGGCGCGCCCTCAGGCACGCTTTCGTTCGGATCGAGCGGCAACAGGCCGACCAATTCAGGACGCACCGGGTCGCCCGCCCGCCTGAGGTCCATGCTGCGCTTGCCGATGAAGTCGCGCTTGTTTTTTGAAATCATTGCGCCGAGACCTAGATCTATAACATCGGCCGTGCCGTCGACCTCATGGCCTGTCGAGATGTAGCCAGCCTCGATGCGCAGGATGTGGTTGGCCTCCGAGCCGATCGGCGCGATGCCGAACGGCTTACCCGCCACAATGATCCGCTGCCACATATCGACAGCATGCAGCGGCGATGTATTGATCTCGAAGCTCAACTCTCCAGTCCAGCTCACGCGGCATACGCGCACCGGTATATCGCCGAGCTTGCCTTCGCGCAGTGCCATAAATGGCAGCGCGCTTGGCCCACAATCGAAGTCAGGCCGCAGTGCTGCGAGCACATCACGAGCTTTAGGTCCGCAGAGTGTGGCGTTGGCCCAAGCTGTTGTGACCGGAACGACCGACGCGTCGAGATCCGGCCGATGTACATTGAGCACCAGTTCGATGTGCTGGAGTACGCGCTCTGCGGCCCCCGTCGATGAATGCAGCAGCCATGTTGAAGAGTTCAGTCGGAACGTAACGCCGTCGTCGAGAATGAGACCATCCTCCGTCAGCATCAGCCCATAACGCCCGCGACCCGCTTTCAGCGACGCAAAATCATTGACGTAAAGAAGATCCAGCAATTCAGGCACGCCTTGACCCCTGAACAGGAACCTACCGAGAGGCGTCCCGTCGTAGACGCCGACAGCGTCACGCACGGTCCGCGCTTCGCGCTGCGCGGCCTGCTGAAACGTTTCGCCAGCGCGCCGATAGTACCCCGGGCGCTGCCAACGCAGCCCCGCTTCATACATCACCGCGCCATTCGCGACATGCCAGTCAGCCAGCGGCGTCTGCCGCCATGGATAGAGCCGCGCACCGCCGCGCGTGCCAGCGATGGCACCGAATTCGACCGGCGCGAACGGCGGCCGAAAAGTTGTGGTCCCCACACTTGCCGGACCTTCTCCCTTCAAGGCCGCGATAAATCCAATAACGTTGGTGTTGCCGGTCTTGCCTTGGTCGACTCCCATGCCGGCCGTTGTGTAACGTTTCACAAGCTCGATAGAATCAAAGCCCTCGCGCACGGCGAGCCCAAGGTCCGCCGTGGTAACGTCATTGGCGAGGTCGACGAAAATCTTCGCGTGCCGATTGCGCGGGGCGACGGCCCAGATACCTTGGCCGACACTGGTGTCTTCGTCGGCGGCGCGCGGTGGCACCACATCGGTCGTGCCGCCGCCGAGCGCTGTGACGCAGACTTGTCCTGCGCGCAACCCGTCACTAAGGCACGCCGCCGTGCCGTAGTGCGCGTTCGCGGCACCGGCGATGATAAAGCCGGTACCGCGTGGCTCAGCGACAAACGTTGCCCGCGCCTCATCCCATCGCACAACCGCATCGCGCGACTGTGATGCCAAATGAATTGCTGGATTCCACCCGCCTGACACAGCCGCAAGGTCGCAATCGTGCCTGCGTTCCGCGCCGGAACCATCTTTGATGGTGACACCAGAGAGGCGCCGGCCGCCGTGCGCCGCAATAACTTGGCCGCGCACTGTCGCAACGTTGGTGTCCAGCAACGAGGCCATCGGTTCCGGGCGTGGGTCGACGAGCGTGACCTCTGCGCCGGCCGCACGCAACCGCAAGGCAACGGCCAAGCCAGAGTCTGTGTTTGTGAACACGACAGCCTTGCGGCCGCACAGCACACCATACCGTCCGAGATACGTCCCGACCGCCGCCGCCTGCATGATGCCTGGACGATCGTTGTCGGCGAAAGGGATGGATCGCTCGATCGCGCCCGTTGCGATAACGACACGTTTGGCGCGCAGTTTCCAATGCCGGAAATGCAGCCCGCGCGCATCTGGTGGATCACGTTCGATGACGGTCAAAAGGTTGTGTTCGTGATACCCCCAAACTGTTGCGCGTGACATCACGCGCACCTTCGGCATCGATCGCAATTCAACTATAACGTCTTGCACCCACGCCGTCGCAGGGCGGTCGTTCAACATCACACCATCATCCACCAGCCGGCCACCCGGCCACGCTGCATCATCGACCAGCATGACTTTGAAGCCCGCGCGAGCGGCCGTCAGCGCCGCCATCAGCCCAGCCGGACCTGCGCCCACGACAAGAACGTCGGCATGCCCATAGCGGTTCTCACTTGCAGGCTGCCACGTGTCTGCCGCAGGCACGCGGCCAAGGCCTGCCGCATGGCGAATAAAGGGCTCGAACAGGTGCCAACTCGGCCGCATAAAAGTCTTGTAGTAAAATCCCGCCGGCAACAGTGGTGCAAACGCCTGCGCGATGGCGCCAACATCGAATTTTGCCGATGGCCAGGCATTGATGCTGCGATAGTTGGCGCCGTCTTCGACCAGCGTGGTAGTCGGAGACTGATTGGTTGCGTTGCGCGGCGACACACGATTGACCAACACGCCAGCATCTTCGTACGCCGCACCGACGATTCCGCGCGCCCGGTGCAGTTTAAAACTGCGCCCGACAATTCGAACGCCGTTTGAAAGTAACGCCGATGCGATTGTATCGCCGGCAAAACCAGAGTGGTTGCGACCGTCGAATGTGAACTGCAGCGGTCTTGCCCGATCGATCAGACCACCAGTGGGCAGGCGCAGGGACGCGATCATTGTGCAGCCTTGCCGATCATCTTCACGTACTCGATCGCATGTGTCGTTGTGTCCCGCCGAACCAGCAGCCAGCTTCCGCAGCCACGCACATGCCACCAGCGCTCGTCGTGCAACCCGCGCCGGTTTTCGCGCATCACAACGTAGTCGGCCCAGGCGGCATCAGACAGCGCATTCGGATCAGCGGGGCGAGCGGGATGCGCCTCCCCGACGCAGACAAACTCGCCTTCCGGCCGCGTGCCACACCAAGGGCATTCGATCAGCAACATTCGCAGTCCTATCTTTGCGCTACAGTGCCGGCTTCGAGCAGCAGCTTCAGGCCCGTGAAGCGGTCGAGGCCAAAGGCGCTTGCCAGTGGATGCGGTTGTCCCGTCGCCAAGAGGTGCGCAAATGTAAGTCCACCGACCGGAATGGATTTGAAGCCGCCATACCAGCCTGTGCTGACGTAGAACCCGGGGATCGTGGTGCCTGAAATGATTGGGCTTGCATCATAGGCGAACTCAATGGCGCCGCCCCATTGCCGCAGCAATTTCATCGAACGGAAGCGTGGAAAGATCTCGATCAGCGAGGCCACGGTATCTTCGAACGTTTGAAAATGAACCCCTTGCCGATACGAAGGGATCGGGTCCGTTCCGCCACCAATCACCATCTCGCCCTTGTCCGACTGCATCACATAAAGGCCGACATCGGGAAAGTTCGCAATCACATCGATCAGCGGCTTTACCGGCTCAGATACAAACGCTTGCAGATTGCGCGTGACGAGCGGCAGCGACAGCCCGATGCGGGCTGTGACGTGGCTCGTGTTTCCAGCCGTCGCGAGCGCCACCGTTTTAGCACGCACCGTCCCGCGCGGCGTCTCGACGCCGGCCACACTGCCGTCGGCATTAAGCAAAAAGCCCGTCACCTCGGTCTGCTGATGAATCTCGACGCCGCGTGAATCCGCCGCGCGCGCATAGGCCCATGCCACAGCATCGTGCCGCGCCATGGCAGCTTCGGGGTGCAACACGCCAGCCAACGGCGGCAGGCGCGCGCCTTTGAGGTCGCCCATGGCCGGAATACGGCGACGCACCTCATCGACATCGATGATCTGGTAGCTCGGCCCGTGCAGTGCCATCGCCATGGAGCGGCGACGCAAGTCACGCAGCTTGCCCCAACTCTGCACCAGATCGACCATCGTGCGCTGACTGAACAGGACATTGTAGTTCAGCTCCCGCGTCATGGCTTCATAGAGCTTCACCGAGACAGCGTGAAAGCGGATCGAGACGTCGCGCAGATAATTCGACCGGATGGTGTGCGTATTGCG
>JANNXS010000095.1:0-5898 GCA_031409695.1 Hyphomicrobiaceae bacterium
GCCGCGGCTGTCATGCCGCCTCACGCTGTGTTTGCCTCCAACACTTCGACCTTGCCGATCACGGGCCTCGCCGAGGCCTGGTCGGCAGCCGGCCGTGATCCGGGCGATTTTATCGGCATTCACTTCTTCTCGCCGGTCGACAAGATGCAATTGGTCGAGATCATCAAAGGCCGCCAATCCAATGTCCATGCCCTTGCGGTCGCGATGGACTACGTCAAACGCATCAAGAAAACGCCGATTGTCGTCAACGACAGCCGCGGGTTTTACACCAGCCGTGTGTTCGGCACCTACACCCGCGAAGGCATGGAGATGTTGTGCGAGGGTGTGACGCCGGCATTGATCGAAAACGCTGGTAAAATGACCGGCATGCCCATGGCACCCTTGGCGCTGATCGATGAAGTGGCACTCGATCTCGCCTACAAGGTTGGCCGCCAAACGGCGAAAGATCTGGGTGCCGCCCATAAGCCTGGCCGAACGGAGCCGTTGCTCGAAAAGATGGTGGTCGAACTCGGCCGCATCGGCAAGAAAGTCGGCAAAGGCTTCTATGATTGGCCAGCCGACAAGGACGGGGTCAAGCGGCTTTGGCCGGGCCTCAAGGATCTCGTGAAGGCGAAGCCCCAATCCGAGCAGCCTGACGTTGCCGAACTCAAGAAGCGGCTCCTGTATCGGCAAGCGCTCGAAGCCGCGCGGTGCTTTGAGGAGGGCGTGGTCACAGACCCCGCCGACGCCGATGTCGGGGCGATCCTCGGTTGGGGTTTTGCGCCCTACACGGGCGGGCCGTTGTCGCTCATCGACACGGTGGGTGCGGCCGAGTTTGTACGCGAGTGCGATCGCATGGCCCAGCACTATGGCGAGCGGTTTGCGCCCAATGCACAATTGCGCGAGATGGCCGCCAGCGGTGCACGTTACTATGGCGGCAAACAGAAGAACGCGGCCTGAACGTCACCTCTCGCACATCCGAGCTGCGGGCAGATCATGAGACCGCAGTACGATCACTATTCGTGTTGGCAATTGCACTCAGTCCACGATGAAAAGCGTCGCTCCGACGCTGGTGGACGAACGATGCGCCGCGTCACCAAAATCCGAAACTTGATAACTCGTTCCGGGTTTCAGCTTGAAGGTCCGTCCATCCTTCAGCTCCGTGTCGAGCTCGCCGCTTAGAACAAGCAGGATATGGCCGCGATCGCACCAATGATCAGCCAGATACCCCGGCGTATACTCAACCATTCGGATGCGAAGCTCGCCGATGTTCAGCGTCCGCCAAAACGCGGTCCCTGTCGTGCCTGGATGTTCGGTTTTTGCAAGTGTGGCCCAATCCGTCGTCGTGAACGGCAACTGCGGAATTTTCATCTTTTGCGAGATCCTATGGTTGGGCGGCCTACTTGACTGATAAATCGATGTGGATCTTTTAGCGTCCAGCGCGTTTCAGTGACAGACGCCGGGGGACGCGCCCTCTACCTACACCAACATCTTGCCCTTTTTGCCGATCGCTCTAGCGGTTTCTTCCTCGGTGACGTTCTCGCTGTGGGTGTCTTTGTCATGGTTCAATACCTGCCGAGACAGGCCGAACATGCTGGCACAAATCGACTTGTGTTGCGTGCTCTGTTTTGATATCAACAGATGATATCTCTGGAGTGTTCGATGGCTCAACTCATCGTCCGAAAGATTGGCGACGACCTCAAAGAGAGGTTGCGGGCGCGGGCGGCGCGAAAATCGCGCAGTCTTGAAGCAGAGGTGCGGGCCATCCTGACTGAGGCCGTGGAAGCTGAAACGCAGCGTGAAGTCGGGGCAAGTTTCGGCCGCCGCATGGCCGAGTTGTTCCGTGACACTGGCTTCACCAAGGAGGAAGCCGCCGCCTTCGACCGTGAGATCGAGCACAAGCGCCGTGCGACGTCGTTCGGCGAATGATACTGCTCGATACCAACGTCGTTTCGGCGCTCATCTCTTCTGGCCGGGACAAGACGGTTGACGACTGGCTTGATCGGATGGACCCGGCCGAACTCTGGCTGCCAACGCTTGTGGTCAGTGAGTTCAAATATGGGATCGACATTATGGAGGATGGCCGGCGGCGCAAACGCATGGAAACGGCTTTCCGCAAGCTGATCGGTATCGCCTTCGTTGACCGCATTATTGGTTTCGATCTCGACGCGGCCATCGCTGCCGCCGCCATCGGCGCTGACCGAAAAAAGCGGGGCCGCCCGTCTGGCGAGGTTGATACGCTGCTCGCCGGAATAGCGGTCAGCCGCAAAGCCGCGATCGCAACGCGCAATGTCCGCCACTTCGCGGATTTATCGGTGAAGGTGATCGATCCGTGGGCAAGGTGAAACGCACGGACACGTGACTGTGAACCATCCGCCGGGCAGCTGTGGCTGGTTGTGCCCCACAGCGAAACAAGGCGTTGGCGGTTCAATAGCATAAAATGCTGTCATGGCCGGGACATGCCCAGCCGTGACAGCGGAGGATGGTCGGTGTTGGCCGCAAGCCGTCGTGCTTACCCGCCGCCGCTATCACACCAGCATCTTGCCTTCTTTGCCAATGGCCTTGGCAATTTCTTCCTCGGTGACGTTCTCGCCGTAGAGCATGTCGTTATGGGCTTTGCCCGAGGGGATCATGGGGAAGCAGTTGGCGATTTGAAGCACGCGGCAATCGAAGATCACGGGCCGGTCCTTGACCGCCAACATCTCCTTGATCGTCGCATCCAATTCTGAAGGTTTTTCGCAGCGCAGGCCAACACCGCCATAGGCATCCGCGAGTTTGACGAAGTCGGGCAGCGCCTCAGAGTAGCTCTCGGAGATGCGGTTGCCATGCAGCAGTTGCTGCCATTGGCGCACCATGCCCATGTATTGGTTGTTGAGGATCATAACGCGCACCGGCAAGCGATACTGCACGGCCGTGCTCATTTCCTGGATGTTCATGAGGATCGAGGCATCGCCTGTGACGCACACGACTGTGGCCTTGGGATGCGCGAGTTGCACACCAATGGCGGCCGGCAATCCGTAACCCATGGTGCCGAGGCCGCCCGAGGTCATCCAGCGGTTCGGGCCGTCAAAGCCGATAAACTGCGCCGCCCACATCTGATGTTGGCCAACGTCGGTGGTGATGTAGGTGTCCTTGTCCTTGGTCAGCGCATGCAAACGCTCAAGCGCGTACTGCGGCATGATATGGTCAGACGACGGCGTGTAGCGCAGGCACTTCAAGCCGCGCCACTTATCGACCGTGCCCCACCAGCGTTTGAGGGCGGTCTTGTCTGGTTGCGTACTTTTCTTTTTCCAGGCGGCGAGCAAGTCTTCGAGCACGCTGCCGGCGTCGCCGATGATCGGGATATCCACGCGCACGGTCTTGTTGATCGACGAAGGGTCGATATCGACGTGTATCTTCTTTGAGCCGGGCGAAAACTTGCCGATCAGGCCGGTGATGCGGTCATCAAAGCGCGCGCCAATGTTGATCATCACGTCGCAGTCGTGCATCGCCATGTTGGCTTCGGCTGTGCCGTGCATACCGAGCATGCCGAGCCAGTTTTTGCCCGTTGAAGGATAGGCGCCGAGCCCCATCAAGGTCGATGTGATCGGGAAGTCTGTGAGCTTAACCAGCTCACGCAACGCCTGCGCCGCTTTGGGCCCGGCATTGATGATGCCGCCGCCGGTGTAGAACAGCGGGCGCTTGGCCGATGCCATCAGTTCGACGGCAGCTTCGATGGCGCGGCTGTCGCCCTTCACGCGTGGGTTGTACGTTTTCGGCTTGACGTCCTCATTGCCGGTGTAAGTGCCGGTTGCGAACTGGATGTCTTTGGGAATGTCGATGACAACGGGTCCGGGGCGGCCGTTCTGGGCGATGTAAAAGGCCTCGTGAATGATCCGCGAGAGGTCGTTGACGTTCTTGACCAGCCAATTGTGCTTGGTGCACGGGCGCGTGATGCCGACCGTGTCGCACTCCTGAAAACCATCGGTGCCGATGAGGTGCGTTGGCACCTGACCCGTGAAGCAGACGACCGGGATGCTGTCGCACAGTGCATCTTGCAGGCCGGTGACGGCGTTGGTTGCGCCTGGGCCGGAGGTGACGAGCACAACGCCGACTTTGCCGGTTGAGCGTGCGTAGCCTTCGGCCGCATGCACTGCGCCGCCTTCCTGGCGCACCAGGATGTGCTTGATCTTGTCCTGTTGGAAAATCTCGTCGTAGATCGGCAGCACAGCGCCGCCCGGATAGCCGAACACGTGCGCCACGCCTTGCTCGGCAAGCGCCGTCAGAACCATTTCAGCGCCGGTCATGGTGCGAGCCATGGGCATAACTCCGTATCGGGTTGGCATCGGGATGGTGTTGCCCGAGGATTGACGCGATGGTCAACCGCGATTTTGAATGATCGCATCAATAGTCGCGTCTAGATTTTCCATTTGTTGCGCAGAATTATGAATCCACGACATCATGTGTCTTTTAAGCCAAGTTTGCTGGCGCTTGATGTACTGCCGGGTTTCCAGTTTGCCAGCTGCAACGGCTGCGTCACGGGAGACCTTTCCCGCAAGGTGGTCAAGCAAGGGGCGAACGCCGAGGGCGCGCATCAATGGTAATTCGGCCGACAGTTTCAGCGCCGACAGCGCCTGCATTTCATCCAAAGCACCGGCATGCATCATCATGTCAAAGCGCTGATCGGCACGGGCTTGCAGCTCCTGGCGTGGTCGGTCGATGACGAGCTTGATCGCCCTATCACCGTCGATTGTCGCAACGCCGGGCCGACGCTGCCAGTCGCTCAAAGGACTCCCCGTCGCCTCGAACACCTCCAGGGCTCGCACCAATCGCTGCGCGTCGGTCGGATCAAGGCGCGCCGCGATTTCAGGGTCGACTTTGGCGAGCGCTGCACGCACGGCTGAGACGCCTTCGGTTTCGACGCGCGCACGGCAACGTGCTCGAATCTCCGTTGGGATCGGTGGCACGGGCGAAAGACCTTCGAGCAGCGCTTTGAAATACATCCCGCTGCCGCCGACGATAATGGCCGTCTTGCCGCTCGCGTCGATTTCGCGGAGGACGGCCTGCACATCGGTCACATAGCGGCCGACCGAATACGCGTCTGCGCCATCCACGTGCCCATAAAGCCGATGTGGTGCCTGGGCCCGCTCGTCGGCTGACGGTTGCGCCGTCAGGATCGGCGCCTGCGCGTAGACCTGCATTGAATCAGCGTTAACGATGACGCCGTTGGTTTTCGCGGCCAAGGCCAACGCCAGTGCGGACTTGCCCGACGCCGTCGGGCCGGCGATCAGGATAGCGCTGCGCTTCAGGTCGTCTTGGGACTTGATCGTCATCGCTGAATGTCTAGACCAATTCGCCGCCCGTATGCACCTTCACTTGTAGGTCGCTCATGTCACTCCCCAACCTCTCGATCGATCCACAGCGCTTGTGGGACATGTTGATGGAGACGGCCAAGATTGGCGGCACGCCAAATGGCGGCATCCGTCGGCTCACGCTTTCGGTTGAGGATAAGCAGGTGCGTGACTGGTTTAAGGCCGAGTGTGAGGCGCTCGGCTGCGCTGTACATGTGGATGAAATTGGCAACATGTTTGCCGTCCGGCCCGGCCGCGACAACACATTGCTACCTATCGCCATGGGCTCGCATCTCGACACGCAGCCGACGGGGGGCAAGTTCGATGGCGTGTTGGGCGTACTTGGGGCGCTTGAGGCGCTGAAGACGTTGCATGCGGCGGGGTACGAGACACACGCGCCCATCGCCATCGTCAACTGGACCAACGAGGAGGGCAGTCGGTTTGCGCCGGCCATGCTTGCCTCGGGGGTTTATGCGGGGGCGTTTACGGCTGAACATGCGCGGAGCCAGCGCGATCGCGATGGTGTGACGTTCGACGACGCGCTCACGGCGCTTGGGTACAAAGGCGCAGAAATGGCGGGTGTGCGGAG
>JANNXS010000096.1:0-10027 GCA_031409695.1 Hyphomicrobiaceae bacterium
CGCATCATCTGCCCCGACCCGCTGCGCTGCTTGCGACTGTTGCTGCCGGCTTCCGCGACATCGAGCGTTGCGCCTGCAAAGACGACAACCAGCGCCGCAGTCGCGCATTTTAACATCAATTTGGACATCACTGAACTCCACAGGTTTTTGCGCGGATCACGGTATCCGCAAGACCACATACGGCCGCCCACGGTGAAAGTTCCAATCATCTTGGTTCAGCATTTCGTGATGAAAATTCACGGACCTGCCACAAGTGTCCAACACCGGTTGCAGTGCTGAAATACAAATCGCCGGCACCCACGTGTTGGGGGCCGGCGATTCACTCAGGTAAGCGATTGCCTCATTTGCCTTCGCGATAGGCTTTCAACAACTCCGCCAATTTCGTGCGTTCCGCGTCATTGCAAGCGTCAGCTTTGGGGGGTGCGATCTTGGTGTTTTCGAGCACGACGGTCTTGTTCGGCGTACCATCCTTGTTGGGTGCGGCATCGTTCTCAACCAGTTTGACGCCGCCGGTCATCAACATGACCGTGAACAGGTGAAGCTGGTTGATGTAAATCATCTGCGCTTCCGACCACTTCTTCTTGGCGCGCTCGCGCTGCATCAGCGTCGCATGGTTCGCTGATTGCTCTTCGCCAAGGCCGCAGGTCTGTGCGTTTGCGCTGAGACGACCAACCTTTATGACTTCGCGCGCGGCTTCAATGGGAACCATGATCTCGGTACGCTTTGCGTCATCAATGATGACCTCTTTGCCGTCCTGCGTCGTGACCTTCGGGCCTGGCATAAGAGCCCAAGCATAATTCATCAGCGACTTGACCGATGTGTCACTAAGGTCCTTGCCTTGAGCGCTTGCCGGTGTGGCCGCCGCGAGCGCCGCGAACGTGCCGCCAATGAGGGCAATCCGCGCCGCGCTTCGAAGTTTCAGTATCGCTACATCTGTCATGCGTTTCACCCCGGAAATTCTGTTTGCCGCCTCGTGCACTGCCGCGGTTCCCTGTCCGCATTCAGCAGCGTTTTCAGCGCCGTCCCCCAGTTTTGTCGTTCGCCAGTTTTGCAGTCTGCCAGATTTTTAGTTGGCCAGTTTTTCACTCTATGCGTCTTGAAGGTCTCTCTATGCGTCTTGAAGGTCTCAGGTCTGCGGCCGCGCATTGCGCATCGCAGACTCGAACCGTTTATCTAGACGGTAACGCGTGCGGCCTCGGTCGGTCGAAATCGCGGCAACACTAAGGCGCGACGTGCCCCACCGCGGCCTGATTGCCGGGGCTGTGGCATCTCGGCTGTGATCTATCCACAGCCGTGGTTCGCTCAACGCTGCGACGACATCAATCGCGCCGAAACCGTCCCTTCCCAAGTGCCAGCGCTTTGACAATGCCGCGCAACGTGCCCACTTCCTGTTCGCTCGGCGCCAGCCGCGTGAACATTGACCGGAGGTTTTGCACCATGGTTGGGCGTTTTTCAGGCGGGTAGAAGAAACCACTGTGATCGAGTTCCCGCTCCAGGTGTTCAAAGAAGCCGTGCAATTGCTCCTTGGCTGCTGGGGGGAAGCCTCGTCCATGCATGCCGGTACTGCGCGCGCGCTCGTAGGTGGTGACGCGGCCGAGGGACGCCGTCGGTTCAAGCTTCATCCATTCATAGCCAAGCAACAACACGGCCTGGGCAAGGTTTAGCGACGCGAACCTGTTGTCGACGGGTATCATGATGATGGCATCGGCGTTTGCGACCTCACTGTTCTCAAGGCCGTTGCGCTCACGGCCAAACACGATGCCCGCGCGCTCGCCGTTCTGGATGCGGCGGCGTGCTTCGGCCATCGCCTCGGCAGGTGTCATGACGGGTTTGGCAAGGTCCCGCTGGCGCGCGGTGGTCGCCGCCACCCACGTCAGGTCACCAAGGGCCGCTTCAAACGTCGGATAGGCCGTGGCTTCGTCAATCACGAACGTCGCACCAGAGGCAGCGAAACGTGCGCGCTCGTTTGGCCAGCCATCGCGGGGATTTACGAGGCGCAGATCCTCAAGCCCGAAATTCGCCATGGCACGTGCCACCATGCCGATGTTGTCAACCAGCTGCGGTTCAACCAGAACAATGGACGGTTTCGCCTCGGGCGCGCGGGTCGCACCAACATCTCGGGTCCGCACCCCATGCCGCAATTTTCGGATCACGCGGCGTGCGGCAAACCACATCTCATCGCCCGACCACGTCCGCGCGAGGTGTTCGAGGGAGGGCACGCGAAGGCTTTCGCGGCCAATCCCGGTCAGCGTCGTGCCCGAATCGGTGACGATCGTCGCGTGTGCTGAGATAAAATCTTCAAGCGTGCTGAGACCACGCGAGCCCGTGCGCTTGCTGCAACCAGCGCAGCTTACCTGATCGGTCACGCAACGTTGCTCGGCACAGTACGCCAGCACCGGCTCCAGCGTTTCACGCGTCAGATTTGGTTCATTGAGACCGGCGAGACCGGCATCGATCGCCTTGTCATGACAGGCGCGGACAATGTCGCCGACCGACGCGTGGCCCACCGCTGGGGTCGCATAGCCCGCAATTTCGCGCGATTCGATGGCGGGCACGATGCGTCCTCGGTTGGTCTATTCGTCAGATCAGGATCTCTGGCCAGGACTGTTGAGGCCAGAAAGAGCAGACATATCCCTGCTTGGCCGACACATAGAACGTACGGCCGTCAGCCGAAAGGTCTTGGGCACGTACGGTCACAACGACTGGCAGCCCGACCGGCGGACCAGCGCGTGTCAACTCTGTGGCTGGCCGAGCGGCTCATTTTTTCGCCCAGCGACCGCCGCCAATCCCGGATACTTCCAGGCCAGCGTAGCTGCCCGCACAATGAAGAACACGCAATGCGCCGCCCATAGACCATGGTTGCCAAAGGCTGGCACGAAGGCGGCAAGCACCGCGAGATAGACGGCGAAACTCAGCACCATCATGTCGCGCATATCGGCCGTTCGCGTCGCGCCGATGAAGACGCCATCGAGCAAAAAGCACCAGACGCCGACAAACGGCAGGATTGCTGCCCAGATGATGTAAGACGACGACAGGGCCCGCACCTCGGCGTTGACTGTCATATAGCCGATGATAGACGCGCTCGACAGCCAGATAAGGACACCGACGGCAAGGCCTGTGATCCCGGCGGCGACAGCTGCTATGCCGACCGAATGATCGAGACGTGCCCTGTCCTTGGCACCGATAGCTTGGCCAACCAGCGTCTCGGTGGCGTTCGCATAACCGTCGAGCAGAAAGTAGGTGATGTAGAGCAGGCTCAAGAGGAGGGCGTTGGCAGCCAGCGCCGCATCGCCTTGTCCAGCGCTGAGGCGCAGAAAAATCTGAGCCGATCCGAGCACACAGACAGTGCGGATCATGATGTCGCGGTTGGACGCGAACATGGCGCGGAGCTTGGCGGGCGTCAGCACAACGGCGCGGTCGAGGGTTGCCCCCCGCGCGCGCAACTCCCGCGTTGCAAGAACGACCCCGCCGATCGCAGCTGTCCATTCGCCAATCAAAGCCGCGAGCCCAACGCCCGGTACGCCCCACCCGAGACCGATGACCAACACAACGGCAACGACGATATTGAGACTGTTTGCTAACACCTGCAGCCAGAACGCCACCATGGTGCGGCCGAGGCCGATAAACCACCCAAGCAAGGCGAAGTTCAGCAATCCCGCGGGCGCCGCCCAGATGCGATAATCGTAATAAGCGCTGGTCGCTGCCTGGACCGCGGGAGAGCCACCGAGGAACCACAGGAACCCATGCTTGACGGGTGTCTGGAGGATCAGAACACCCGCCCCAATGACGATCGCAATCAAAAGCGCGCGCACCAACGTGGCCGTGATCTCAACGTCATCGCGCGCGCCGAGCGCCTGGGCCGCAAATCCGGTCGTGCTCATGCGCAGAAAACCAACGCACCAATAGATGGCGTTGAAGATGGCAGCGCCTAAGGCAACGCCGCCGATCAAAGCTGCATCGCCAAGCCGCCCGATGACGGCTGCGTCAACGAAGCCGATCAGCGGCGTCGACGCGTTGGCCAGCATGATCGGCACTGCCAGCGCAAGCACGCGACCAAGCGTTGGCATCGGCTCTGGTTCTGCACTTTTGGGGCCAGCACCTTTGGGGCCAGCGCCTTTGGGACCATGCATCACCGTTGGCCGCGACCGCGCATCACCGTCATGAGCAGCCAGATGGGTACCACAATGACCGCACCGAGCAGGAAGTACTGGATGGCCCAATGCACCGCGCCAAAGCCGAGATCCGAAATCCGCCGCACAATCAGGCCAAGTCGTTCAACGATGTTGCCCGGCGTGATGCCAAGCGCCGACAGGACCACTCCAACCACGACCGACCAGACAATCAGCTGGAGGATCGTCGACAAATGCGAGGAGCGACGGAGATCATCGGGCATGGCAAAAACTCTCGGTGTGCGGGGGCATCGTGTACCTGAGCCGCCGCAGAACGTCACGTGCCGGTTCCGTTCTATTGCACGCCATCCCCCGTGACTTCCCGAGCCCGTGACTTCCCGCCCGGCGCGCGCTATCCCCCGCCAGCCATGCTGCACATCAATGATCTCACATACCGGATCGAGGGAAAGTTGATCCTCGACGCCGCCTCCGTCGCAGTCCCGACCGGCCACAAGGTCGGGCTGGTCGGCCGCAATGGCACGGGCAAAACCACCTTGCTGCGCCTCATCACAGGCGAAATCGGTGCAGATGACGGCAGCGTCAGTCTCGCACGCGGTGCCCGGATCGGTTATGTGCAACAGGAAGCTCCGGGCGACGACACCACGTTGATTGACTGGGTGCTGGCGGCCGATACTGAACGCGCCAGCTTGCTCGACGAGGCTGAGATCGCGTCGAATCCACAGCGCATTGCTGATATCCACACCCGCCTAGCCGATATCGAGGCGCACTCGGCGCCAGCCCGTGCGGCGACGATCCTGTCCGGCCTGGGCTTCGATGAGAGCGCACAAAACCGCGCCTGCCGGGAGTTTTCCGGCGGCTGGCGCATGCGGGTCGCCCTCGCCTCGGTGCTGTTTCTTGAGCCGGAAGTCCTGCTGCTCGACGAGCCGACCAACTATCTCGACCTCGAGGGAACGCTGTGGCTTGAGGCCTACATTACCCGCTATCCCCATACCGTCCTCATGGTCTCCCATGACCGCGATCTGTTGAACCGCGCCGTTGGCCAGATCCTACATCTCGATCGTGGGAAACTCACGCTTTACACGGGCGGCTACGATGACTTCGAGGAAGCCAAACGCGAGCAACAGCGCCTGCAACTGAACCTCAAAAAGAAGCAGGACGACCAGCGCAAGCACATGGAAGCGTTCGTTGAGCGCTTCAAAGCCAAGGCGAGCAAGGCCAAGCAGGCGCAAAGCCGCATGAAGGCCATCGCCCGCATGAAACCGATCGCGGATGTCACGGAAGATCGCGTGCTGCCGTTCATCTTCCCGCAGCCATCAAAGATGTTGGCCTCCCCTCTCATTCGTATGGAAAGCGCGAAGGCTGGCTATGGACCGGACCGGGTCATCCTAAGCGACCTTAATTTGCGCATCGACCAGGACGATCGCATTGCGCTCCTCGGCCAGAACGGCAACGGCAAATCGACATTCGCCAAAATCATCGCCGGCAAGCTTGCGGCCATGCAAGGCACCGTCTGGGGTGTCAACAAAATCAACGTCGGATACTTCGCGCAGCATCAGCTCGATGAACTTTCCGAGCAAAAGACGCCCTACGTCTATATGACCGAGCTGATGCCCGAATCGACTGAGGCGCAGCGGCGAGCCAAGCTCGGCCAGTATGGCTTCAGTCACGACAAGGCTGATACCAAGTGCAGCGCACTGTCTGGCGGCGAAAAAGCCCGCATGCTGTTGATGCGCGCAACCTTCCACGCGCCACATCTGATCATTCTCGACGAGCCAACCAACCACCTCGACGTCGACAGCCGCGAGGCGCTGGTGCGAGCCTTGGCCGACTACGAGGGCGCCGTGATCCTGATCAGCCACGACCGGCACTTGGTCGATGCATCCGCCGACCGCCTCTGGATCGTGCGCGATGGTACCGTGAAGCCTTACGAGGGGGACATGGATAGCTATCGTGCCGAACTGCTCGCCGAACGCGGCACGCGCGTTGGTGAAAAATCGGGCACGGGCGAAAACAAGGCCAAACGTGGTGACGAACGCCGGCAAGCGGCCGAGCGCCGCGCTGAACTCGCACCGCTGAAGAAAAAGATGGACCAAGCCGAGCAACACGTCGCGCGCATCGGTGTTGAGATCGCCAAGTACGACGCGCGCCTCGCCGATCCAGAACTCTATGCAGATGCTGCTAAGGCACAGAAAACCGGCGTCGAACGTGGGTTGCTCGCCAAGAAACTGGCCGAGGCCGAGGAAACCTGGATGCTGGCGACAGAGGCCTATGAGGTGGCCGCAAGCGACTAGGCGACTTGCGTTGGTTTGTTGCCAGTCTGTTGCCGGGTCTGGTCTTTTGGTTTCGCTTGGGGTTGGCGACGCGGACATCGAATGGTGCAATTGCGAGGTTCGCGAACACATGCAAAAGGCGGCTATGAACAACTGGATAAGCATCAACGAGGCAGCCGGCCGGCAGCATGCAGCCGGTATGCCGCGACCTATTCTTGAGCTCTCGGACCTGCGACGCACGTTCAAGCAAGGCGAAAAGGAAATTCATGTCCTCGCAGGCGCCTCGGCCAACCTTTACGCGGGACAGGCGGTCGCGCTGGTCGGCCCGTCGGGCGCTGGGAAATCAACGTTGTTGCACGCAGCTGGCCTGCTCGAGACACCCGATTCGGGGCGCGTGCTGGTGAATGGCCGCGATTGCGCCCAGATGGACGACAACGAACGCACCCGCGTGCGTCGCGCGGAGATGGGGTTCGTCTACCAGTTCCACCAGTTGCTGCCAGAGTTCACAGCGCTGGAAAACGTGATGATGCCGCAACTGATCCAGGGCACATCTCGCGAAGCCGCCGAAAGTCGGGCGGCCGAATTGCTCTGTGTCATGGGACTTGGCCAGCGGCTCGACCATCGCCCCGCGCGCCTCTCAGGAGGCGAACAACAGCGGACAGCCATCTGCCGCGCTCTCGCAACCCGCCCGAAGCTTCTGCTGGCCGACGAACCAACGGGCAATCTTGATCCGACCACCGCTGATCTCGTTTTCCAGTCTCTGATCGATCTAATCGTGCACACCGGCGTCGCGGCGCTGATCGCAACGCACAACATGGCACTCGCTGCCCGGATGCATCGGGTGCTCAAGCTGGAGCATGGGTTGCTGCAGGAGATACACCCTCAGCAGGCCGGTCATTAAAATCTAAGCCGCGGCCGTCGCCAGAGGTGCCGACGCTTTGCAGAGTGTGGAGGCGGGAGCAGCGCGCCCAATGCGTCTCCAGACGAGCGCCAATGCCAGGAGTGGAAGCAGCCAGATCATTCGCGTTTCATAGCGCGGCTCGACGCCGGAGAGCGCACTGCAGATGGCGGCGTTCGCAAGCACACCGGCCACCAGTAACAATGCCATGTCAGCCATTCGCGCCGTTTCATGGCGCAGGAGCAGGAGCGCCAGAATAGCGCTGCCGAATGTCGTCAGGAAAAAGACCATTTGTACCGGCGCAAGCGGCAGCGTGCCCTGCGCTGAAGGGGTTGCGGCGAAAGCGTCGTGCACCGTCGGCGGCAGTTTGGCGGCGAAGTATGCCCGGTCGGCTGCGGCGTGGTTAAACTCGGGGATTTCAGTCACCGACAAGAGCCGTGCCCAACGCACGGCCAACTCTCGTGCCGATGCCATGGGGTCATGGAGGAACGCGCCGAGGAACACGCGCATCTGCTCATCCGATAGTGCCCGCCGCGTCGTCGGTGAAGCGTTCGTAAACACACCGATCTCGGGGTTCGTGCTCCATAGGAAGTCGTTGGCTGTCATGGGCGCACGATCAGCATAGGCGCACACGGTATAGGGAGCCACCGTCTTGCTAGGGACTTGGCAAATGCTATTCAGGTACGCTCGTCCGGTTTCGCTGTGCATGACCCGCGCCGTCAACATCGGTGGGCGCACCGGCGCGGCGCCAGTCACCCGTTGAACCGCCACTGAGAAAATCACATCGGCCAAGAGCGCGACACAGATCGCACCCGCAACAGCAGCCAAACCACCAGCAGGCCAATCACGACGCTGGATCAGCTTCGCACCACCTGCCAGGACGAGTAAAGCACTGACGGTCACGAGGTGGCTCGTGTGGGCTGCCAGTGCAAATGCCAACAACCCGAACCAGGCACCGATCTGCAACCGCTTCATCTTATCAATCTGGGTCAACAGTAAAGCGGCGGCGAGCACACCGAGCCCCGCAAACAGATCCGGCATCATGTAGCCGCTGAACCACGACACCGGCGTCGCAAACCCGAGCACCACGAGCGTCAGGATCGTTGAGATGATCGGCCGCGGGACGAGCAAACGCATCGCGCCGAGCAGGGCAGCTGCAACGATGGCTGCCTGCAGCAACACCGGCAACCACATGCCGCCGATGACGAAGCCCCAAAACAGCAGCGCGCCATAGTAGACGGACCGGCCAGCGAAGACGGTTTTATCGTCGATTGAGCTTGCGGTTTTGGCGATTTGGCCCGCAACCGACAGGATTGCCGCCTGTGACCCGGCCAAGGGGGCCGCTTCCGACCATACGGACTTTAAGCCAAAAAATTTTTCTGCCGGGAACGCAGCACCGCGGATGTAAGCGGTCGTGTCATGAAACAGAAACGGCTGTCCGTTGAGTGCCGTCGGCCACAGCAACGCAAGCCATGCCGTCGCAAGCAGCAATAGGCCCGCCAGAAGAGGTCTGGCCGCTGCCTGACGTTCAAGACGGGCAAGCACAGCGAGACGGGCAAGCACAGCGAGGCGGGTCTCAAGACGGGCCGTAAGCATCGTGAAACTCCGGGGGCGCCCGAAGTGGTAAGGCTGAGACGGTCAAAAAAGGGTGAACGGGGCCGCACCCGCTTGATCGCAGTTTACCGCATCACACTTTTGATCAGGGCTTTTGCCTCATCGCTTGCCCAATTAGCGGGGCCAAGGAGGCGGCCAATTTCACGGCCCTGGCCGTCAATCAACAGAGTTGCGGGCAGGCCGATGACACGCAGGTCATTTGCTAATTTTGCCGTTGGGTCGACATAGAGCGCGAGTTTCTTGGTGCCAACTTGCTCGAGGAATTTCTCGGCTGCCTTTACGCCACCGCGGTCGACGCCGAGGGCCACGACTTCGAAACCATCGCTGCCCATCTCTGCTTGCAGCTTGTCCAGATCCGGCATTTCCTTGCGGCAAGGCGCGCACCACGTCGCCCAAAGGTTCAGCAGCACCACTTTGCCCTGCCAATCCTTCAGCGTTTTCTCTTGGCCCTTGGCATCAAAGAACTTCAGCGTTGGCATGTCCGCCGGCTGGGGTTTGTAGACAAAAGCCGCCATGTGCCCGGTATTGAGCCGGGCCACGGCCTGTCCAGTCTGGGTCTGTCCAGTCTGGACTTGTCCAGTCTGGGTCTGGCCAAATGCCGGGCTCTTGCCGAACCACATCATCATCAACAGGCCAAGGACAACGATGACCATGCCGACCACAAAGCGGGTGCGTTGGTTTGGCGGCATGTTCGGGGGTATCATGGGCATAGGGTGAACTCCGGCGCGGCGAATGGCGGTAGGCGTCGCGTCCGCTGACGCTTGTGGGACATATAGGTATAAACGGACAAACGTGAACCGGGCCAAAATGCCCAATAGCGGCGGTTAGGACCAACTGATCAGCGCCATGTCCCCACCACAGACAGATACAATCGCCGGTCCGCGCATCGGCATCGATCTCGGCGGCACCAAGATCGCCGGCATTTTGTTTGCCGATGGCGACACCGTTCGAGCTGAAATGCGTCGCCCATCGCCGCGTCAGGACTATGCTGGAACCGTGACGGCGATCGCTGAGATGGTGGTCGCGCTTGAGCGGCAAGCGGATCTCGGCACAGGTCGCATTGGTATCGGCATGCCAGGATCGATTTCGCCGCGTTCAGGTCTGGTCCAGAATGC
>JANNXS010000097.1:0-11402 GCA_031409695.1 Hyphomicrobiaceae bacterium
GGGTGCGTGATTTTGAAATCCAGTCACCCTGTGACGGCCGCCTGCACGCGACCGTCACAGCAATCGTTACCAAGCAATGCCGTGGTAGGTGGCATCGTTCTCTGGCAGATCCTTGAACAAGCGCGCGAGATCGAGAACTTCGGTGCCTGGACGACGGTTGCGCACGGCTTGGCGGAACTCTTCCGTGGCGTGGCTCACGATCAACACATCGCATTCACGGTTGAGTTGGTCAGCACTCGTGCACAGCAAGCTCTCAAGCTTATCGATCACGGCCACCTGCGAGGGGCACGCGTGGCGCACGTAGGCGATTTGGCCCTGCAGGTTGTCGTTGAAGCGCAGGTTCGGATCGTAGACTTTGATGGTCTCGCCGCGAGCCTCCATCATCGCCATCAGCTCAAGCGTTGGGCTTTCGCGGAGGTCATCTGTTGCCGGCTTGAAGGTCACGCCGAGGAAACCCATCGTGCGGCCGTGGAACGGCTGCAACAGGCGGGCGGCGTCTTCCACGTGGCGCTTGTTGGAAAGCGACAGCGATTGGATGAGCGGAACGTCAACGCCAATTTCGTCGGCGAGGTGGGCGACCGCGCGCACTTCCTTCGGCAGGCATGAGCCACCGAAAGCGAAACCAGGCTTCAGGTAATAGGGCGACAGGTTCAACTTCGTATCCTTGACGAAGATGTTCATGACCGCGTGGCTGTCAATGTTGAGCGCCTTGCAGATGCGGCCGACTTCATTGCCAAAGGCAACTTTGTTGGCGTGCCAGACGTTGTCGACATACTTGACCATTTCAGCGGCCGGAATGGTCGTGAACAGGATCTGCTTGTCGACGGCGCCGTAGATTTTTGAAACAACCTGCTCCGAGCGTACATCCGTTGCGCCGATCACGGTTTTCGGCGGGGCGTAGAAATCGGCGACGGCGACGCCCTCACGCAGGAATTCCGGGTTGAAACAGAGGCCAAAGTCAACGCCGACTTTTTTGCCTGAGGCCTTTTCGATTTCCGGGCCGACGACGTCGAGCGTCGTCCCCGGTGGTACCGAGCAGCGCAGCACGATCACGTGGAAGCTGTTTTTCATAGCGATGGCCTGGCCGATGGCGCGGCTCGCCTGCCGCACGTAGGTCAGGTCGCACGAGCCGTCGGCAGCCGTTGGCGTGCCGACCGACAAGAACGTGACGTCGGTGTCAAGGATGGCGGCAACCAGGTTTTGTGTAGCCTCGATGCGGCCCTGGGCGACGCCATCGGCCAGCAATTCGCCAAGGCGTTCTTCAACGATTGGGCTGCGACCTTCTTTAATGGCGCGTACTTTTTCAAGACTGATGTCCACACCAACCATGCGAAAGCCAAGCTTGGCGAGGCACGCGATGGAGACGGCACCGACATAACCCAGGCCGATGACGGAGATGGACGGTTTGTCCGTCTCGACTGCGGCCGCCAGTTGCCAGTCTTGCATTGGCGATGCTTGACCCGGCCGAAGTTGTACTGGCCGGATTTGACCAGGCCGAAGTTGCACTGGATCGGCCGCAGCAATTTGTGCCTCCGAAAGAGGACGCAGCATACTCATATTTTGACGCTCCCACGTGCCAGCCTTGGGCCGGCATGCCCCTGTTTTTTGTGGTGACGGTGTGCGCCCAGACGGGTTGAACCCGCTCACAGCAGAGGAACAGACATCGTCGACCGAGAGACACAATGCCGGACAAGTGTCATAAGCAGCTGAAAGAGAGCGCTAAAATTGTATCGATCTTACGTTTATAGGACAAATCTGTGGTTGGTTTCGCAAGGCGCGTACCCGTGCGTTCTGAGCGGTGCGCCAAGTCGATACAAAATTGAAGACCTCGACAGGTATAACGTGCCTATAGTTATGTCAGACCGTTTCGGATTGGAACAGTTCGGGTAATGCGGTCAATGCGTGGGTTGCAGTGAATGGGTTCCAACCGCCTGTCCTGATCAAACTTTTTTCTGTTAAACTGAGTGTCCCGCCATGATGAATCGTCGGCACTTTCTGATCCTGTCCGGCGGCGTCCCGCTCCTGATTGTAACCGCCCGCGGACAGGGCATTTCGCCGGCGCCGCGCGGCTCGGTGCTACGTAAAGCGATCCTCGACAGCGCGAGACCGATTTTTCAGGCCGAAACCAACGGGGACATCGAGTTCGTCGTCCGCCGCCTGAATTTGAGCGGCGACTGGGCGTTCGGCGATGTCACGCTGCAACGGCCAGGTGGCCGCGCGATTGATTGGCGTCGGACAAAGTACGCGGAAGCAAACGCGACTGGCGCATTTGATCCAGCAGGCTCGTTCTTTCTGGCGCGCCGCACGGGGCAGACTTGGCGCATTCTCGCCGCAGCCGTTGGCCCGACGGACATCGCCTGGGACGGTTGGGACAAGCAGTATGGTGCGCCGCGGGCCCTGTTCGATCGCGGCATCTGACGTCATCGTGGAGATGCCCCGTGCAACGACTGCTATTCACAGCGTGCCTTGCGGTGGCGCTGACCTTGGCTTTAGCCGCGACTGCCACGCCGCTCGCTGCAGCCGGCCGATACAAAGTCATCTGCATTGCCCCAAGCGGCCCCTGGTGCCGCATCGCCTGCACGAGCAATCGTGCCGTCGCGTGCTATGCCAACGTGGTCCGGGGGCGCTGCCAGAAAGCCTGTCGATATTACTAAGTCGGGATTATAAATCAGATATCGAATTCGCTTTCGCCGCGTTTACTTTTTAAGGAACCTCCATGTTGAGTATCGTCGGGCGTCATTGGCGCGGTGAGACAGGGTTTTGGCTCGGTGTCCTCGGTTGCACGTTGCTCGTGCCGGCCCTCATTGGGGTACTCGTTCTCTACGTCCTTGGGGTGCTGACGGTCGATCACGCCCCCCGCGCCCGAATGTTTGAAACCGTGATTGGTTTCGGTTTCATCGGCCTTATTGTTGTCTGGCAGCTTGTCGGCACGTGGCGGGGAAGCGCCAAATCACGGCCGGTGCGTCGCAGTTTTGTGGCGCGATGGTTCGCCCGTGTGCTGGCCGGCGGCGTCGCGGCGCTAGGTGGCGTTGCCTTGGCAACTATTCCAAAGGGCTTGGCTCAACTCAAGGCGTTGGCGGATGGCACCGATCCCATTGGAAGCGGCGGCTACAGCGTGACCGTCCAAGGCGGTGCGCTCATCTATACCGGATATTTCGCGTGGCCGGCCTTGGTTGCCATCGAGACGGCACTCGCTGGCGCACCGCAGGTGAAAACCGTGATCCTGAACAGTCCGGGTGGCATCGTCCCCGTTGGGACCCGGTTCGCCGCCATCGTCAAAACGCGTGGCTTTGACACGCTGGTCAACAGCGAGTGTTCGAGTGCCTGCACCTACGTGTTCCTGGCGGGTCAACGTCGCGTGCTGCAAGGCCGGGGACGGCTTGGGTTTCATTCTGTTGCAAACGTGTTTGGCGCAGACACCACGGCAAGCGCGTCGGCACAGCGGCACGCCGAAGCGTTGCTGGCGGCCCGTGGCGTTCCAGCCGACTTTATCGCGAGGGTGTCGAGCACGCCCGCATCGAGCATGTGGTATCCGGCGCCCGAGGAGCTGCGACGAGCTGGCGTCGCAACGGAATTCATGCGGTAAATTTTGCGCGACCTCCGCTGTAGGAGCGTGGGACAGCGGCGCGGATCTGCCGTATTCCAATGGCAGAAGCAGGGGGCTGGCGAAGGAGTCCCGCGATGTCAGACGACAATGCACGCAAAACTCGCTCGAAAATTGAAACGCCGTCTGTAACCCCAAAGGCGATCGGACAGGCGCCGACGCGCCGCGAGACGCTGACATCGCCAACCACAACGCCGCAAACAGCAACAGCCGCCGATGTCGCGGACTTCGTCAAGAAGATGCGCGCCATGGCGCCGCCAACCGCGTCGGGCCGTGGTCGCCTTGTGTTTGCCATGGACGCAACCATGAGCCGGCAACCGACGTGGGATATGGCCCTGACGCTCCAATCCGAAATGTTTTCAGCCGTCAAGGCGATCGGTGGGCTCGATGTGCAGCTCGTGTATTTTCGTGGCTTTGGAGAATGCCGGGCGTCGAAATGGGTGTCGGACCCGGACGAACTCGCACGGCTGATGACCCGCGTCAGCGTTGCTGGCGGGCAGACCCAAATTGGCAAGGTGCTCAGCCATGTGCGCACACAAGCCGCGGAGCGGCGCATCTCGGCCCTCGTCTATGTCGGCGACTGCATGGAAGAAAGCGTCGATGATCTCTGTCATCGTGCCGGCGAGCTGGGCTTACTCGGCGTCCCAACCTTCATGTTCCAGGAAGGCCAAGATGCGCGCGCGGAACGAGCCTTCAAAGAGATTGCGCGGCTGACGCGTGGCGCGTGGTGCCGTTTCGATGCGGGCGCTGCCAGCCAACTGCGCGATCTTCTCGCTGCGGTCGCCGTTTATGCCGCCGGCGGACGTAAGGCGCTGGCGGCGCTCGTTGACAGCGGCGCCAACACCCAAGCGCGGCGTTTGCTGGTCGATCTGAATTCGGGCACATAACGCATTATGCAATTCTTTCTCTTCGGGATGGTGGCGCTTGCAGCCATGTTGCTGTTCATGCCGCGTGTTGCGGCAATAAACGTGGCTGTGCTTGCGCGCTCGATGAGCTGGGCTGGTGGCCTTGGCACACTGATGATCGGTGTCACCATGCTGTTACGCGGCTGGGTCTTTGCCGGCATTTGGCTGACGGGCTTTGGGGCATTTCTCTTGATGCGCCTCTTGCAGCCGTGGACGTGGGCGCAATGGCAGGGCCGTTCATCGACCAACCGCCGCGTCTCGCACGTGACAACCGAACACTTAAACGTCGAGTTGGAGCACGAGACAGGTGTGATGCGTGGCCAAGTGCTGAAAGGCTTCTTCGTCGGCCGTGATCTGGAGACCTTACGGCCAGTCGAACTTGCGCATCTTTGGGCCGACTGCCAGTTTGCCGACCCGCAATCGGCGCAGATCCTTGAAGCATATCTCGATCGCGTGCATCCGACCTGGCGGGACGATATGGCCCGAACATCGAGGGCGCAGGGCTCGACTGGTGGCCGTCAATCCGGACGCAACGACGGCAACGATGGGCGGGGCGGGCGTCGCCAAGCCGACGGTGCCCAAGCCGATAATGGCCAATTCGACGATGCCGCATTCGACGACGGCCGCATGACGCAGCACGAGGCCCTCGACATCCTCGGCCTGCAAGCGGGCGCAAGCGAGGAGCAGATCCGCCAGGCCCATCGCGCGTTGATGCTCAAGCTTCATCCAGATCGCGGTGGCTCGCATATTCTGGCGGCAAAGGTCAACGAGGCCAAGGACGTCCTGCTCGGGTGACCTCTGCCACTATTCGATCCGCTCGCCGACGGCGACACCCCAAAGCCGTGATTGCTCAAGCCAACCTCTCACGTCCCCGATCACCAGGCGGCACCAACGGCCATCACAGGCAACAACGACAGCTTGCAATCCCGGTTCTAGTTGGGCCGCAATTCCAGCGCTATCACGATTGTCAAAGCGTAGCGCGATATGCGCCGCCGGCGCTGCTGCGCCGACGACAATGGCTGTGCGCCGGCCTGAAAGATGCAATGTCGAAACCCAGCCAACGGCTCCATCGCTGTCCTGTACCTCGCTGAAGGCGCCGGTTTCGCGCAACACCCGAACCGGCCATCCCAGGCGATGAAACGTCCAGAGCACGGGCGAATCGCTTGCAGGGCCTTGGCGGACAACGACGCGGTCGGTCTTGAGGCTTGCAAAGCGGGCTTGCGCCAGACTTGGCTCTGTCCGACTTGGCTCTGTCCGACTTGGCTCGGTCTGACTTGGCTGGGCCAGACTTGGCTTTGGCGAAACACACGCGATGGCACACACAGCAGATGCGACGGCGATCAAAAAACATCGTTGTTTCCGAAAGGCCAGGGCTTTCTGAAAGGCCTGGGCTTTCCAAAAGGCCCGCGCTTTCCAGAAACTCCGACGTGCCATGTGTCCAGTTCGCCGCATGCGCACCTAAGAGCACGATTTGGCCTGTGGATTCAATTATCATGGTGGTGTTGGAGGTGTGTCGTCGCGCAAAATATTCTGGCACAATTTGAGGGCATGCGACATGACGAGGCCACAATCCGACCGGTTTCCGGCAAACATGGAGACTGCCAGCAACGAGGCGTCCATCAGCCTTTACAGACATATGAGCTTGAACCAACAAGTGAGCCCGGCTCGAAAAGTGAGAATGGCAACGTGAGCACTGAGTCCTATAAGCGCGCTGCTGCGGCGCGTGCACTGACCTATGTCGAGCCGGGCATGACCCTTGGCCTCGGAACAGGCTCAACGGCCGCGCACCTGGTCAATCTGTTGGGGCTGAAAGTGGCGGATGGCTTCGATATCCGCTGCGTGCCAACCTCGGAGGCAACGGCTGAGCAAGCGCGGCGCTTCCATATTCCGTTGACGACACTCGACGACGTACCGTTCCTCGATCTGACGATCGACGGTGCGGACGAGGTCGACGGTCACTTGCAACTGATCAAAGGCGGCGGCGGGGCGCTGTTGCGCGAGAAGATCGTGGCGACGGCGTCGGAGCGTATGATCGTGATTGCTGACGTGAGCAAGAAGGTCGAACAGTTGGGACGGTTCCCGCTGCCGGTCGAGGTGGTGCCGTTCGGTTTGGCCGCGACCCGATTGCTTGTGTCGGAGTATGCCCAGGAGGTTGGCTGTTTGGGTGACATCTCAGTTCGTGGTGGCAAAGATGGCGCGCCCTTTAAAACGGACAGCGGCAACTTGATCCTCGACTGCGCTTTCGGGAAGATTGAAGATGCCGAGGCGTTGGATGCCATGCTGAAACTTGTGCCGGGTGTGGTCGAGAACGGCTTGTTCCTGGATATCGCCTGGAAAGTCATTCTTGCCGGACCGGGCGGGATCGAAGAGTTGGACATGACTGTTGACCTATAGTGGTCGTGTTTCCATCATTGTGCCTCTTTTGGTGAAGCGTCATGGTCTGTTGATCTGACTTGGCAGCCTGAATGTCGGCTTTCTGGAAAAACCCCATGCTGAAAAATCTTATAAAAACGACAATTGCACTTGGCCTCGGCATCGCGATTTTTTGGGCGCCTTCAAATTTTAGTCCGGCTGTGGCCCAGCAGACAGCGATTTCCAACGCAGCGTCTCTGGCAGCGGCCAAGGAATTGCTGTCGGCGCTCGGCAGCGATAAGCAGCTCGAAGCCATGGTGCCCATGATGATGCAGAACATGCGCCAGCTGATCATTCAACAAAAACCTGGCGCACAAAAGGAACTCGATGAAGCCTTCAAGGTCCTCGAAGCGAAATTCAGCGCGCGGCGCTCTGAGCTTATTGATGAGGTTGCGGTCACCTATGCGGCGATGGTGCCCATCGACGACATGAAGGCCATGACGGCGTTTTTTGCTTCGCCCGCGGGCAAACGCTTCGTCTCGATGCAGCCGGAACTGATGCGCCAATCCATGGTGGTCGGCCAGCGCTGGGGCGAAAAGCTTGGCCGCGAAGTCGAGGCCGATTTACAGCTGGAGCTCAAGAAGCGCGGAGTATCACCGTGATGGGGCGCATGGCGCGTGTTGCCCTCTTTGGGCTCACAGTGACAGCTGGCGCCGCGTTTGCACAGCCGTCAATCGCGCAGGCGCAAACAGAGGCAACGGCCATATCGGCCGCTTACGAGACGGTCGGTCGCTGGTTGTTCGAACTTTACCTCAATCAGTCGATCCGCCTGACGGTTGCTAACATTGCGCAAACGAGGCCCGACGCGCCAACCGTACTTGCCCCCCAGATACCAGCCATCGCCAGGCTTCTGGACCGGCATCGCGACGATTTCGTGCGCGCCATGCATGAACCGATGCGGGTCCATTTGACGCCAACCGACGCAGTTGCGTTCGCGATGCGATTGGCAAAGCCGCCGGTCGAGCTCGATGACGCCATGCGCAACCGCCTCATCGCCGTTGACAGTGTTTTTCGCCGTGATGGGCAGAAGGCCATTCGTGCCATAACCTTCGATCTCGGCACCATTGTCGCCGAGGCCCTGGCAGCGGCGCCACCAAACCGACAGAATTAAAGGCCTCGAGGATACAGATGGCTGCCTTCGACTATGATTTGTTTGTCATCGGCGCTGGCTCAGGTGGCGTGCGCGCCGCCCGGATCTCAGCCAACCACGGCGCCAACGTTGCCATCGCCGAGGAGCATCGCGTTGGCGGCACGTGCGTCATTCGTGGGTGCGTGCCCAAAAAGCTGTTCGTGTACGCAAGCCGTTTCCATGGGGAGTTCGAGGATGCTGGTGGATTTGGTTGGTCCTTTCCCGGCGGCGCGACATTCGATTGGCCAACGCTGCTCGCCAACAAAGACAAGGAAATCGACCGGCTGGAGGCAGCTTACTGCGCCAACCTTGCGCGCTCGAAGGTCGAAATCATCGGCTCGCGTGCTGTGCTCGAAGACCGCCATACGGTGCGTTTGCTCAAGGACAACCGCACCGTCAGCGCCAAGACTGTTCTGGTCGCAACCGGCGGCTGGCCGTTTATGCCAACCATCCCGGGAATAGAACACGCGATCACATCGAACGAGGCATTTGACCTGCCAACCTTGCCGAAGTCGATTGTCGTTGTCGGTGGCGGCTATATCGCCGTCGAGTTCGCCGGCATCTTCAACGGCCTCGGCGTCGAGACGACATTGGTCTATCGCGGGGACAAAATCCTACGTGGCTTCGATGAAGATCTGCGTGTTGACCTGTCGTCCGCCTTGGTCAAGCGCGGGGTAAAAATCGTGACGGGCGTGACGCCGGCAGCGATCGTGAAGCGCGAAGACGGCACTCTCGACGTTGGATTTTCGGGTCGCAGCGCCATCCATGCGGGTGCCATCATGTTTGCCACGGGCCGCACCCCAAATACGACCAGTCTTGGGTTGGACAGAGCCGGGGTGTTGCTTGGCAAGAGAGGCGAGATCAAGGTTGACCAGCACTCGCGCACCAACATTAGCAACATTTACGCCGTCGGTGACGTTACGGACCGCGTTGCGCTTACGCCAGTTGCAATCCGTGAAGGCCATGCGTTCGCCGACAGCGTGTTCGGGAACAAGCCGTGGGATGCCGATCATCACTTGATCCCGACGGCCGTGTTCTCCGAGCCGGAGATCGGCACCGTTGGCCTCTCGGAGGCCGACGCGCGCAAGGCGTATGGCGACATCGACCTTTACAAGACGCGTTTCAGGCCGATGAAGTATGTGCTTGCGGGCCGCGACGAGCGGATGCTCATGAAGCTGATCGTCGATGCCAGGACACATAAAGTCGTCGGCTGTCACATTCTCGGCCCCGACGCGGGCGAGATGGTGCAATGCGTCGCCATCGCCATGAAGATGGGGGCGACCAAAGCCGACTTTGATCGCACCATGGCGTTACATCCAAGCGCTGCCGAAGAACTCGTGACAATGCGCGATAAATGGGTGCCGCCGAAGGGGTGAGGCCTCAAAAATCCAAAACCGTGTAGTGCAGCGGCGGCGGCGTGCCCGGCACGCGTTCAGTAAGCAGCGCGCGCAGGGTCGGGCGAGATTTAATCCGGGCGTACCAGTCCTTGACGTTTGGGTGCTCGGCCCACGGTACTTCGTTGAGATAGTCGAGGCACGACAACTGCGCCGCGGCGGCAATGTCGGCAAAACTCATGGCGTCGCCGGCGAGCCAGCGCCGCTGGTAGGCGAGAAAGCCGATGTAGCTCATATGGTAGCGCAGATTTGCCCGGCAGGCCTGCAACACGCTGGCATCGGGCACATGATCTGGCCCACCGGTGGCGCGCCCGTAGACCCGCTCGACGATGATGTCGCGTGAAACCTCGCGCTGCATCTTAATGAGGAACCAATCGACGAGACGGCGGACTTCAGCGCGCTGCTCCCGGTTGCCCGGGAACAGCTGAGGCGCAGCCGCACCCGAAACACTCCCCTGGGGATTGACCGCGACCTCCTCGGCAATGAACTCCGAGATTGCGTAGCATCCTGAAACAACCGGTCCATCGGACAGTTCGAGCACTGGCAATTCGCCGGCGGGGTTAAGGGCCAGAAACGCCTGCCGCCATTCCCACGGACGTTCCTCAACCAGCGCGTAGGCAATACCAAGTTCGCTCAGCGCGATCCTGGTCGCGCGCGAGTGTGGGCAGAGCCGGAAATGCCAGAGCCTGTGCATTCTGGCGGAACCCTAGAACGATTCGCGTCTTATACCGACGGTCAAAGGAATCGACCGCCGGAATACGTGTTTTTTGCTTGCGCGCCGCCGTCCCACCAACCCCGTGCGCGGATCCCATCGGTCAATAAACATGACCGCTGGTCTAAGATGGGGGCGTGGCTGCGACACTTGCCAAAGGGAATGCGCGGTCGGTGCTTCATGGGGGCCGTGGGAGGGGCTTTGGGAGGGGAGTTGTGGCCTTTTACCTCCCGCCAACGGTTTTCGCTTGACGGGATAGTGTCCAGGCGAGGCATCTTGTCGGGAACAACGTCCATCGGGTGCCCTATGACCAAGACCGACACGAAATCGATGAATGGTGCCGAGAGCCTCGTGCGCACGATGGTGGATGGCGGGGTGGACGTCTCGTTCACGAACCCCGGCACCAGCGAGATGCATTTCGTTGCAGCACTTGATCGTGTCGATGGTATGCGTTGCGTGTTGTGCTTGTTTGAAGGCGTCGCAACGGGGGCCGCCGACGGCTATGCGCGGATGGCCGAGAAACCGGCAGCGACCCTCTTGCACCTTGGTCCTGGCATGGCCAACGGCATGGCGAACATCCACAACGCCCGCAAAGCCAATTCGCCCATGCTCAACGTTGTCGGCGAACACGCGACCTATCACAAACGCTACGATGCGCCGTTGACGAGTGACATCGAAGGCCTGGCCAAACCGTTGTCCGATTGGGTGCGCACCGGGGCATCATCGCTGACGGTTGCCGAGGACGGGCGCGATGCCATCGTCGAAGCGCGTCGCGGCGCCGGCAAAATCGCGACGTTGATATTACCAGCCGATACGGCGTGGGGGCCAGGGCAGGGCGCCGTTGCCGTGCCCAAAAAACGTCCGCGCACGCGCGTGTCCGATGAGGCTATCAAAGAGGCGGCAACCCTTCTCGCCAAACAAGGCAAGGGTGTTGCGCTGTTGATTGCCGATACGGCGTTGCGCGAGTTGCCGCTGGCGCATGCCTCGCGGATCGCTGCTAAAACAAACTGCAAGATTTTCTGCCCAGGCTCCAATGCGCGGGTGCAACGTGGCGCTGGCCGTGCCGATGTCGCGCGTGTGCCATACGTGGTCGATGCGGCGCTGCATGTGTTGCGCGAAACGCAGCACATTATTCTCATCGGCGCGAAAGATCCGATCGCGTTCTTCGGCTACCCCAACAAACCGAGCCGCCTGACGCCGCCTGGCACCCGATTTTTTTCACTTGCCGAAATCGGCGACGATCAGT
>JANNXS010000098.1:0-18855 GCA_031409695.1 Hyphomicrobiaceae bacterium
TCATGACGCAACAGGATCGCAATTTTCTGCCGGTCAGTATTCGCCTTCACTCGGTCGGAACGGCTAGCCAAATACCATCCGGCTCCCACGGCCAACATTGCGCCGACAAGACCACCCCAAAACTGTATCCAAGCTCCGACAATTCCCTCGTTGAGGGTAGTGACCAGGGTGAACGCCTTTTCCAACCACAAAGCCGCCTCCAGCAATCGAATCAAAAAGTCTAGCTTGCTCATCGGTGATCTGAAGGAGCAATCGTGCCCGGTATCTTTTGTGGAGAAAACAGGGTAGTGCGGCAATGAATATGCGCGGGGCAATTTCGGCTTGTTCGCTCGCGATTGTGCGGCCAACATGTTCAGGTTGGCTTCGTCCGCTGCCAACGACCTGCGGAAACTCGTAGAACATTCAGCTCCCGGTCGCTCTGGGTCAAAACCGCCCGGCGGCCCCACCTCACCGTCACGCCTGAACCATCTCCCCAAGCTGCCAGACCTGCGCGCTGTTGAAAAGTCGGGCAGATGCTACCCGGAATGTCGCAGGTGGGCCGCCAACGCTGCGTTGAGGCCACCTTGCCGACGGCCAGCCATCTCGCCCCGCACAGCCATCTCGCCTCATTGCCGCACCGACTGCACCACGGTACAGACGAGGTCGTACAGGAAAATGCGGTATGTCCCGCCGGACGATTTGGAAGCTGAGCTAGGACCGATGGCAGGCACGAACGGCAAGACGAACGGCACTGCAACTACGAAAGTTGGAGCACCGAAGGTGGCTGGCAAAGCCTACACGTTCACGGAGCACACCTACGACGTCATTGTCGTCGGCGCGGGCGGGGCGGGCTTACGCGCGACGCTCGGTTGCGCCGAGGCGGGGCTCAAAACCGCCTGCATCACCAAGGTGTTCCCGACCCGCTCACACACCGTTGCCGCCCAAGGTGGGGTTGCGGCTTCGCTCGGCAACATGGGCGAGGACAACTGGCAGTGGCATATGTACGACACTGTCAAAGGTGCCGACTGGCTGGGCGACCAGGATGCCATCGAATATCTGTGCCGCAACGCGCCGCAAGCCGTCTACGAGATGGAGCATTACGGCGTGCCGTTCTCGCGCACCGAGGACGGCAAAATCTACCAGCGCCCCTTCGGCGGCATGACCACGGAATTCGGCGAAGGTCCGCCCGCGCAACGCACATGCGCGGCCGCTGACCGCACCGGCCACGCCATGTTGCACACCCTCTACGGCCAGAGCCTGCGCCACGCGGCTGAGTTCTTCATCGAATACTTCGCCATCGACCTGATCATGGACCAGGACGGCGCTTGCCGCGGTGTGGTCGCCATGAAGCTCGATGACGGCACGATGCACCGCTTCCGCGCCAAGAAAACCATCCTCGCCACCGGCGGCTACGGTCGCGCCTATTTTTCGTGCACCTCGGCGCACACCTGCACGGGCGATGGCAATGCGATGGTGCTGCGCGCCGGCCTGCCACTGCAGGACATGGAATTCGTCCAGTTCCACCCGACGGGCATCTACGGCGCGGGCGTGCTGATCACCGAGGGCTCGCGCGGGGAAGGCGGATATCTGACCAACTCCAAGGGCGAACGCTTCATGGAGCGCTATGCGCCGCACGTGAAGGATCTCGCTTCGCGCGATGTTGTCTCGCGCTCGATGACGGTCGAGATCAACGAAGGACGTGGCGTCGGCAAGGATGCCGACCACATCTATTTGCACCTGGATCATTTGGACCCAAAGATTCTGGCCGAGCGCCTGCCTGGGATCACTGAAAGCGCAAAGGTGTTCGCTGGTGTCGACATCACGCGCCAGCCCATCCCCGTGCTGCCAACCGTGCACTACAACATGGGTGGCATCCCGACGAACTATCATGGCGAAGTGCTGACCTCGAAGGGTGGCAATCCCGATACCGTCGTGCCCGGCCTCATGGCCATTGGTGAAGCCGCGTGTGTGTCCGTCCATGGTGCCAATCGGCTTGGTTCAAACTCGCTGATCGATCTCGTCGTGTTTGGGCGCGCCGCTGGCCTTCGGGCGGGCGAAACGGTCGAAGCCGGCGCGGCCCAGCCGCCACTGCCTAACGACGCTGGCGATCTGGCACTTGCCCGTCTGGATAGGTTCCGCCATGCCAAGGGCGGTTCGCCGACGGCTGCATTGCGCGGCCGGATGCAGAAGATCATGCAGACCAACTGCGCCGTGTTCCGGGACGGCCCGATCTTGTCGGAAGGCGTGCAGAAAATCGATCAGGTGTGGAAAGACTCAGATGACATCGCCATCAACGACCGCTCGCTGGTGTGGAACTCAGACCTGATCGAGGCCATGGAATACGACAACCTGATTGCTCAGGCAGCCGTCACCATGCATTCCGCCGCCAACCGCAAAGAAAGCCGCGGCGCGCATGCGCGTGAGGATTTCCCAGACCGCGATGACAAGACCTGGATGAAGCACTCGCTCGCCTTCGCCGATGACGCCAAGAAAACCGTCAACCTCGGCGACCGCCCGGTGCACACATTCACGATGACGAATGAGATGAAATACATCGAGCCGAAGGCACGGGTGTATTGATAGCGCGGCTTTGATGGTCGATGCAGCAGCTTTCTGGACGCACATCGGGGCGAGCAAGGCCCTGATTGATGCGGCTGTGGCGGCTGGCTTACAGGCGGCAGACCATACTTTCTTGCTGCAAGTTTTCGACGAAGCCTTTAGCCGTTATGCGCCAGATCTCACGTTTGAATTTGGCTTAAATCGTGACGGTCATTTCGAACTTATTATCAGCGCGGGCGGAATTCGAGATCTTGTGCCCAACGTTCAAAAGCTGCTGGCAGCGGCACCCAGGTACGACCTCTGGCGCGTGATCGCGTTTCGCCCACGGCAAGATTTAAACCTTAAACTTCAGCTCGGTGGCCAAACGTGCGACATCGCCTCGACCCGCGTTCGTTGGCGGGAGCAGGGTGAGCGATGGGACGTCGTGGTCTATCCGGATGTTCCGGCCGGAGTGGACAAAGACATACTTGGACAGATCGCTTTCCTCGCTTTGGATATTGCGATCGGTGAGTACGACGTGATGACACGGATTGGTGGCGTAGAACGGCAATCTTTGCCGAAAGACGCTGACAGACACCGGGTGCCGACAATTCAGAAATTCGTCGAACGCTTCGACGCTTATTTCATGCCGGGTAAACGGAATTGATTTCGTGCTCAGATGCGCACGGATTGATATCACCCAGCAAGTAACCGATCATAATCAGCGTGCGAGCCGATCCAGAACCACCTGATCGTGTCTTCCTCGCGCCGCCCCACAGCCCGGTATCGCATCCCGACCCTCGCCGAATAAAGAGGTATCGTATCTTCAACACGGCGGAAGCGCAGCGACGGATGTTGATGATTATCCGACCACAGCCTATAGGCCTCTCGCGCCTGCTCTTGAACATCTACCGGCAGCGCATCGAACATCTGCCAAAACCGGCGCGTCGTGCGCGAATTCATCCAGTGGCCTTTAGAGCAGGGCGGGTCGCTGGGTCAAAATCGAACGTCTCATCCCGGGCGGCCTCATCGGCGAGGCGCTTAAGTACAGCAGCACTTCGCGGGTCGGCAAACTGCCGGTCCCATCGCGCTTCGGAGCGGATCATCTCCAGCAGATCATGCACAATCGCTGCTTGAGTGTCCTCAGGCAGGCGCTTCAGTTCTTCCAGGGCTTTGTCTAGGGTGCTTGTCATTGTGGGCTCCAAGCCAAAAGCATAGCATAACCTCCACATCACGGAAACGGCTCGTCGCCATCCGCAATCTCCCCCGCCTCCCCGTGGCTCATGATCGCCACCCATTAAGACCGTTCCCGCTGGACCGTCATCCACTATGAAAGCTTCGACGAGATGAAGGCGACACGTTTTTCAAGACAACCACGCGCTGTCGTGAGCCAGAGCCTGGCGCCATTGGCCTGTTTCGTGGAAAATAGACGTTGAAAAATGCGTTGGCCTCGCTCTAGCGCCCACGGCCCGAGGTGCTAAAGAGACGAAGAACAGAAACAGGCGCGCGGCCGGTTTTACAGGACGGCGGCGCACTTTTCGCGAAGGACCGCGCCATGAGCCTCTCCGTCATTTCCAAAGACAGCTTCAAGTGCAAGACGTCGATGACGGTTGACGGCAAGAGCTATGACTATTTTTCGCTCGCCCTGGCTGAGAAGAACGGCTTGCCCGGCATTTCAAAATTGCCGTTCTCGCTCAAAGTGTTGCTTGAAAATATGCTGCGCTTTGAAGATGGTATCGAAGTTAAAAAGGCCGATATCGAAGCGACCGTCGGCTGGCTGACGACCAAGGGCAAAAAAGAGATTGAAATCGGCTTCCGCCCGGCCCGCGTGTTGATGCAGGACTTTACCGGCGTCCCGGCCGTCGTTGATCTCGCGGCCATGCGCGATGGCATGAATGCGCTCGGCGGCGACCCGAAGCTGATCAACCCGCTGGTGCCCGTCGACCTTGTGATCGACCACTCTGTCATTGTCGACGAGTTCGGCTCGCCCAAGTCACTCGGCAGCAACGTCGCGCTAGAATACGAGCGCAACATCGAGCGCTACAACTTCCTGAAGTGGGGCCAAGGTGCATTCGCCAACTTCAAAGTCGTGCCGCCCGGCACTGGCATTTGCCATCAGGTTAACCTCGAATACCTCGCCCAAACGGTCTGGATCGGCGAACAGCCGAACGGGCGTATGCTTGCCTACCCAGATACCGTTGTCGGCACCGATAGCCACACCACCATGGTGAATGGCCTTGGCGTGCTTGGTTGGGGCGTCGGCGGCATTGAAGCGGAAGCGGCCATGCTCGGCCAACCGCAGTCCATGCTGGTGCCCGAAGTGATTGGCTTCAAGTTGACCGGCCGCCTGAAAGAGGGCGTGACGGCAACGGATCTCGTGCTGACCGTGACGCAGATGTTGCGCCGAAAGGGCGTGGTTTCGAAGTTCGTCGAATTCTATGGCCCCGGCCTCGACGCCATGACTTTGGCCGACCGCGCCACGATCGCGAACATGGGCCCGGAGTATGGCGCCACATGCGGGTTCTTCCCGGTTGACACCGAGACGCTGGCTTACCTGCGCATGTCCGGCCGCGAGGAGCACCGCATCGCGCTCGTCGAAGCCTACAGCAAGGCGCAGGGCCTGTTCCGCGAGAAGGGCTCAGCCGACCCTGAATTCACCGACACCCTCGGCCTAGATCTCGGCGACGTCGTGCCGTCGCTTGCTGGTCCAAAGCGCCCGGAAGGCCGCGTCGCACTCGATCAGGTCAAGGTCGGGTTTGAAACGTCGCTTGCCGGCGAGTTTAAGAAGCCTGACCAGTTGGCTGCGACCTACAAAGTTGATGGCAAGGACTACATGCTTGGCCACGGCGATGTCGTCATCGCCGCCATCACATCGTGCACCAACACATCGAACCCGAGCGTTCTCATTGCCGCTGGCTTGCTTGCCCGCAATGCCGTCGCCAAGGGCCTGAAGGTCAAGCCATGGGTGAAAACCTCCCTCGCGCCGGGATCGCAGGTGGTTGCAGGGTACCTAGAGAAAGCGGGCCTCCAGCCCTCCCTTGACGCGCTCGGTTTCAACATCGTGGGCTTCGGCTGTACGACCTGCATCGGGAACTCGGGCCCCTTAGACGCAGCGATCTCGAAAAGCATCAGCGACAACGGCATCATCGCCTCAGCCGTGCTCTCGGGGAACCGTAACTTCGAGGGCCGTGTGTCGCCGGACGCCCAGGCAAACTATCTCGCTTCGCCCCCGCTGGTCGTTGCATTCGCGCTCGCCGGCTCGGTGCATCGCGACCTCTCCAAAGACGCGCTCGGTCTCGGCTCCGATGGCCGCCCGGTGTATCTGGCCGACATCTGGCCCTCGAACAAAGAGGTGCAGGACTTCATCGTGGCCAACGTCACGCGGGAACTGTTCCAGTCGCGCTACGCCGATGTGTTCAAAGGCGACGCCAATTGGCAAGCCGTGAAGCCGTCGGGCGGTCTCACCTACGCGTGGAACTCCGGCTCGACCTACGTCCAGAACCCACCGTACTTCGACGGCATCACCAAGACGCCGAAGCCGATCACCGACATTACAGGCGCGCGCATTCTTGCGTTGCTCGGCGACAAGATCACCACCGACCACATCTCGCCCGCTGGCAACATCAAGAAGGAGAGCCCAGCCGGCGCGTATCTCCTCGAGCGGCAGGTGCGTCCTGCTGACTTCAACCAATACGGCACCCGCCGCGGCAATCACGACGTCATGATGCGCGGTACGTTTGCAAACATCCGCATCAAGAATGCCATGAACGTCGATATCACCGGTGCTGTGAAAGAGGGAGGCAACACCATGCATTACCCCTCCAAGCAGGTGATGCCGATCTTCGATGCAGCCATGAAGTATAAGGATGAGGGGGTGCCGCTGGTCATCTTCGCCGGGGTCGAATACGGCAATGGTTCGTCACGCGACTGGGCCGCAAAGGGCACCAACCTGTTGGGTGTCAAAGCCGTCATCGCGCAGAACTTTGAACGCATCCACCGCTCCAACCTTGTCGGCATGGGCATCTTGCCAATGGTGTTTGAGGATGGGCTGAGCTGGCAAACTTGCGGCCTCAAGGGGGACGAACTCGTGTCGATCCCGGGCATCACGAACGTGCGCCCGCGTATGAAGGTCAACATCCAGGTCACCGGCGGCGACGGCGTCGTGCGCGAGATCCCCTGCATCGTGCGCATCGATACGGAAAACGAGATCCAGTATTATCGCCACGGCGGGATTTTGCAGTACGTGCTGCGGAACCTGGCGGCGAGTGGGGGCGTGTGAGGAATAGCGCCAGTCTAACGGGCATTGTGAAACGCCAAATGTTCTAGTGGCGTTTGGGGGAGTAAGTCGGTGGCGGACGTATTTTTGAGCTACAAGTCGGAAGATCGCCATCACGTACATGCGTTGGCAACCCGGCTCGAAGCCGCTGGCTACTCGGTCTGGTGGGATACGTCCCTTGTCGCGGGCGAAACGTTTCGCTCAAAAATCCTTGAAGAACTTACCGCCGCTTCCGCCGTAATCGTCGTCTGGTCTGCAGCTTCGGTAAAGTCGGAATGGGTTATTGACGAGGCTGATCGCGCGGCCAGAGCAAAGAAACTCGTTCCACTCCGTCTCCAAGGCCTCGATCTGACGACAATTCCACCGCCTTTTCCCCAAACGCATGTTGTCCCGATCGACGAATGGTCATTAGTCCTGCGAGCCTTAATTGCAGCTAATGCGTTGCCCTCAAGGTTGCCTGATCGGAATCAGCGCAACTCATCCGCTTTCACGGATCACGGCCCAGCAGCTGAGCGTGATTGGACAACCCATAATCTGGACGCATCCGACGACGCAGAAATCATTCGGTCATATATCGCGAAGTGGCAATCGAACGAACCGTTGTGGGTGGCTCGGGCAAACCAGAGACTTCGGCAACTTGAGAACCACGCTATCAAGACTGCCGGCGCTGCCCGGATCATGGTCCGGAATCTGGAGGGAGCCGACATGGAGCGGGTAATTGTTCCTGGCGCAGGAGCTAGACCTTCGGGACAATTTATAGATGCAAAAGGGCCATTGATGGTCGTGGTTCCAGCCGGCAAAGTAGTGGTTCCAATCAGCTCAGTCGTCGCGGAAGTTAAGTATCCGTTCGCGGTATCTGCGGCGCCAATTTGCAATCGAGATTTTGAAGCCTATCGCGGCGCACTGCCATCGGGATGGCACCCATTTGACCCACTTCCCGCGCACTCAGGACTCGTGGAACCGTATCTCAATTGGCTGCGAGCCACCACAGGTAAACCCTATCGCTTCATGACCAAGAGTGAGTTTGTCTATATCAGGCTGTCTACATCAAGCACTGTCGTATCGGGGAGTATAATTTTCGAAGCCTCCAGGCCTAGCATTAACACGCCGACCGCAGAATGGGGCATCATAGGCTCTGAGATGGATGCGTGGCGCACAGAAGAAGGATGGACGGGCGGTGAGCCGGGCGGCTGGTTTCGTGTAGCACGCTCCATTTGACGCTTGCCCACCCCCGCGTAGCCATCCGCCCAGGCCATACCAAAATCTTCTCGTCAGCCGTCAACAGCGTCAGCCCCGAATTGATGGCGACCGCCATGACCAGCCGGTCCGCCGGATCGCCATGATCCGCCATGTTCGCCGTCAGAGCAAAGGCTTGATTGACTTGCTGCGACAGTCCAGGATCGACCGCACACCACCTCCAAAGAGGCTATGCATGAAAACCATCTCCCTCAGCGAGGCTCGATCCGACCTCTCGAAGCTCATCGACAACGCCATTGCAGGCGAGCCAAGCCGCATTACGCGCAATGGCAAGGATGCTGTCGTCATCGTCTCCGAGGCTGCATGGACGCAGCGCAAGGGGAAGGTGCCGACGCTCGGCCATCTCCTGGCGGAGTACGCCGAGGCTGGTGTGTTGACCGACGACATCACAAACCGGCCATGGAAGGACCGGGCGCTCGGCAACGATTTTGACTGAATCGACCGAAGGATGGTGGCATGTATCTCCTCGATACGAATATCGTGTCGATGCTCGATCCCAAGCGCCATGCGAAGGCACCGGGGCTCATTGACTGGTTGAAACGGAACGGCGTGCACCTCTACATCTCGGTCATGACTATCGCCGAGATGGAGGCCGGCATCCTCAAACTGCGCCGCAAGAACGACGAAAGGCGGGCGGACGCTTTGGCGCATTTGGTAGTCGCGATCATCGCCGACTTCGAGGACCGTGTGCTGCCGATTGATCTGGAGACAGCCAAACACATCGCACGCCTTGGCGAACTAACGCACAAAAAGACGGTCGAACTGCCAGACTTGGTCATCGCTGCCACGGCGGCCCGGCACGACCTCACTATCCTTACGCGCAACCTCAAAGACGTGGGGCGTCTCGCCATCCCCGCGCGCGACCCATTCGTGGATCTGCCACCGGACGTGTGACAGTCGGCGACAGGATCACCACCGACCACTTCTCGCCCGCCGGTAACATCAAGAAGGATAGCCCCGCCGGCGCCTACCTCCTTGAACGGCAGTTGAGCCCTGCGGCGGCGACGGCGTCGTGCGCATCGATACAGAAAACGAGATACAGTATTATCGCCACGGCGGCATTTTGCAATACGTGCTGCGGAATTTGGCGGCGTCGGTGACTTGAACCTGTCGCGCTCGACGTTGTGGCTATGGGTGGGTCGGGTCGAGGGCAATTTTAAAATCGCAGCCCCCAATGAAGCCGTCCCCAATGAAGCCGTCGGAATTTACTATGACCGCCACGAAGTTCTCGCAAAATCGACATCATTCATGTCTTGTACATGGTGGCCAGTGTTTAGTGCCTGGATGCAATGAAACCGATCCGGTCCTGGCACGTAAATGTCATGACCTCAGACACCGCCGACGCAACTGAAAAACGTACTCAGACGGCCCGCCCGCAGACGTTGGGACGCCGCAAACAGGAGACAGGAATGCGCACCTTTACGAAAGCCGCCATCACCGGCGCACTTGCCCTCGCTATGGTCTCGACGGCCGTTGTATCAGACGCCAGCGCAAACCGCCGTAACCGCATTGTCGGCGGCGTAGTTGCTGGTCTTGTCATCGGCGGCCTGATTGCTGGTGCAAGCCGTGCCAACGCCGGCCCACGCTATTACGCTGTCGAGCCGCGCGACTGCCGCGATCTGCGCCGCAGGGCTGAATACAATGAGAGCATCGGCCGTTATGACCGCGCCAACCATTGGTGGAGCCGTTTCGAGGACTGCCGCTCTTGATCAAAAGGTGAATTGACGACGTCTGGCTAATGGCAGAGGGCCTCGCACCATGTGCGAGGCCCTTTTGCTGCACGACGGGCGCATGCCGCTCCGATCAGGTCGATGCGCACAAGTTAACGCCGCTTGCGCGGGCCAAGAGCGCATTCCGAACTCATAAAATCGAAATGCGCTCTAGAAGTTCTTTTTTGGCGCATTTTCTACGTCGAACCGGTGTCCACTTCGTCGGAAAATTCTCTAGAAAAGCCAGACAACACGCGGCGTGATGTCTGGCTTTGACTTGTCAGGGTCAACGCTGGATGGACTGCACCTTACGGCTCCAGCTCGGTGTCCCAATACAGGTAGTCGAGCCAGCTCTTGTGCAGATAGTTCGGCGGGAACAAACGGCCGTTGCGGTGCAGCTCGAACACCGTCGGCTTGTACGGCAGCGCCATGGCCTTGAGGCCAGCTTGCTCTGGCGTCATGGACCCCTTAGCCAAGTTGCAGGGCGAACACGCTGTCAAGACGTTGTCCCACTTGGTCAGCCCGCCGCGCGAGCGCGGGATCAAATGATCGAACGTCAGGTCGTGTTTGCAGCCACAGTATTGGCACGAGAACCGGTCGCGCAAAAACACGTTAAACCGCGTGAACGCTGGATACAGCGCCGGTTTCACGTACTGCTTCAAAGCCACTACGCTCGGCAGACGCATCTCAAAAGATGGGCTGTGCACATAGCGGTCGTATTCGGAAACGATGTTCACGCGGTCCAGGAACACGGCTTTGACCGATTCCTGCCAGCTCCAAAGCGACAGCGGATAGTAACTCAAAGGCCGGAAATCGGCGTTGAGCACTAAGGCCGGGTGATGTTGATCTGCAAAGGCTCCAGTCACGGCTTTCATCCTGCTGGCTAGCCCGTATCGCCGTTCGGTCGATGGACTTTCCCCAAAACACGTTTGGGCGGCCAATCGACATCCGGGTGTCCAATGCGGCTCGGTGCCACCCGAGCCTGGACCGATCCAGGAATGAGCGCGTCGCACGCGCGCAGGTTCTATATATTAGGGTTGTGTGACGGCCAGATGCAAGGGGGGCGTACCGCTAACAGCTCTAATCAAGTGGGGACGAGGTGACGCGGCAGCCTACCCGCTTCCAGGATCATCCTCTGAGAATCATCGGGCAACACTGGCCATCAGGGCCGCTGGCCGCTTTATACCACAAGCGTTGGGCAAGACGGGGTTTGGGCAAGACGGGGTTTGGGCAAGACACAACGCTGGTCATGAACCGTTGCGGCCGGTATCGTTGACCGGATGACGGAACCGGTCGTACGAGCTCCCATGTCCACCTCAGACTTTCAACACCGGCACCATCTCTGGTTTTGGCTCGGCGCCGCGGTTCTGCTATTGGCGGCGCTTGCGGTGTTTCGCGACATCCTCCTGCCCTTCATATTGGGCATTGTGATTGCTTATTTCATCAATCCACTGGTTGATCGCCTGGAAGCGCGGGGGATCAACCGCGGCTTCGCCGCCAGTGTTATTGTCGGACTGGCTTTGGTTGTTTTTGTGACAGCCGTGGTCCTGCTTGCGCCCCTGCTCGTGGCGCAAGCCAAGCAAATCGCGATTTCGCTCCCGGGCGAGGCCGAGCGCCTACGGTCGACCATCGAACAGGCACTCAAGGACAAGCTCGGACCGCGATACCCGGGCATCGAGACGGCAATCGCCAAGGGATTATTAGATTTGCAGGCAAGTTGGTCAGGGATGGTTGGCCAAATCTTGGGCGGGGTGCTGAGCCGGAGCATGGCGTTGGTCAACGTACTTTCCATGCTGCTGATCACACCACTGGTCGCGTTTTACTTGGTGGTGGACTGGCATGCGATGCTGAAAACAGTCGAGAACTGGCTGCCTAGGGATCACAAGAATACCATCACGGCGCTTGCGCGCGACGTCGATACAGCCGTCTCCGCCTTCATTCGCGGACAAGGGACGATCTGCTTGCTGCTCGGCGTTTTTTATGCGGTTGGACTGTCGCTGGTCGGGCTGCGATATGGACTGACGGTCGGTCTTGCGACGGGGCTACTCGCCTTCGTGCCAGTCGCGGGGTGGGCCTTGGGCCTGATTGTTGCGCTTGGCCTGGCACTGGCGCAGTTCGGCCTCGAGCCCGTTCCCTTGGCGATGGTCGCCGGTGTGTTATGCGTCGGGATCGCGATTGATACCGCATTCCTGTCGCCGCGACTTGTCGGCGAGGAAGTGGGCCTGCATCCCGTTTGGCTGATCTTTGCGCTGTTTGCCTTCAGCTATCTCTTGGGTTTCGTTGGCACGATGATTGCCGTGCCACTCGCTGCAGCAGTCGTCGTGCTCGCCCGTCATGCGCTGAAACTGTACAAGCAAAGCCAAGTTTATCTTGGCACCACCGGTGGCCCGCCAGGAGGCCACGCATGAGCGTTCAACCCAAACAACTGGCCTTCGACTTGCCTGTGCGGCCAGCCCTCGGACTGGAAGACTTCATGGCAAGCACGGCCAACGCAGATGCGCTGGCGCTTGTGGATCATTGGCCAGACTGGCCCCATTGGGCCGCAGTCGTCGTCGGTCCGGCGCAATCGGGGAAATCACATTTGGCGCACGTCTGGCGCTACCGCTCCAATGCACTTGTGACCACCGCGCGTGACATGCACGAGGGACTGGCCATGGGTCTCCGTGTCGCCAAAGCCCTTGTCGTTGAAGAATTGTAGCAAGGCTGCAACGATGAACAGATGCTGTTTCATCTGCTCAACATCGCGCGCGAGCACCAATTGTCGATCCTGTTCACCTCGCGGACGGCACCTGGCGACCTCGTCATTGCGTTTCCAGATCTGCGCTCGCGTCTGCGCGCACTACCGCTCGTCCACATCACCTCGCCGGATGAGCGCTTGCTCGAGACCGTACTTGTGAAGCATTTTTCCGATCGCCAGTTGATGGTTGAGCCGGCGGTCGTGTCGTATATTGTTGGCAATATGGAGCGGTCCTTTGCCGCTGCCTCGGCTGTCGTCGAGGCCATTGACCGCCGGTCGCTCGAAGCCAAGCGACGTGTCACAAAAGTGTTGGCAAAAGCGGCAATGATAGACATTGGCGTATCGCCCGACTCTGATTGAAAGACAGGCCCATGTCGGCTGCAAAAACTGCTGTGATTGAAGAACCGTCCGCTGCGACGGGCCAATCCCTTTCGCCCCCCCAGCTGGCAACCTCGCCCGAGCGCTTTTACAACCGCGAACTCTCGTGGTTGCAGTTCAACCATCGCGTTCTGGAAGAGGCGAACAACCACAATCATCCCTTGCTGGAGCGGTTGCGTTTCATCTCGATCTCGTCGGCGAATTTGGACGAATTCTATATGGTACGGGCCGCCGGCGTGCAGGAACAGGTCACGCGCGGCCTTTCAATCCGAAGTGACGATGGGCGGACGCCGGCTGAGCAAATGGCTGAAATCAATGCCATGGCTTTGGCGCTGATGACGGATAAGCAGGCCTGCTGGATCGCGCTGCTTAAGGAACTCTCAAGGGCCGGCGTTCACCTTGTTCCAGCAAGCGCTTTGCGGCCTGCCGAAAAAACGTGGCTCGAACGGGAATTTCTTACGCGTATCTTTCCTGTGTTGACCCCAATCGCGATCGATCCCGCACATCCGTTTCCGTTCCTGCTCAACCGGACGGCCGTGCTCGGCCTGGAACTGAAACGCGAGACTGACACGAAGACCATGCACGCTCTGCTACCTTTGCCGCCACAGCTCGAACGCTTCGTGCGCCTACCCGCCACAGAGGGACGGGGCGAAGGCACGGCCGACATCCGCTTTATCAACGTCGAGCATGTCATCGGGATGTTCATCGGGCGCATGTTCCCTGGCTACAAGGCCGCCAGTCAGGGCCTATTCCGCGTGCTGCGCGACACGGATCTTGAGGTCCAAGAGGAGAGCGAGGATCTCGTCCGCTCGTTCGAGAGCGCCTTGAAAAAGCGGGGTCGCGGCACAGTCATCCGGCTTGAGATAGATGGCGCAATGCCGGCACGTCTGAAGAAATTCGTCGTTGACGAGCTCGAGGCGCCGCCCGGCAGTGTGTTCGTCAAGTCGGGTCTTGTCGGTATGGCAGATGTCGCACAGATGATCGTGTCAGACCGCCCGGATCTTCTGTTTAAAACCTTCCACATTCGCTTTCCTGAGCGCATTCGGGAATTTAACGGCGATTGCTTTGCCGCAATCGGCAAGAAGGACATTGTCGTCCACCACCCCTACGAAAGCTTCGATGTGGTGCTGCAGTTCTTGCGCCAAGCTGTCGCTGATCCGAACGTGCTCGCGATCAAGTGGACGCTCTACCGCACGAGCAACGACAGCCCCATCGTGCGCTTGCTCAAAGAGGCGGTTGAAATGGGTAAGTCCGTCACGGCCGTGGTGGAATTGAAGGCCCGCTTCGATGAAGCGGCCAACATCCGCTGGGCGCGTGATCTTGAAAGTGTCGGCGTCCACGTCGTTTATGGGTTCATGGAACTTAAGACGCACGCCAAACTTGGACTTGTTGTCCGCCGCGAGGGCACAGAACTCGTCACCTACTGCCACATCGGCACCGGCAACTATCATCCGCAAACCGCACGCGTGTACACGGACTTGTCGTTCTTCACAGCGTCCGCTGCGATGGGCCGTGATGTGACGCGGATCTTCAATTTTGTGACCGGCTACGCAGAGCCTGATGAACTTGAGGCTGTGGCTGCAAGCCCCAAAGGGATCCGGGCGCGCGTGCTCGCCCACATTGCTGAGGAAGCGGCGCACGCAAAGGCAGGCCGGCCCGCCGCCATTTGGATGAAGATGAATTCACTCGTCGACAAAGGCATCATTGATGCGCTGTACATTGCCTCGCAGGCGGGTGTTGAAATTGACCTAGTCGTCCGTGGGATGTGCTGCTTGAGGCCGGGGATCAAGGGCTTCTCTGACAAAATCCGGGTCAAAAGCATCGTTGGTCGCTTTTTGGAACATGGCCGCATCTATGCCTTTGGCAACGGTCACAGCCTGCCGAGCCCCAAAGCCCTGGTCTACATTTCTTCAGCGGATATGATGCCACGCAACTTGGACCGGCGCGTAGAGGCAATGGTGCCGATCCAAAATCCGACCGTCCACGAGCAGATCCTCGATCAGATACTGGTCGCTAATCTCAAGGACAACCAGCAGAGCTGGCGTATCGAATCCGATGGCACATCCAAGCGCATCGTACCCGAAAAGGGCGAGGCGCCATTTAATGCGCACCATTATTTCATGACCAACCCTAGCCTCTCAGGTCGCGGAAAATCGCTGCAACAGGAGGCCCCACCCAAGTTCGATGCGGCAGCCAAGGGTGCGCGCAAAACTCAGTAGCCGCGGGTGAGATCGACCACGTTTTGCAGAGGTGCGCCGACTTCGAAGGCCTTCATTTGCTCAACGACGTAGCCTGAAATCGTATCTGGATCGCTGTCTGCGGCGTTGTGTGGTGTGATGGTCACGCGCGGATGTTGCCAGAGCGGGCTGGACGTCGGCAACGGTTCTGTCTCGAACACGTCAAGGATGGCATGCCCTAGAGTGCCGTCGTTGAGGCAGCTCAGAATGTCACTCTCGACTTGCAGTCCGCCGCGGCCCGCATTGATCAGAACGGGTTTGCCGAGCCGCCCGTCACGCGCGAGCCGGCGCAAAAGCGAGGCATCAATGATGTGCCGGGTATCCTCCGTCAGCGGCAACAGCACAACCAAGATGTCCGTCGTTGAGAGAAACGCTTCGAGCCCCTCGCGGCCATGATGACAAAGAACGCCAGGCAGCACCTTTTGCGAACGGCTCCAGCCTGAAACCTGGAAACCGAGCCGCACGAGGACGTCTGCTGCGTCCCGCGCGATTTCTCCAAGCCCCATCAGGCCAACGCGGACTTTGGCGGCTGACCATTGATCCTGCCCGATCCACGTGGATCGTGCCTGCCCTGCACGATGCAGAGGGCCTTGCCGGTGTTGATCAAGCACCTGCCAAACGACATATTCCGTCATGCGGTTGGTGAGGTCGGCATCGACAACGCGCACAATCGGCACGTGCCGTGGTAGCGACGTATCGGCGAGCAACGCGTCGACGCCAGCACCAAGATTGAAGATAATCTGCACATTCGGGAGCGTTGCGATCAAACCCGGCTCGGCTTTCCAGGCCGCAACATAGCGGACAGCCTCCTTATCGAACGGGTCGACGCCTGTAACCGCAATCGAACGAAGTGGTAGACGTGCGCGGAAGCGCTGTGCCCATGCGGCCGGTGACCAATTGCCGACTGCAGGTTTGATGGCAAGGAGCAGTGTCATAGCCAACGCCTTGTCATGAGCGCCGCCTTAGGCCTTCGCCTGAATGCCGTCGGCACCCTTACCGGCGTCATCTGGGATTGCACCATACCGGTGCAGCGAAAGGCCATGGGCCGCAAGCCATGCCTTCGCTTTGTCCATTTCGGGCATCGTCTGGCGCACCAGCACCCAAAAACGCGCGCCATGATTCATCTCAGCAAGATGCGCCACCTCGTGGGCCGCAACATAGTCGAGCACCAGTGGTGGTGCGAGAACAAGGCGCCATGAGAACGAGAGCACACCTGTTGTGGAGCAAGACCCCCAGCGGCTCGCCTGATCGCGCAGCGCAAGCCGTCGCGGCCGCAAGCCGAGGCGTCCGGCGTGAAACAGCACGCAGCGATCGAGATCGGCTTTCGCTTGCGCATAGAGCCAGTCTTTAAGGCGACGCGCGCAGTGTTCGCGACGGCCCCGGACGATAATTCCACGTGTGCCATTGGCCAGGATTTCAACACGGACGATTGCACCAAAGCCGCCAGCGGTCGCAAAACTTACCTGATGGGGAACGCCACGCAGTGGCAACTCCATGCCATCAGCAAACGGAACGATATCTGGCAGCGCGTCGAGGCGCTTACGCACCCACTCGAGATTGCGATGCACGAAAAGGCTCGCTTCATCGATCCGGCAGCGCGTCGGCACCGTGACGATCACCGCGCGCCGTGTCTGGCTCACGCGTAACGTCAGGCGCCGAGCGGATGGATGCCGCCGCACCTCGACTGGCGCGTCGAGCCCCTTAACGGCGAGCTCGCTTTTCACGGCTTTCGCAGGTGGGAGTTTACGGGCTATGGCTGCACACCTGGGCATGGTGGCTGTCCTCGAGTGGCAGTCTTTACGGCCGCAGCATCGGCTCCGGACGGTTCGTCGGGCTAGCAGCTTTTTGTACCAGCGCAAGTGGCCGACGCTGGGTTCTTTGAAACCACCAACAGGCAACGAATCACCGACGAACGTTTCCGAAATTTCGCCACAGTTGCAATGGCGTGCACAAACACGGACGATGACCTGCGTCGGTTAGGGCACAGTCGCGACGCGCTCTGATTTCAAACATGCGCCGCGCCAAACCCGCTCAAAACAGATCCTCAGACCGCGTACCGTCACGCCGTCTCGCACCCGACCACGGCGAGGGCTGCCATATTAAGCAACCCGCGCACTGTGATTGATGGCGTGACGATGTGCACAGGCTTGGCGGCACCGAGCAGAATCGGGCTGACGGCGACACCCGTCGAAACGGCCTTCAGCAGATTGAATGCGATGTTGGCTGAATCGAGCGACGGCATGATCAGCAGGTTGGCATTGCCTTTCAGTTGTGAGTTCGGAAACACTTCCTCGCGGATAAACTCCGATAGAGCCGCATCAGCGTGCATTTCGCCCTCCGCTTCAAGTTGGGGGGCTTGCGCCTTCAAAAGAGCCAGTGCTTTTCGCATCTTGATCGACGACGGCGTATCGGCGCTGCCAAAGCTTGAATGCGACACGAACGCAATCTTCGGCGCGAGGCCGAAGCGGCTGACCATTTCTGCCGCCATCAGCGTCATATGAGCAAGTTGCTCCGCACTTGGCTCATAGGTGACGTAGGTGTCGGCGAGAAACAGCGGCCCGTAGGTCAAGATCAGCGCGGACAATGTGCCGTAGTCACTCACCCCTGGCGCTTTGCCAATAATCTGGTCGACGTGATGGAGGTGGCGCTGGAACCCTCCGATGGGGCCGCAGATGAGGGCGTCACCGTCGCCGCGGCGTAGCAATAACGCGCCGAGCGGCGTGTTTGACGTCCGTGCAATGCGGGCTGCCTGCGTTGGTGACACACCTTTTCGCTCAACAAGACGCAGATATTCCTCTGCAAGCGCATCCATGCGCTTGTCGGTCTTTGGGTCGACGATATCAAAGTCCTGTTCCGGCTTGATGCGCAGGCCCAGATGGTTGGCGCTGCGCAGGATATCCTCGCGAAAGCCAATCAAAATCGGCCGGGCGATGCGCTCTTGGATCATCTGCGCCGCGGCCTGCAGCACATAGGGGTGTGCACCCTCGGCCAGAATCAAGCGTTTCGGCGCATGGCGCGCCGCCTCGAAAACCGGCTTCATGACAAAGCCCGAGCGATACACAAATGCCGAGAGTTTTTGTTGGTAGGCGTAGAAATCCGTGATCGGTCGCGTGGCAACGCCCGTGTCCATTGCGGCCTTGGCGACGGCCGTCGCGATCTCAATGATGAGGCGCGGATCAAAGGGCTTCGGGATGATGTATTCGGGACCGAAAACGAAGGCCTCCGCGCCATAGGCTGAGGTGACGATGTCTGACGTTTCCCGGTCCGCGATGCTGGCGAGGGCGTGGGCGGCGGCCCGCTTCATGGTGTCGTTGATCGTTGTCGCGCCAACATCGAGCGCACCTCGAAAGATGAACGGAAAACACAGCACATTGTTGATCTGGTTCGGGTAGTCGGAGCGACCGGACGCAACAATGGCATCGGGACGCACGGCCTTCACCTCAGGTGGCGAGATTTCCGGAGTAGGGTTGGCCAGCGCAAAGACCAGCGGCTTTGGCCCCATGCTCGCGACCATCTCACGCGACACGATCCCGCCAGCCGAAAGGCCAAGAAAAATGTCTGCGCCCGGCATAATTTCAGCCAGCGTGCGCGCCGTGGTCTCCTGGGCAAAGGGTTCTTTGTAGGGATCCATCAACTCGTTGCGGCCTTTGTAGACCACGCCCTTGATGTCAGAGACCCAGATGTTCTCCCGCTTCATTCCGAGCGAAACAAGTTGGTTGAGGCAGGCAAGCGCCGCCGCACCGG
>JANNXS010000099.1:0-19493 GCA_031409695.1 Hyphomicrobiaceae bacterium
CAGTCGTGAAACGCAGCTTGACGCGCCGCGCGCCACTCGATACCGAGAAGTCGACGTCGTGGTGATTTGGCCGGCCGGCTTGCAGCCACGTTAAATAAATCGCTAAAGGGCCGCGCGTGGACGGGTGGACACCCGACTGCACACGGCTTTGAGCCGATACAAATCAGGCCGGGTTGTTGTCTTGCCCCATGACGGGCAAATCCTGGGGACTGTGCGCATGAGCCATCCGACCGACCCGCCCAAGCCTTTGTCAAACGAGCAGCTTTCCCTCGAAACCATGCTCGTACATGGTGGCACACTCCGATCGCAGTTCGCCGAAACGTCCGAGGCGCTGTTCCTGACCCAGGGCTACGTCTATGCCTCAGCCGAGCAGGCTGAAGAGCGTTTCAAGAGCGAGGCCGGCGGGTTCATCTATTCACGCTACGCCAACCCGACGGTTGCGATGTTTGAGGAGCGTGTGCGCTTGCTCGAAGGCGCGGAGGCCGCGCGCGCCACGGCGTCGGGCATGGCAGCCGTTGCCGCGTCCATGCTGTGCTTCCTGAGGGCCGGCGACCATATCGTTGCGGCGAAGGCGTTGTTTGGCTCGTGCCGCTATGTGGTCGAGGATATCTGCGGCCGCTTTGGCATGCGCACCACGATGGTCGACGGCGGGGACCTCGCCCAGTGGAAAGCCGCCATCAAGCCCGACACGAAAGTCGTGTTTTTCGAAAGCCCGACCAACCCGACGTTGGAACTCGTTGATCTCAAAGCGGTCGCCGATCTGGCCCACGCCGTTGGCGCAATTGTCATCGTCGACAATGTGTTTGCAACGCCCCTGCTGCAGCGTCCGTTGCAGCTCGGCGCCGATGTGGTGGTCTATTCGACAACCAAGCACATCGACGGTCAGGGGCGCTGCCTCGGCGGCGTGGTTTTGGGATCGAAGACATTCATCACCGAAACGCTGCACACCTATCTCAAGCACACGGGCCCGAGCATGAGCCCGTTCAACGCCTGGGTGATGCTGAAGTCACTCGAGACCCTGCCGTTGCGTGTACGGGCTGCCTGCGAGACGGCGGCCAAGTTGGCAGACATGCTTGCCCAGCAAAAAGGCCTCTCGCGCGTCCTCTATCCCGGTCGCGACGACCACCCGCAGCGCGCCCTCGCCAAGCGCCAGATGTCAGGCGGCGGACAGATGATCTGCTTTGAACTCGCGGGCGGGAAAGCGGCCGCGTTCAAATTCCTCAACGCGCTGAAGATTATCAAGCTGTCCAACAATTTAGGCGACACCAAGAGTCTGATCACGCACCCCGCAACGACGACGCATCAACGTCTGAAGCCGGAACAGCGCGCCGAACTTGGCATCACCGACGGCGTGCTGCGGCTTTCGGTCGGGCTTGAGGGTTTTGACGATCTAGCCCGCGATTGTGCCAATGCGCTGGCGGCGGCGGGACGGTGAATGGGCCGACGGATTGCGCGTTGAGTCTTGCTGGCTGCAACCGGCTGGAAGTCAAGGTCCGTCAGTGTGCGCTGGTTTTGCGGTCGCGACCCGTCCGCTCAAACGCTTCGAGCTCGCGCAATTCGCCCATTGGAAAGCTTCAACGCCCCCGCGCTTAGCTCATAGGCCAGCAGCCGGTTTGCATCGACCGGACCCGGCATCGTGATCTGGCCAACCGGCACCGGCACGAAGCCGAGGCGACCGTAGTAGGGCCGGTCACCGACCAGGATCACCAGAGCAACACCGCCACGCCGCGCCGCCTCCAACCCCTCGCCGATCAAGCGCCGCGCATGCCCCTGGTTGGCGTAGTTCGGATGCACGGCCAGCGGTCCGAGCATCAGCGCTGGCCCCTGTCCACCGATCAAGATTGGCGCAAAACGGACAAATCCGATCAGTTGCGGGCCGTGCGCCGCCAGCCGACAAAAGGGCGAATGATGGGGTAGCCCCTCGCGAATGCGATAGGCGGTGCGTGTCAATGCGCCCGGACCAAACACGGTGTCGTGCAAGGCGCCGAGCCCGGCATAGTCCACGGGCGTCACAGGGTGGGTGGTCACACCCAGGGCGGCTGAGTGTTCGGCGTGGGTGAGAAACGGCGCGGCAATGGAGGACGGCTCAATCGCGGTCATGGCAACTCCGGCGAGGCACGGGAAACAGCGTGCGTGGCCGGCAGGCTCAGGAGGTCGTCTCCATCACGCGCGCGGCCACGCTGGCAAGCAGCGTCGGCCAGCGTCGTCGCGAAATGTTTAGGCGCGTGCTCATCGTTGAGCGCTAGCATGACTGGCCAAGATCGTCGAGACAGGTGGGCCGTCATAGCGACCCGCCATTATTTGCAGGCCTTCTGCTGGGCGAGGCAGTAGGTGAGCGGGCTTGGCGCGTTGCAGGTTAGCTTCGGCACGCCCTCGGCTTTGAGGCCTTTGTCTTTGATGGAATTGCCGAGTGCGGCCTTGGCCATGAACTCTGCAAGATCCTTGGTCACCATTGTGGCCTCGCCGCCTGCGAGCACGCAGGTCTTGGCCATGGCCGGGGTGGCCGCGAAAGAAAACGCTACGAGAACGGCAAGTGCTGTCATTTTCTGCATGGGTGGTCCTTTCAAGGTATCGCGGGGGTACGATAGCCAATAATGCGCGTCGATGCACGCAGGCCTGTCTCACGCATCCCACTCGCAACGCGTGTGTTACTGGACGGCCTGTTGCTGATGGCGGTCGCGTTGGCGTATCCAGTCCTTCAGTCTGCTGACACGCCAGTCATTAACCAGGCCTGTATCCAACCCGCCGGACCCCTATGCGCATCGAATACCATCGCACCATGCTCGCCGACGGGGTGCGCAATAGAGCGTTCTACGAGGCACTGAAACGGGTCATTGTTCCCGGTGTATCGATCGTTGCCGACATCGGCTGCGGCACCGGCGTCCTCGGATTCATGGCCGCCAAACTGGGCGCGAAGCAGGTGTTCCTGCTCGAAAAGGCTGAGATCGTCGATGTTGCGAAGAAGCTCGCAAAGCACAATGGCATCCGCAACATCGAGATCGTGCCCGCGCATTCCATCGACGTCGAACCGCCTGTGCGCTGCCATGTGGTCGTCTCGGAGACGCTCGGCAACTATGCGTTTGAGGAAAACATCATCGAGACGCTGCAGGATGTGCGCGAGCGCTACCTTGAGCCCGATGGCGTGCTGATCCCGGCGCGGGTTGCACAATTCGTGGCGCCTGTGATCAATCCACGCTTTCACCGTGACCTCTCGACCTGGGATGACGTCGGCTTCGGCCTCGATTTCGAGCCGGCCAAAGTCAAGGGCTTCAACAACATCTACGTGCGCACCTTTGAACCAATGGACCTGCTTGACGGCGGCACGGCTGTTGTGTGCTGGGACAAAGTTGACTTCATGAAGCAACCCAAAACCTCTCGCAGCGGCGACGCCGAATTCAAAATGAAGCGGGCCGAGACGGTCGGCGGCATTGCGCTCTGGTGGACGACGGAACTTGCCGAGGGCATTTCGCTTGGTACGGGACCTTCAGACCCGAAAACCCACTGGGAGCAGCTGTATCTGCCGGCGTTGGAGCCGATCAAACTGGCCGCCGGCGAGACGTTGCGCGTGCGTCTGCGCTCAACCACCTCTTTCGCCGACGGCACAAACGTCAAATGGACGCTGACCGCCGTCGACACGAAGGGCCGGGAGCGGATCAAGCAGGCGCTCGACCTGAACAAAGGCTTCTTGCCATAGGTTTGTTGTTAATTTGTCCACCAGTGCAGGTGTTCACGCCTCTCGCGCAAGGTAACCGATGGCGGCGTCGATCGCGCCTGCGCCATGCGGCACTTTCTTTGCGACCAGCGCCATTTCCATGGCCGACAGGGCCGCGAGCACCATGGGGGCATTGGTGTGGCCCATATGAGCGATGCGTAACGCTTTGCCTGATAGCTGCCCGATGCCGCCACCGATGAATACGTTGCAAGTGTCGCGCGCATAATCCTGCACGGCCTTGGCGTCGGCGCCGTTAAACAGCACGTTGGTGACCGAGGCCGACCGGTGGGCCGCCTCCTCAATGTTGAACGAAAGCACCTGACCCTCGGCCCATTTGGCAACGGCCGCGTGCGTCGCGCCGGCGAGCAGCCTGTGCCGCTTGAAGACCTGTTCGAGCCCCTCTTCGAGTACCATGTCGAGGGCGGCGCGGAGGGCAAACAGGAGGTGCTCCGGCGGCGTGCCGCAGTATTTCATGTAGTGCTCATCGCCCTGGCGGAACGTCCAATCCCAATAGAGAGTCTTCATATTGGCTGTGGCGTGCGCGCGATGGGCTTTTTCGTTGGCCGCAACAAAAGCCAGACCCGGCGGGGTCATCATGCCCTTTTGCGACGCCGACATGGTGATATCCACGCCCCAGGCATCCATTTCATAAGGCATGCAACCGAGCGACGCGACGCAATCCACCATCAACAAAGCCGGGTGTTTGGCTGAATCAATGGCGCGGCGGATGGCGGCGATATCGTTCACCACTGACGAGGCCGTATCGATCTGTACGACCATGATGGCTTTGATTTCGCCTTTGATGTCGCGGCGCAGCCGTTCCTCGACCTTTTGCGGATCGACGGCTGACCGCCAGGACCCTGGCAGCACCTCGATTTCGGCTCCCATGAAGCCCGCCATGTCGCCCCAGCCGATCGCAAAACGACCTGATTCAAGCACCAGCACCTTATCGCCGCGCGACAGCACATTGGAGAACGCAGCCTCCCACCCGCCGTGCCCGTTGGCTGCGTAGATGTAGGTGCGCGCCTTGGTGCGGAGGACCTTTTTCAGGTCCGTCAGCAGGCTATCCGTCAATGCCACCATGGGACCGGTGTAGATTTCCTCGGCCGGCCGCATCATCGCCGCGAGCACGCGATCGGGAATGTTGGTCGGGCCTGGAATGGCAAGAAACGTGCGGCCTTTGGCGACGCTCATGGTCGGCCTCCGTCGTGGAACAAGGGAGATAGCATGCGACCGTGACATGCGCCGTCGCCCAGGCAGACATGATATTTCGACGCGGCTGTGCGCGGCACAAAAAACAAGCGCAAAAACCAGCCCACGTGAACGCGAGCCGGGTTGGATAAGATCGATAGCAGGACGTTGACACCGGGCTTTGGCCAAAGCCAGTAAATCAGGCCCAGCCGTTTCGCGGTAACATGTCTCAATTCACAGCGATGGTTGGCATACCGGGTGAGGCCGCGCCGTTGGCCGGTTTGACTTCGGTCGGGTTTTCGGTGCGGCGTGACTTGCCTTCAAAGAATGCGCCCTGCTCGATGGCGAGCGATTGGTGGACGATGTCACCATCGACCTTGCTTGACGACTGCAACGTCACGCGGTTGCCGCGGATTGAGCCGTTGACCGACCCCTGGACAACGACGTCGTCGGCGACAAGGTTACCGTTAATCTTGGCGTTCTGGCCGACGACGATACGGCTCGCCTGGAGGTTGCCCTCGATATTGCCTTCGATTTGCACTTCGCCGGTCGACTGCAGATTGCCATTGATCGATAAATCAGCGCCGATCACCGAGATCCCGGCGTTGCTACCAGCGGACAGGGGACGCGGCGCCGGCCCAGTTTGCGGCGGCAGCGGGGGCCGGCCGGTCAATGGAGTGACGGCTGTCGGCGCCATGTCAGGCTTCTTGGCACCGAACGGATTCAACGGGTTGACCATAGGCTTAATTCCTCCCAGCCAGTAAGCAAACTCTGCGACGGGGTACCCCTTGCGGGAAACCGTATTCGGGTAGTCGGATTGGGGCAGACCAATGTGAATTCATCCTGCCCGAGATTGGTAAATCCGTTGTGCTGTCTCACATTACTATTGCGTTGAACCCTGTTTCGTAAAGCCCACCTGATGGCTGATACGTCCGTTGACTATGGCAGACATGCCACAGATCTTGGACTGGAATGTGACTGCGTAACAATCTGGGCAACAGTCCAGGTCAACGCGGATTTCCCAACGCCGAAAGTGGCTTATAAAAACCGGGGGTGAGGCCGGCCTCGGAACGCGCCTTGTCGTTGAAAGGCGGGCGCACGGTCCCGCGAAAGTGCTTCCTTACAAGCGCATGAAAAGTCGCCTCGGGCGGCAGCTTTTCGCGCTCACACAGAAACCGGAACCACTTCACGCCAAAGGCGACATGACGTTTCTCGTCGCGATAGATGATCTCGACCACACCAGCCGCCTCTTGGTCGCCAGCTGTACGCAGGTTTTCGATCATGGCCGGCGTCACATCAAGGCCACGGGCCTCTAAGATCAAGGGGACGATGGCCACGCGGGCGAGAAGGCTGTCGCTGGTTGCTTGCGCCGCCTGCCAGAGGCCGTCGTGTGCCGGTAGGTCGCCGTAAGCGGCGCCAAGTGTGGTCAAATGGCGCTGGAGCAGGTCGAAATGCTTGGCCTCCTCGAGTCCGACCTGGACCCAGTTGTCAAAAAACGGTCGTGGGACATCGGCATGGGCGAAGCGACCGATCAGGTCCCAAGTCATGTCGACCGCGTTCAGCTCGATGTGGGCGAGCGCATGGAGGAGCGCGATACGGCCTTTCAGGGCTCCAAGCGCTGTGCGTTTTGGCATGTGGCGGGGCAGTAGAAGTTCTGGTCTTTCCGGGCGGCCAGGGCGGTCCGGCATGGGAAAGCGGCCCGAGACGTGTCCAAAGGCAAGACTACCGCCAAACCAGGCCTTGGCCGTCAGGCGAGAGAGCCGGACCTTCGCCGCAAGGTCCGGCGTCGCAACGATCGCACGGGCGGCGGACACGAGATCGCTGAGCGCTGCGATTTCGTGTCCTGTGGCGGGCTGGGTATCCGTCTCGGATGGCACGAACTCGGGCGCGTTGATTGGATTTTCAACGCGGGTATCGATTGTCGTCACGGGGATTGTCGTCACGGGCTTGGCCACTCCCAGCTGCCTGTGTGGCGTCAAGCCCAGCTTTGTGTGTGGCGTCAAGCTCGCTGACGCTTAATCGCCGCGCTACAAACGCGTCAGCGGCCTTGGCTGAGGGCGCAGCATTCAGCCACAAGGCGCTCTTTGAGGGTAGCCAGATGCGGTGGGATGCGTTGCCCCTCCGCATGCAGAGCCGCGAGGCGCTGCGACAACGCCGCGTAAGCCGCCCGTGGGCCATCTTTGTCGGCGATTTCAACAATGCGGCCGGCGAGCAAGGGGTCGACGGCATGTGAGGCAATAGGGGACATTTGGCCCATGGTCGTTTCCTCCGATAGTTTCTTGTTGTTGTCGGCTCTCAAATAGCTGGGTCGCAAGTGTGGCCCAGCTCTGTCCGCGGGCAGGGACGTTGCCGCACCTCGCATTGATCAGAGTATGGAGCAATCGTGGCGGTTTCAAATCACCAAAAACGATCAAGCTGCAACAAGCCTCACGGGCTCAATCGCTCGAAATCGGCACACGGCTTTACCAGTTCTTTACGCCCAGACGGCAAGAGTGTGGCTAACGACGTATGCCCCACTTTGTTTGCCTGTGAGGAAGTTCCGTGCGCACCCTGAAAGCCGCTCTCATTGCGAGCACGTCGCTCACGGCCCTGTTGTTGGCAGGTTGTGCTTCGACCTACACGCATGAGGGCCGCGACGTGCCGTCAGCGGCCTACACCGATAGCCGCCATAGCCCGAGGACCAAGGCGCCGGTTGCAGTCCACACATCGAGAAAGCGGGTCGTGCCCCTGGCCGCGGCGATACCTGCGCGACCGGCTGTCGCGACACCGAAAATCAGTGTGTCGGAGCCGCCGAGCGTTCGTATTGCCGATCCGGTCACAAAGCCGGTTGTGCGCGCCGACGTCGCAAAATCAGTGCCAGTCGCCGTGACGCCTGAGTTTGTAAAGTCGGCGCCGGCCGTCGCAATGACGCCAAACGTGGTCGAGGCGCCCAAAAGCGTGGCAGTGCCAACGCTGCCGCCGGTTGCAACCATCGAGGCAACCATCGAGCCGACGAAACCCGATCCGGTCGCAATACCACAAGCGCGGGCTGCTGCGGCACCATCCCAACCAAAGGCTGCCGCAACCAAAGCGCCTGACGTTTCGACGGCAGTCGAAGCTGTCAAAGTACCAGTCCCCACCGCGTCTGAGCCAAAGACGACTGATACCAAGCTTGTTGAAGTGCGCCCGCTGAGCCAGGCCCGTCAGGCACCAGCACCAATAACAATTCCGGCAACAATTCCGGCAACAATTTCAGCACCGGCAACTCCCCAGGTGCAAGCCGCGTCGCCTTCGCAAGGTGCCGTGACGCCCACGCCGCAACACGTGGCCCCCACGCAGACACCCTTAATACAGGCCTCGCCCGCGGGCCCCCCAGCTGCGCCGATGCGCCAATCCGCCCTGCAGCCAGCACCGGTCCAAGCTGCGCCAATCGCCTCGCAACCGCGCGCAAACGAGGTGATTACGCGCGCCGCCGACTACATGGCGGCGAACAGAATTGTGAATGCCCGCGCGCTGCTCGAAGACCAGGCGAAGTCAGGCGACCCGGCTATTCTCAAAGCGCTCGCTGAGACCTATGACCCACTTCATTTGCGCGACGTTTATCCGAGACTTGCCCGCGCAGGCGACCTTGCAAAGGCCATGGCAGCTTATGAAAAAGCGGTCGCGGCTGGCGCAAATGGCCTAGCCCCGCGGATCGATGCCTTGCGCGCACTTATCGCTGCTCGGCAATGATCGTCATTCCGCCTGGGCTTTGGCCGCCTCAACCACCTTGGCGACGGTGATACCGAAGTGGTCGTAGAGTTTACCTGCCGGCCCAGACGAGCCGAAGCCGGTCATGCCAATGAATGGTTCGCTCGGCAGCAGATAGCGGTCCCAACCCTGGCGGATGGCGGCTTCGATGCCGACACGTGGAGCGTCGCCGATGACGCCGTCGCGGTAGCGTGCATCTTGATTTTCAAACAGTTCAAAGCACGGCATCGAAACCACGGCTGCTGCGATGTCCTCCTTTGCCAGGATGGCGCGGGCCGCCATAGCGATCTCTACTTCTGAGCCCGTCGCGAACAGCGTCACGTCGCGTTTTTTCTTCGGTTTGCCGTTGGCGCCAAGACCGTCCGCGAGAACGTAGGCCCCTTTGGCGCATTTGTTCTCGGGCGTTGCGTCCGTGCGCAGCATTGGCAATCCCTGCCGCGAGAGCGATAGGATGGACGGCGTCAAAGTGTTCACAAGCGCGAGTTCCCAGCATTCGGCCACCTCGATCGCATCCGCCGGGCGAAACACGTTCAAGTTCGGTATTGCCCGCAAGGCCGCCAAATGCTCCACCGGCTGATGGGTCGGCCCGTCTTCGCCAAGGCCGATACTGTCGTGAGTCATGATGTAAACGACACGCTTCTGCATGAGTGCAGACAGGCGGATGGCCGGGCGGCAATAGTCGGTGAAGACAAGGAATGTTGCGCCGGCGGGCACAAATCCGCCGTGCAGTGCCATGCCGTTCATGGCCGCGGCCATGCCGTGCTCGCGCACGCCGTAGTGGATATAGTTGGCGCCGAAATCGGCGGGCGACACGGGTTTGTAGTGGGCGGTTTTGGTCCCGTTCGAGCCGGTCAAATCGGCCGATCCCAGGATCAGCGCCGGGCACACGGGCAGCAAGGCCTCAAGAACTTTCGCAGACGATTCCCGCGTTGCAAGCTTTGGCTTTTCGGTGCCGAACTTGACCTTCAAATCCAGCACAGCGCGCTTGATGCCGTTGGCGACAGCGGGTGTGATCGGATCGGCAAGCAGGGATCGGTCAAGGCCAGCCGTGCGTTTTTCCCAGGCGGCACGGGCGGATTGCCCACGCTTGCCCGCGCTCCTCCAGCTCGAAAGAATGTCTCCGGGAATTTCAAACGGCGCCGATGTCCAACCGATTTTCTCCCGCGCGCCGCGGATCTCCTCAGCGCCGAGTGGCGAGCCGTGCGAGGCAGCTTTGCCGGCCTTGGTTGGCGCGCCGTAACCGATGGTGGTTTTGCAGGCGATCATGACTGGCTTGATGGCCAACTGGGCGGCCGCGAGCGCACCACGGATGGCTGCAAAATCGTGGCCGTCGATGCGAGATATCTGCCAGCCGCAGGCCTCAAACCGTTTCAACTGGTCGTCCGAAACGGCCATGCTGGTCGCGCCGTCGATCGAGATTTCGTTATCGTCAAACAGTACAACGAGCTTTGACAGGCCAAGGTGGCCAGCCATCGAAATGGCCTCGTGGCTGAGACCTTCCATCAGGCAACCGTCGCCAGCTATGACGTAGGTTTTGTGATCAACGGCGTCGGTCCCATGCCGGGCCGCAAGCATCTTTTCGGCGAGCGCCATACCGACGGCGTTCGCGAGGCCCTGGCCAAGGGGGCCCGTGGTCGTCTCTATGCCCGGCGCATGACCATACTCGGGATGACCAGCCGTCTTGGCGCCGAGCTGACGGAAGTTACGGATCTCGTCCATGGACATGCCCGGATATCCGGCCAGATGCAGCACCGCATAGAGCAACATCGAGCCATGCCCGGCCGAGAGTACAAACCGGTCGCGGTCCGGCCAATCGGGTTCGCTTGCGTCGTATTTCAGAACCTCACCGAACAGGACGGTCGCAACGTCTGCCATGCCCATGGGCATGCCGGGATGACCGGACTTAGCCTTTTCAACGGCATCCATGGCAAGCGCGCGGATAGCGTTTGCCATCGGGCGGAGATCAGCTGCGGTCATAAGGCATCCTCGGGGCGACTTGTGTTTGCCTTAGCCGCGACATCACGGCACGTCCACAGGCCGTGATTGGATGCGGCGATGTGGGTGGGGATGACAGCTGGGGGCCGTCGTTGCGGCAGCCGGCCCAAACAATCCGACGCCTCAACTTCTACACCCGATCAGACTCCAACAAACACCAGATCGAGGGCTCGGCGAATGTCCCATTCACGGTCTTTGGCTGACGCGACGACGGTGCTGATATCTTTGCGTAAGATGACGCTCAATCGATCGACGACAAGACGGTAACTCTGCCCGACGACAATAAATTCTGGCCTCAATTTGCCCAAGCCGGGCAATGCGCTGGAGAGTGCCAACGGCGCGACGACACACGTCGCCACGGCATCTAGAAGATCTGCTTGCAGGATGATGATGAAGGACGTGGTCCTCTTTGATCCTGTCATCGGTCGCAACCGACACACATCGAATTGGCGCATCACCAAACCCGATACCCGTCCGACCAGAGGCCAACACGCTCCAGCTCGGCGTTGCTCTCCGCGATGGCGCTCTTATTTTCCGCACGCCATTGCAACTCGCGGTGCGCCTTGAGTTCAGTGCGCAGTGCATTTTCCAACACGACTGAAAGATTGAGCCCCGCAGCCTTCGCCTCAGTGACGATTTCTATGTTGATCGAAACATTCACGGCCTTTTTCAAGATGCGCGGCGCTGTCGTGCCCATGGTGGCCCCATCAAAGTGCGCAAATTCGATGCGCATCTCTTCTACGCATACTATGTGAAGCCAAGACAACGAGCAAGGCCCATTTAAGTCAACTTGTTCAACTCCGTTCAGGCCAACCGCACGCTGGTCGCACCTACATGCGATGATGCGCGGCACAGTCCACGTTTTCGGTGAACGCATGCCAAAACGAGCAATGACAGAGCAGCATTTCCCTGACGGCGACCCAACGACCGGGCTTACGCGCGCTCGGAATTCGTCTATCAGGCAACCAAGCTAATGCCGCCGGGACATGTCCGTGCGGACTGCAGGATTGCCGCCCGATGACCGACCTGACAAAACTTTCACTCGCCGATGCCCGTGACGGCTTGCGCGAAAAAAAATTTACGTCGACGGAACTGACCTCGGCGTTCAACACCGCGATCGAAAAGGGCAATGCGGCACTGAACGCCTATGTGCTGCCGACCCCAGACCAGGCGTTGGCCATGGCACAGATTTCGGACAACAAACTTGCCAAGGGTGAAGGTCGGCCGCTCGAAGGCGTTCCACTCGGCATTAAAGACCTGTTTGCCACCAAAGGTGTGCGCACAACCGCGTGCTCGAAGATCCTGGACGGGTTCAAGCCGACCTACGAATCAACCGTGACGCAGAACCTATGGGACGCGGGCGCGGTCATGCTCGGCAAACTCAATAATGACGAGTTCGCCATGGGCTCGTCGAACGAAACCAGCTGCTTTGGCAGCGTGGTCAATCCTTGGCGCCGCAACAGGAACGGCCAACCCGATACAGCCAAGCTCGTCCCAGGTGGCTCGTCGGGTGGCTCATCTTCGTCGGTCGCGGCCGACATGTGTATCGCGGCCACAGCGACCGACACCGGCGGCTCGATCCGCCAGCCAGCAGCGCTCACTGGCACGGTTGGGATCAAGCCGACCTATGGCCGTTGCTCACGGTGGGGTGTGGTCGCCTTCGCCTCGTCGCTCGATCAAGCCGGGCCGATCGCCAAAACCACGCGCGACGCTGCCATCATGCTCCGCCACATGGCGAGTTTTGACGCAAAAGACTCGACCTCGGTCGACCTGGCCGTGCCCGACTATGAGGCAAACTTGAAACAGGGCGTCAAAGGTCTGCGCGTTGGCGTGCCCAAGGAATACCGCATGGAGGGCATGTCTAAGGAGGTCGATGATCTCTGGCAGAAGGGCATCGCCTGGTTGAAGGCGGCGGGTGCGATCATCGTTGAAGATCTGTCGCTGCCCCACACGAAGTACGCGCTGCCGGCTTATTACATCGTTGCGCCGGCTGAATGTTCGTCCAACCTCGCGCGCTATGATGGGGTGCGCTATGGACTGCGCGTGCCGGGTAAAGATCTTATCGACCAATATGAAAACACGCGCGCTGCTGGCTTTGGCAAGGAAGTCAAACGCCGCGTGCTGATCGGGACATACGTGCTGTCGGCGGGCTTTTACGATGCCTATTACCTGAAGGCGCAGAAGGTGCGGACGCTGATCAAACAGGACTTCGACAATGCCTGGAACAAGGTCGATGTCGTGCTGACGCCGACGACGCCGAGCCCCGCGTTTGCTTTCGGCGAAAAGAGTGGCGATCCGCTTGCGATGTATCTCGAAGATATCTTCACGGTGACGGTGAATATGGCAGGTTTGCCTGGCATCTCGGTGCCGGCCGGACTGTCGTCTGAGGGCATGCCGCTTGGCCTGCAACTGATCGGCAAGCCGTTCGATGAGGGCACTCTATTCCGCGCGTCACAGGCGATTGAGGATGCGGCCGGCCGCTTCTCGGTGCCGACGAAATGGTGGGCCTAGTGCAACGTCAGAACATCAAATCCGGCAGCCCCTTGGAGCCGATTATTGGCTTCAGCCGCGCCGTGCGTGTCGGACCGTATGTTGCTGTTGGCGGCACCGCGCCGATCGGGCCGGACGGTACGTGCGCAGGTGTCGGCAACGTCGAAATCCAGACGCGGCGCTGCTTCGCCATCATCGAGAAGGCCTTGCATGACGCCGGAAGCCGCTTTCAAGACGTCACCCGCACGCGCATCTTGCTGACGCGCATCAGCGATTGGCAAGCCGTTGCGAAAATTCACGGCGAGATTTTTGGCATAATACGACCCGTGACGACGGTGGTTCAGGTCACGGGTTTCGTCGATCCAGACTGGCTGATCGAGATCGAAGTCGACGCCATCGTAAGCACCTACTCGCCGTGAAGGACGGGCAGAGGGAAATCCGGTGACAAACCCCTCGGAAGCGGCTTAGTTTTGGTCGAACTTCCAATGGGATCTTGCATGACCGCTCCAGCCCCGATCCGTGACGTGCCCCTGCTGCCGGCAAACGTTGTTATTGACGCGCGCCCCGATGGCACTATCTACGCGCGCCATGCCGATGCGTTGAAAGCCTATCCTGCCAAGACCACGCTGTGGCTAGACCGGTGGGCGGATACGGCCCCGGATCGCGCGTTCATGGCCCAGCGTGACGGCGATGGCCCATGGAACACACTTACCTATGGCGCCATGCGCGCTGCCGCCCGCAGCGTTGCCGCCGCCTTGCTGTCGCGTCCGCTGTCGCCGTCCCGGCCCATTGTGTTCCTCTCGGGCAATGACCTCGGCCAAGCCGTCATGAGCTTTGCCGCGCAATACATCGGCGTGCCGGTTGCGCCTGTTTCGCCCGCGTACTCCACTCTGAGCCAGGATTTCGGCAAGCTCCGCTACGTGCTCGGATTGCTCAATCCGGGTCTGATTTATGTCTCGTCAGGCAAGCCGTTTGCTAAAGCGCTCGAAGCCGTCGTGCCGTCTGACGTCGAAGTCGTATACGCTGTCGACCCGCCGGCCGGCCGCAAACACTTGACGTTACTTGCAGACCTCATCGCAACGCCCGTCACGTCCGCCGTCGACATCGCCAATGCCGCGATTACTCCAGATACGGTGGTCAAATTTTTGTTCACGTCGGGCTCAACCGGCTCTCCGAAGGGTGTCATCAACACGCAGCGGATGCTGACATCTGATATCGCCATGGTGACCGCGGGTATGCCGTTCGCGGAGCAAACGCCGCCGATCCTTGTCGATTGGCTGCCTTGGAGCCACACCTTCGCTGGCAATCACAACATCAATTTCGTGCTTGCACACGGCGGCACGCTATATCTCGACGACGGCCGCCCCATGCCCGGCGCCATCGACATGACCATCCGCAATCTGACGGACATAGCGCCGACGATTTTTTTCAACGTGCCGCGTGGGTACGAACAGTTGCTGCCGGCGCTGAGGACCAACACGGCGTTGCGCAAGTCTCTGTTTTCGCGGCTGCAGGCTATGTTTTATGGCGGTGCATCGCTTCCGCAACACATTTGGGAGGGCTTGCAGGAGATGGCCGTCGCGGAGACGGGGCATCAAATTCGCATCATCACAGGTCTTGGCTCGACCGAGACGGCGCCAGGCTGCATCGCCTCGACGAACAAGTGCTCTCGCTCTGGCATGGTCGGACTGCCGCTGCCCGGCGTCGAGTTGAAGCTGGTGCCCAACGGCGGCAAACTCGAAGCCCGCGTGCGCGGCCCAAACATCACGCCAGGATATTGGAAGCAACCTGAGCAAACCAAAGCGGCGTTCGACGAGGAGGGCTTTTACAAGCTCGGCGACGCCTTGAAATTTGTTGATACCGCCGATCCGAGCCTTGGCTTTTTGTTCGATGGCCGCGTCGCCGAGGACTTCAAGCTGACGACCGGCACGTGGGTCTCTGTAGGGCCGTTGCGCACCGAGGTGATCCAGGCACTCGCGCCGCTGGTGCGCGATGTCGTCGTGACTGGCCACGATCGAGGATTTGTGGCGGCGCTATTGATTCCAGATCTGGAGTCGTGCCGGAGGGTTGCAGGCCTTGGCAACGATGCGGCCGTAGAGCAGGTTTACACACACGCAACTCTGGTGGCCGAAATTCAGAGGCGGCTGGCCGCGCTCGCGGCTTCACGGACGGGCTCATCGACGCGGGTGTCACGGGCCGCGATCTTTGGCTCAGCCCTGTCGCTTGACGCCGGCGAGGTGACCGATAAGGGCTCGATCAACCAGCGCGCCGTGATTGCCAACCACGCCGATCTCATCGAGCGGCTGTATGCCGAAACACCTCAATTGGCCATCATTGTGATCGGCTGACACGCTTGCCGCTTAGCCAATTTCGTCCGCATTCTCGCCATCGCCATCGCCATCGTCATCATCGTCGATCGGCTTGTGCGCGATGAGGCGGACGACGGAGGACGCACCTCGGTGGCGGCGGCCCTCGTCCAGCACCACGCGCTCCTCATCGAGATGCTCGATGTCGAGATCGAGGAAGTCTTCCTCTATGTCGTCTGGATCAAACAACATGCTTGGATCGCCAGGCCCACCTGCACTACCGGCCGCGCGAAACACCAACTGGCGGAGCGAAAAGCCCTCCAGGATCATAACACCGCCCGGTTATAGGTCTACGGCGTCGCCAAGGGCGTTGAAACGGTCTATGCGCACGCAAAAACGCCGCAACCAAATTCTCAACCGGTCCGATTCAAGCAATGTCGACACGCACTGACGATATCGTTCTGCCATTCCATCTTGTGGCTTCGCGCATGTCGGGTCGTGTGCTGCGGCTCGGGCCAGCGGTTGACCATATCCTCACGCGCCATGCCATGACCGAGCCGGTCAGCCACGCTTTGGGCGAAGCCATCGGCCTCACGGCATTGTTCGCAACGGGCCTCAAATTCGATAGTCGATTTACGGACGGGCGCTTTATTCTGCAGACCAAATCCGAAGGGCCGCTCGGGTTTCTAGTCGTACACTACGATTGGCCCGGTTATTTGCGCGGACACGCGCGCGTCTCCAAGACCCGCACATCCGAGATCCCCGAGCGCGGCCGCGGTGATCAGCCAGCCCTTCTGGGGGAGGGCAATCTCGCCATGACCATCCAGCCAGGCGGCAACCTTGAGGGGTATCAAGGCATTGTGCCTCTCGGCGGGGTGACGCTGACAGAGGCGACGCATAGCTATTTCCGCCAATCAGAGCAGTTGCCGACCTTCATTCGGCTTGCCGTGGCACGCCATTTCGCCAATGGCCTTTGGCACTGGCGCGCGGGTGGATTGATTCTGCAGTACGTCCCGAAGGCCGGTGGGGACGCGCGTCCGCTGACGCCAGCTGAGGCCGATGAGCGGGACGCAAGCCTCTATGGCGAAGATGACGAGGACTGGCGGCGCGTTCGTACGTTGGCTGAAACCGTTGAAGATCATGAGTTGCTCGACCCGACGTTGACGCCAGAGCGCTTGCTCTATCGGCTGTTTCAAGAGGAGGGCGTCACCGTCTCTCCGGCCGTGCCTCTGGCTGCTAAATGCACCTGCTCGCGCGAGCGGATCGCAACTTTTCTAGATAGCTTCGCGCGCACCGAACTTACCGATATGACCACGCCCGACGGCGTGATCGAGGTCACGTGCGAGTTCTGTTCCACAGCTTATCGGTTCGATCCGGCCGCAGTCGGCAAGCTGTGACAGCCAACAGCAGGGAGCGCGAGCGGAACTACCGAGAGTTCCGGTTCCGACATTTGCTTCCCGTTACAGCGAAGTTCCGAGCCAATCCAGAACCATCATGGATATCAGCAACAGTATGATTTTAGTGTATCTTTTGCATCTGACGTTTGGTTTAGAGGCCAGCCGTAAGCGAAGACCAAACGTCAGATGCGATACACTAGCCGACATCGCAAAGCTGCGCGACAAGCCCGCAAACGTCGTCTAAGATCGAGCCGACATGATTGTGATCACAAACACCGCCGACCTTGCAGCCGCCTGTAAAAGGCTTGCCGCGCACCCGTACGTGACGGTCGACACCGAATTCATGCGCGAGGCCACTTTTTGGCCGATCCTTTGCCTCATCCAGATGGCTGGGCCCGAGGACGAGTTGGTCGTTGATCCGCTGGCGCCCGGCATCGACTTGCAGCCGTTCTATGATCTGATGGCCGATGAACGCGTTCTGAAGGTGTTCCATGCGGCGCGCCAGGACGTCGAGATCGTCAAAGTGCAGTCGGGCGTCATCCCAAAGCCGCTGTTCGACACGCAGGTGGCGGCCATGGTGTGCGGCTTTGGCGACGCGGTGAGTTATGTCACGCTCGCCAAGGATCTCGCCGGCGTCGACATCGACAAGAGCTCTCGTTTTACCGATTGGGCACGTCGGCCGCTGTCGCAAAAGCAGCTCGTTTATGCGCTTGGCGATGTCACGCACCTGCGCAAGATCTACAAGTCACTGGCAAGCGAAATTGACCGGGCTGGTCGATCAAAATGGCTTGACGAAGAACTGTCTATCCTTAGCGATCCCGGCAGCTACGAAACCCTTCCCGAGGACAGCTGGCGGCGGCTGAAAATCAAGGTTCGAGGACGCAAGAGCCTGGCAGCCTTGATCGAGCTTGCAGCCTGGCGCGAACGCCAAGCCCAATCTCAAAACGTGCCGCGCAATCGCGTCATGCGCGATGAGTCCCTCTACGACATTGCCAATCAACTGCCGACCGAGACTGCCCAACTGTCGGCCTTGCGAACCCTCAGTGATGGGTTCGCCCGCTCGGCCCGCGCCAAAGACATCGTCGACGCCGTCAAGCTCGGCTTGGCGCGCGACCCAAAGACACTACCTGACGTGTCAAGTGGCACCTCTTTGCCGCCCGAGAAAACGGCGTTGGTCGAGCTTTTGCGTGTGCTTTTAAAAGCAACAGCCGCGCGCCATCGCGTTGCCCCGCGATTGATCGCTGCGACCGAAGATCTGGAGCAGATTGCCCTCCTGGACGAGCCCGATGTGCCGGCTGTGCGAGGCTGGCGGCGCGACCTGTTCGGCGGGGATGCATTGCGTCTCAAGCGCGGGGAACTTGCCATTGCGGTCCGCAACGGTGAAGTCGTCATGGTCCAGGCCTGAGCCCACCCCTTAATTCCGTGCGCAGGTCACAAAACTGGCGGTTCGTGTTTTGCGTCCGTCGGAGGTTTTGCATAGGTGCCATGCGAATTGCTGCTTGTTCCGGCAGGGCACCCAATACGATAGGCGCAATTTAAACACGCCGACACCGTGCTATGGCCACACTTCGCCGATCACGGACCATTCGTATGACCGCCCTGCCGCATCCTGACGTTTATGCCCTTGCCGATAGCTTGTATGCTGCCCGTTCGGCGGGGGCACCGCTGGCGCCGACGCCCGCACTCAGCCCCGCGACCGACGATGAAGCCTATCGGGTCCAGGACGCGATCATTGCGCGCCTCGCGTCCAAGGTAAAGGCCTGGAAGGTCGGCGCGAGTTCGCCGGACGCGACCCCAAACGGGGCCCCCATCTTTGACTTGTTCGATGCCGGTCAGGTGCCTGCACGCGCCTCAACCGGTGTCGAGCTTGAGATCGCCTTCAAACTCGCCAGAGGTTTTCCAGCCGGCGGTGCTAAGCCGAGCCGGAGCGACGTCGAAGCTGCCATCGGATCCATCCATATCGCACTTGAAACCTGTGCCTCACGCTTGGCTGAGGGTATGGCCGCGCCCGCGCACCTGCGCCTTGCTGATTTCGGCACCAACCTAGGCCTGGTCATTGGCCCAGAGATCGCTGATTGGCACGCGGTCGACGCCAAAATGCTGCGCGCCAGTGTAAGTGCCAACGGGCGGACCATCGCCGATGTCACGGGCGGTCACACGGCGCCAGATCTTCTCGGGTTGCTGACCTGGGTCGTTGGGCATGCCGTGTCCAAACGGGGCGGCATGGAAGCCGGAACCATCGTCACCACAGGATCGTGGACGGGCATTCAATGGGTTGACGGGCCGGCAACGATTGTCGGCACGTTCGACGGACTTGGCAGCGTTGAAGTGCAGTTGGTGGCTTGAACAGCTTTTTCCCGTTCTCTCTTATGGACCAAGCATACCACCCTAAACCTCAACCGAGCTCTCGATAGTCCGGCAACGTCCGAGCAAGCTCGCGACCGCCAAGCAGCACGACGCGATCCGTTTGCGGGCGAGCGTTGAGCTCGTTCCAGGTCCGCGCGGTGGTTAACACGAGATCGGCTGCCATGCCCGCGCGGATCATGCCACCAGCTTCCAATCCCATGATCTCGGCGGGAGCAGCGGACAGCAGTCGCGCCCAAGGCCGATCCGTGTGGTCGAGTTGCAGGATACGCGTCGCCTCCCGGTAGACCTCCAGCATATCAAGATCGC
>JANNXS010000100.1:0-14256 GCA_031409695.1 Hyphomicrobiaceae bacterium
GCTCCTCGTCTTTCTGTTAGGGGGGCGATACTTCGTGCGCGGGTTGACAGCAGGTTCGGTGAAGTAGGCAGCCATGGCTACACTGACCGTTATATCCCTGCACAAGCGCTTCGGTTCAGTCGACGTGCTCAAGGGCATCGATATCGAAGCGAGAAGCGGCGAATTCATCGCACTTGTTGGCCCGTCGGGTTGCGGCAAGTCGACTTTGCTCGCCATGATCGCTGGTCTTGAGAGCGTAACTTCAGGCGAAATCCGCATCGACGAACGGCTTGTCAACGGCGTTCCTCCAAAGGATCGCGACATCGCCATGGTGTTTCAATCCTACGCGCTTTATCCGACCATGACGGCACGCCAGAACATCACCTTCGGCATGGAGAGCCGGCGCGTTCCGAAGGCGGCGCAGGACGAAGCAGTCGCCCGTGTGGCGGCGCTCCTGCAGATCGAGCCGCTGCTCGGTCGCAAACCGGCGCAGCTCTCCGGCGGCCAGCGCCAGCGGGTCGCCATGGGGCGCGCCCTGGTGCGTGATCCGAAGCTTTTCCTGTTCGACGAGCCGCTGTCAAATCTCGATGCCAAATTGCGCGTCGATATGCGCACCGAGATCAAGAAGCTGCACCAGCGCGTCGGCAAGACGACCGTCTACGTGACGCACGACCAGGTCGAAGCCATGACACTCGCGTCGCGGATTGCTGTCATGCATCAGGGTAGCCTACAGCAGTTCGCCGTGCCGCAGACCATTTACGCACGGCCGGCGAACATGTTCGTCGCTGGTTTCATGGGCTCGCCGTCGATGAACTTTCTGGCAGCAACACTCGGCTCCCGCGACGGCCGGCCGTGTGTCGATCTGGACGCAGCTGGTGATGGCAGAACTGTATCATTGGCGTTGGCGCGCCGCCCGGCATCGGCGCCGGCTAACGGCAAGGTGGTGCTCGGGATACGGCCCGAACATCTGTATCGTTACGATGCCGACCTGAAGCTTCGCCGCCCGGCACTGGTTGAGGTCAGGGCAACGGTCGATATTGTCGAGCCGACGGGAGCTGAGACGATTGCCATGCTAAAGCTCGGTAATCGCGATATCGTCGGCCGCTTCGAACCAGACGGCGCGCCGCAAGCCGGCGAGACCCTGGCACTCGGTATCGACATGGCGCACGCGTGCCTGTTTGATCCGAGCACCGAACGCCTCATTCAGGATGCCGTCTCGTGACCTACGCAACCTATCCGAGCCTTGCGGGGCGTGTCGTGTTTGTCACCGGCGGTGCCACTGGGATTGGCGCCGACATTGTGCGCGCCTTTGTGCGCAACGGCTCGAAGGTCGCGTTCGTCGATGTGGACGTGACGGCCGGTGCAGTGCTGGCCGACGACCTGTCTCAGAACGGTGGCAATGCCGCGTTCATTGAGACCGACGTGACCGACATTGCTGCGTTGCGGCAGGCCATCGAAGCGACGCGGGAGCGTCTTGGCCCGGTCGCCGTACTGGTCAACAATGCCGCCAACGATACCCGGCACGCGCTTGCAAACGTCGAGCCGAGCTATTGGGATCAGGTCCTCAACGTCAACCTGCGCCACCACTTTTTCGCCGCACAAGCCGTCCACCCCCATATGAAAGAACTCGGCCACGGTGCGATCATCACTCTCGGTTCGATCGCCTGGCGACGCGGCGGGGCTGAGTATCCGGCCTACGCCACCGCAAAGGCCGGCATCTTCGGCTTGACGCACGCCCTCGCTCGCGCTTTTGGGGCGGACAACGTCCGCGTCAACTCGATCGAACCCGGGGCTGTTCTCACTGAGCGGCAACGCGAATTGTGGTTCAAGACGCAGGCGTCGATCGATGCGGTCCTGCAGCGTCAACTCTTGAAAGAGATCCTCAACGGCGACGACATCGCCCGCATGGCCCTATTTCTGGCCGCCGATGACAGCCGCATGATCACGTGCCAATCGTTTATTATCGACGGCGGACGGTAAGAGAAACGCGATCGTGTCATTGCCCGATGTTCGCGCAATGACCGACGGTTGAGGTGAGCGCCGAACGGCTTGGCCGGTTGCTTACGATGCATTGACATGGCCGTCTCTCGATGATTGTTTACCTTCTAAACGAAATGCGCCGTTGGAGGGGGCCTCATGGCAAAGCGCGACGACATTCTGAAGTTGCGCGTTGATCAGGTTGGCAGCTTGTTACGGCCAAAGTCTTTGATTGATGCGTTCTTGTCGTTCGGCCAAGGGCGCTCAACACGTCAAGACCTCGACCATCAAATTCAAGAGGCGGTTCACGCGGTCGTCGCCAAACAGGAGCGGGTCGGCTTTCCCATCGTCACCGACGGGGAATACGCGCGGCTCAACTGGCAAGTCAGTTTCGCCGAGGTGGAAGGCTGGGCTCTGGACGATGTGTCCTGGAAAGGGTTTTTGGCCAATCCATTGTTGCGCCTGGAGCACGAGCACAGTAACGCGAGAGGCGCCGACGCAGTCGAAGTGTTTAAGACGCCAGCGACGTCGCACCTGCGCATGAAGAGCAACTTTCCCCTGCGCGAATTTCAAGCCCTTGCCGCTGTCGCGAAAACACCTGGCAAAGCGATGCTCATGGGACCAGATCGCGTGTCGCAGATGTGCGATCTACCGGCGTCGAAGCCCCACTACACCGATATGGCCGCGTTTCTCGGCGACGTCGTTCAGATCGAGAGCGAAATGGTCGGCGGATTGGTCGCCGCTGGCTGCCCGTATATCCAGCTCGATGAACCGAGCTACACTGGCTACGTCGACAAGGCGACGCTCGAGCGGATGAAGGCGCGCGGAGAGGATCCGTTGGCAAACCTACGCCGCGCTATCGCCGCGTCTAATGGCGTCATCGCGGCGCATCAGGACAAGGCCGTGTTCGGCATCCACATCTGCCGTGGCAACCGCGCGAGCATGTGGCATCGCGAAGGCACCTACGACGGTATTGCAGAGGAACTGTTCTCGTCGCTGCGCTTCGACCGCCTGCTTCTCGAATACGACACAGAACGCTCGGGTGGTTTCGAGCCTTTGCGGTTCGTACCCAAGGGGCCGGTTGTCGTTCTCGGCCTTGTCACGACCAAAACAGGTGCGGTCGAGACCGTCGATGCGCTGCTCAAGCGCATCGAAGATGCCGCGCGGTTCATCGACATCAGCCAACTGGCCATCAGCCCGCAATGCGGTTTTGCGTCCGGCCTTGCCGGAAATGACTTGAATGAAGATGAGCAATGGCTGAAGCTCGAAGTCGTTCAAGAGACAGCCCGGCGCGTGTGGGGCTGACGTTTGGAATGGGCAGTCGCTAAGAGCTGCGAGACGGGCAAATCTGCATTTGGGAGGACGATACCGTGTTTGATCGCAAGTCTGGGGTTGATCGCAAGTCTGGGCGCACAACGCGTCGCACTATCCTTCAAGGCACGGCGGCCGCCGGTGCATTGCTCGCGGCGCCAGCCATCGTGCGTGCGCAGGCGGCTAAGCTCAAGGTCGGCCTTCTACTGCCGAAGTCTGGCTATCTGGCGGCGCCCGGCCAAAGTTGCCACCGCGGCGCAATAGTGGCGCCGAAGGTGCTCTCGGATTTCGGGATGCAGATCGAATTGATTGACATCGACACTGAGTCGAATGTCGACGTGGCGCGCACGCAAGCAGAACGCGCGATCAACGAGGGCGCACACTGCATCGTCGGGCCGTTCGACTCAGGCGCCGCCCTGTCGATTGCGCAAGTCTGCGAGCAGCGCAAAGTGCCGTTCGTAATCAACGTTGCCGCAGCCCCCCAGATCACCGAACAGGGCTATCAATTCCTTGTGCGCAATTTTCCGACCGGTGGGCAGCTGGTTGGCAACGGCCTCGGTTTGATAAAGTCTTTGCTCACAACAACCAAGGCAGCGCCGAAAACCGCCGTGTTCCTGCACGCCAATGATACGTTTGGCACAGCGCAACGAGGCGCCATGGATGCTCTCTTCCCGAAGGCAGACCTGCCGTTCAAGCTGCTTGAGTCTATTGCCTACGACCCGAAGGCGCAGGATCTGTCGGTCGAAGTGACCAAGGTGCGCGCGCTCAATCCGGATCTGCTGCTGGTGGTGACGCGTGCCGCCGATGCGATTAAACTCGTGCGTGACATGGTGCGCCAGCGATTTGAGCCGATGGGCATCGTCTCGCCGGGTTCGCCGGGGCTGTACGACGAGGAGTTCTATCAGGCGCTAGGACCGCTCGCGGATTTCGCAGTCTACAATATCCCGTGGGCCAACCCCAACGCCAACATGACCAAGGCCTTGGCGGCAGCCTACGCGCCAGCCAATCCAAAGCATCGATTCGCCGTCGAGTGCTTCAACGTCGGTTTCACCTTCGAGGCGCTGTTGATCGCGGCCGATGGCTTCAAACGTGCGGGCACCACCGAGGGGACAGCGCTTATGAAGGCTATTCGCGAAACCAACATCGAAGACCACGTCATGATCGGAGGCCCAATCAAGTTCAATGAAAAGGGCCAGAACACCGGCATCGTTTCGGCCTGTGTGCAGAACCAGGATCGCACGCCGACGGTCGTGCTTCCCGAGGCCGCAGCAACGGCCAAGCCCGTATTCCCGATGCCGCCCTGGCAGGGTCGCAAGTAGCCATCACGCGGCGACACGCGTGGCAGTTCATTGACGGGAGTGCGGCACTTCCAGTGCCCCTCTCGGCCTGTTATCTCAGCGGCAAGGCATCATGAACATAGGGCTTCTTCTGAATGTTGCCGTGCAGGGCCTGACCACGGGGCTGGTCTATGGGTTGATGGCGCTCGGGCTATCAGTCATCTTCGGTGTCGTCCGCATTGTGAATTTCGCCCATGGCGAATTTGCTGTTGTCGGTATGTACGCGGCGTTTCTTCTGTTTCAGGCTTTCGGTCTCGACCCGATTTACGCCGCCATACCCATCGCCGGTTTGTTCTTTCTGATCGGCTTCGCTTTGCAAAAGGTCGTTATCAATCCCTTTGTCGGACGCCCGGAGCACGAGCAGTTCATCCTGCTCGTCGCGGTGGCGATGATCATTCTCAATCTGCTGCTGATGGCTTTCGGCCCCGACGGTCGGCCGATCAATTTATCCTACGCGCTCGACAGTTATCTCGTTGGCCCGCTGATCATCGACAAAGTACGCCTGATCAGTTCGGCGGCGGCGCTTGTAATGTCGCTCGGATTGTTCGCGTTCTTTCGCCTTACGGCGACGGGAACAGCCATTCGCGCCTGCACGGACAATCTCACGGGGGCCGCCGTTGTCGGGCTGGATGTGAAAACACTGTACGCCTACACGTGCGGGATTGGCCTCGCCTGCGTCGGCGCCGCGGGCGCCATGATGATCACGATTGTCGACGTCGCCCCAACACTGGCGCCCGGCTACACGCTTCTGGCTTTCACAATCGTCATCATCGGCGGACTCGGATCGCTCACCGGCGCGTTGGTCGGCGGCGTGCTGATCGGCGTCAGCGAAGCCTTGATGGGCTACTACTTTCAGCCGTCGATGAAGAGTATGTTTTCATTTCTGCTCCTTATTCTCGTGCTCGCGGTGCGGCCGCAAGGTCTCATGGGTACGCGCCAATGACGGTGGATGTTATTCAGCACGCGTCGGGCGACGATGCCGAGCGAACGCGCATGGTCTGGTTTGCTGGAATTGTGGTCGGGCTGCTTGCGCTCGTACCATTGATTGCCAGTCGCTATGCGCTGTCGGTGCTGATCCTGGTGTTTTATTTCGCCTACGTCGGCCAAGCCTGGAACATCATGATGGGTTTTGCCGGGCAGCTGTCGCTCGGCCATGCGCTTTACATTGGCATCGGCGCCTATGTGCCCGCCCTGCTCTGGCTGCATCTCGGCATGTCACCAATCCTCGGCTTGTTTGCCGGGATGGCCGCCGCGATGCTGATCGCTGCTGCGATCGGCTGGCTTGGCTTTCGCTTCGGCATCGAGGGGGTTTATTTCGCGTTGTTGACCATCGCCTTCTCGGAGGTAGCGCGCGTGGCCGTGGACCATATTCCCTTTGCGGGCGGTGCCGGCGGGCTGTTTCTTCCTGTGCCGGCGGCGAACAAAGCAACGGTGCTCAATCTCGATGGCGGGCCGTTGCTGTACTACTACATCACGTTGGCGATGGCGGTCGCGGCAACAGCGCTGGTGGCTTGGTTGGCTCGCAGTCGGCACGGCTATATCTGGCGCGCCATTCGCGAGGATCCGCAGGCTGCGGAGACGCTCGGTATCAACCTGTTCTCAGCCAAGATGAGAGCGATCCTGCTGTCGGCCGCGATGACGTCCGTCGCAGGTGTGGTGAACGCGTTCTACTATCGCAATCTGTTTCCCGCGCAGTCGTTTGATATGAGCCGGTCACTGGAGTTGATCCTGGCGCCGATCATCGGTGGGCTTGGCACCGTGCTTGGACCGGTTGTCGGCGCGTTCATTCTGACGCCGGCTGGCGAAGCGCTGATCGCCGTCACGCATCGCATGGGCTTGAATGCCCCCGGCACAAAGGGCGTCATCTACGGGTTGATCCTTATGGCCATGATCTGTTTGAAGCCTGAGGGCGTCTGGCCTTGGATCGCGCGTAAACTGCGCCTCGGGGATCGCGCATGACATTGCTCGCCGTTGACGGAGTAACCAAGCGATTCAAAGGGCTGACAGCCGTCGATGCGGTGAGCTTTGCAGTCGGCAATGGCGAGATCTACGCCGTTATTGGGCCGAATGGCGCGGGCAAGACGACGCTTTTCAGCATGATTGCGGGCGCTCTCAAGCCTGACGCCGGCACGGTGACCTTCGCGGGCGCACGAATCGATGGATTGCGGCCCGACCAGATTGCGCTCAGCGGCATCGGTCGCACCTTTCAGATTGTTCGGCCGTTTCCAAGCATGACAGTGGTCGACAATCTGATGGTCGGGAGCCTGCTGCGCCACACCAACATGTCGACGGCGCGCGCCAAAGCCGATGCGATCTTGGCGCGGTTGGACCTTTTCAGTCAGCGCGCGAAACTGGCGCGTGAACTGACGCTGCCTGATCGCAAGCGCCTGGAAGTTGCACGTGCGTTGGCGACGGAACCGACAGTGCTGCTGCTAGATGAAGTCATGGCGGGGCTCAGGCCGACGGAAGTCGATCGTATGGTTGCGATCCTGAGGTCAATCAACGCCGAAAGCGGCACGACTATCATCCTCATAGAGCATGTTATGCGCGCGGTCATGGCACTCGCCAATCGCGTGCTGGTGCTGCATCACGGCGCGCGCATTGCCGAGGGCAAACCGGGTGACATCGTCAAAGATCCCGAGGTGATCCGGTCCTATCTCGGCACGGAGGTGCTGGACTGATGCTCGAAGTCACGGGGCTCGATGTTTACTATGGGGACGCGCAGGCGCTGGACGGCGTCTCCATCGTCGTTCCCGAGCGCCAGATCGTCGCCATTGTCGGCGCCAACGGGGCAGGAAAAACCACGCTGATCCGCTCGATTGCCGGCATGCTGGCCCCACGGCGCGGCAAGATCATGTATCAGGGCAAGGACATCACAGGACTGCCATCGCACAAGGTCTGCAATCTCGGTATCGGGCATGTGGCTGAGGGGCGGCAGATCTTCCCGTCGCTATCAGTTTCTGAAAATCTCGACATGGGCGCCATGTTGCCGCGCGCGCGGGGCCAGCGCGTCGCGACACGTGCTCGTGTGCTTGAGATGTTTCCGCGCCTTGGCGAGCGCATCACACAGGCGGCGGGTACGCTCTCGGGTGGCGAACAGCAGATGCTTGCCATCGGCCGCTGTCTGATGGGGCAGCCGGATGTCATCCTGTTCGATGAACCGTCGCTTGGCCTTTCACCGATGATGGTTCAGCAGGTCATTGAGAGTGTTCGCACGCTAAGCGAGCAAGGTTTGACCTGTGTTTTGGTCGAACAGAATGTGACGGTATCGTTGAAGATCAGTTCAACTGGTTATGTGCTAGAAAACGGCCGCATCACGCTTTCCGGAAGCAGCAGCGAGTTGCTGACAGATGACCGCGTCCGGAAAGCATATCTTGGGCTATGACGATGCCGTCTCGTGCACTGCACTCAGAGACTCTGATGGCGACAACAACACCGACAGGACTACAGTCCGATCTCGCAGGGGTGATCGGGCACCTGTTGCGCAAGAGCCATTTGGCCGCCCAACGCTGCTTTGCCGCGGCGTTCGACGGCACAGACATCTCGCCCGTACAATGTGCCCTGCTCAGCACCATCGGCTGCAATCCCGGTATCAGTCACAAGGCCCTGGCGCATGCAGTTGCAGCCGCCCCATCAGTCGCAACGATAGCCCTGAAGTCCATGATAGAGGCGGGGCTTGTCGCGCAGCGTCGTGGCACAGAGGACGCGCGATCAAGCACCTATCAGCTGACGGCCGAAGGGGCCGATACCTTAATTCAACTGCAGTCGCGGCTCACACAAGCATCACATCAACTTGAAGCTCCGCTGACAACGTTGGAACGCGATACGTTGCGGAAGCTTTTGGCAAAGCTCGTTGCAGCCCACCCCAGTTGAAATTGCGCTACGGGTTCGGTTCATGGCCGAACGCCGCGTAGAGCGCTGCGGACCGCGTATCGAGGCTCGCCAACACATCGTTGAACACTTGGCGGATCTTATACCGACGGCCACCCGGAGAGAATTTTATCGCGGAGCGCTCGGGCCTCCCGACGCGGAGTGAGCCAGAACTGGAGTGATAACAGCGGTCATATTCATTGACCGATCGTATCCGTGCGCGGGGTTGGTGGGGCGGCCGAGCCCAAGAGCAGTATCGAAATACCAACGGTCAATCTTTTTGGTCTCTGATGTGAGAGCGCGCTATTTCATGGCCTCTCGCACGATAGCATCCAGCATCGCTTCGGTTTCAGCGACAGCTTTCTGGCCGGATTCGGTCCGCCCTGCATGGAGGCGACGGAAACCAGCGATAACCGCGCCCGGACGATCGACCCGCTCGTAGACGTAGAACAAGAACGGGCAATTGCCGATTAAGGCCGGGTCCGCTTCAACCATCAGCCGCGCATATCTTGCCGAGCAGACCTCGACGAACTCTGCGTGCTTGTAGATTGGCTTTGTGGAGCCGACGTCGGGGCCCGTGCGCTCCAACATTTTGCCAAGGTTGCCTTCGCTATGGACCGCAAGGCCTCGCGTCGTAATCGCGTTGCCAAGTTCAAATCGCACGTCGTCGAAAGCGGCGTCCTTGGTTACGGGGTCGCCGACGTCGGCTGTTGCCGAAGTTGCCAGCGGAACCGTCACCGCAGCAATCAAGCACATCCGGGCAACAAAGCGGCGCATTTTGAGCCTCAAAAGCAGTAGGCCATAGCGCCACGGGCGAGGTCGAACAGAAGCGCTGGTCCACGGACGATCAACAGGTAAACAGCCCCGGCCAGTAAAATGCCGACAACGACCATCACCACGCGACGCACACCGCGCGGCAGCAGAGCCTCGCTGACTGTGGTCGGTGGGTGTTGATCCTGGATTGCCATCACGCAATCTACCAGATTTCCACATCACGGCGCTACACGTGCGCAGTGTTTTCTTCGAGCCGTTTACCGCCGCGCCAACAGAAGCGCACCACCAAGCCCGCACACGATGGCGGCGGAGCCTTGGCGAATCCGACGCATGAGCGAGGGACGACTGACCATGCCGGTCCGCGCTAGAGCCGCAAGCAGGGCCACGACAACATCAACACCCGTGTTGAGGCCAACGCTGATCGTTCCGAGGAGAAGCGCCTGGGGTGCTGCAGGCTGCGCTGAGTCGATGAACTGCGGGAGGAAAGCCAAGAAAAACGCAGCCGTCTTGGGATTAAACATCTCAATCATGACGCCGTCTCGGAACGCCCGCCGCGTGCCGATGGCTACAACCTCAGAGGCGGGATCCAGGGCCGCAGCGCGAAAACCACGGATGCCAAGCCAGATGAGATAGACCGCGCCGACGATTTTCATAAGCGTGAAGTCGTCGGCGCTCACCATGATGACAGCGGACACGCCGAGTGCGCTTCCAACGACGTGGACCAAACCGCCAAGCCCGGTGCCAAAGCTGGAGGCGAGCCCCTCGGCGCGGCCACCGGCTCAGGTCCGCGAGGCGACGTATAGAATGCCCGGTCCAGGCGTCACGGCGATCAACAGCGCCGCAGCAAGGAATAGTGGAAACGTCGCAATATCGATCATCGAAACGTCTGGGGGTTGAGGTTGAAGGGTCTGGGTCCGTCCGTCAATCCCCGAACAGCCTGCGCATCCCGCCGCTAACAGCCCTGATCCGACACGCTCCGCCACGATTTACGACCATTGAAACGCCAGCTATCCTGACCCATGTCCGATCTCCCGCCCACCCTCGCTGATATCTGTGTGACTGCCGCGCAGATCGGCCCCCACGTGTTGCGGACGCCGGCCATGCCGTGGCTCGGGCCGACGGTCGCGCGGCTCCTCGGTCCGGATGCGAGCGTGGTCATGAAGCTCGAACTGTTTCAGGCGACCGGCACCTTCAAGGCCCGAGGTGCAATGGCGACGGCGCTGCGGATCGCCGAGAGTGGTCGACCCAAAGGACTGACGGCCGCAAGTGCTGGCAACCATGCCATAGCGACTGCCTGGGCCGCACGTCGCCTGGGCGTGCCGGCCAAGGTGGTGATGGTCAAAACTGCCAACCCGTTCCGTGTGGCACTGGCCGAGAGCGAGGGGGCAACGGTGACCAAGGCTGAGGATGCAATGGCTGCTTTCGCTGAAGTCGAGCGCATCAAGAACACCGACGGTTATGCCGCCGTACATCCTTTCGAGGGGCATGCGGTGGCGTGCGGCACAGGCACGCTCGGGGCTGAATTTCTGGAGCAGGTGCCGGATCTCGATGCGGTCATCGTGTCGATCGGAGGCGGTGGTCTCGCGGGCGGCCTTTCGCACGCGATCAAACTGATCAACCCGAAATGCGTCGTGCTCGGCGTCGAACCGTCCGGTGCCGATGCCATGCAGCGCAGCGTGACAGCCGGACATCCCGTGCGTCTTGAGCGCGTTGATACCATCGCCGACAGTCTCGCCCCACCTATGGCTTTGCCCTACGCATTCGGTCTTTGCCGCGCCAATATCGACGCGTTCGTCACGCTCAGCGACGACGAGATTTGTGCTGGGTTGGCGCTCTTGCAACTTGAGGCCAAGCTTGCCGTAGAACCTGCCGCTGGTTCAGTTGCGGCGGCCCTGTTTGGCCCTTACCGCCGCCGCCTTCGCGGCAAGCGCGTCGGGTTGATCGTATGCGGGGCAAACATCGATGGCGCGACCTACCATCGCCATCTTGCCCGCGGTATGTCCCGTCTGGAGCTGATCACTGGCGACTAGTGTCGCGTATCTGACGTTTGGTCCCCACTCGCGGCTGGCCTCTCAACCAAACGTCAGATGCCAAAGCTACACTAAAATCATACTGTTGCTAGTGTTTCTTATGGTTCCTGCATTTGCTCGGAACCTCGATGTAACGAGAAGCAAATGTCGGAGCCGGAACACTAGCGATTCCCGGGTTAACCACGTCGCCAAACTTCTGCTCACGGTACGGCGCCAACGATCTGGAGGCGGCGTTCAGCTACGCCAGACTGAACATCGTATTGATACTTCAATTCAGAATCTTAAGCGCCGAGGACTGCAACGCGGCAATAGCGACTATGCACAATTTTGCCACAACTCACTCTCGCGCGGCCTTCCACTCCCAACCGGTCGAGCGTATAGGACGCGGCGTCGGCCCGAGGTACATTCCTCGGGCCGTGACCTTTTACAGCGAGATGCCATCACATGGCACAATCCGTTTCCGCGGCTTCGGCCGGGCACGAAAGTAACGACACTCAAGCATCCCACGGTAAGTTCTGGCCTCTGTACATCGGATGCATCGGGGTCGTTTACGGCGATATCGGGACCTCGCCGCTGTATGCGTTCAAGGAGGCCTACGAGACGGCCAAACATCATGGCACGGCGGGCGAACCCGCCGTCATCGGTATCCTATCCCTGATCGTGTGGACGCTCCTGCTGATCGTGACGCTGAAGTACGTTCTTATTCTACTGCGCCTCGATAACAGGGGCGAAGGCGGCACCTTCGCTCTCATGGCGCTCGGCATGTCCGTTGCCAAACGCAGCGCCTGGATGTTGACCCTCCTCGGCATAGCCGGCGCCGCCTTGTTCTACGGCGATGCCATTATCACGCCCGCGATTTCAGTGTTATCAGCCGTTGAGGGTATGAAAGTCATCGCGCCAGCAACCGAACGGTTCGTCATCCCGATCACTGTCATCATCCTATGTGGCCTGTTCATGATGCAGTCGTACGGCACAGAACGGGTGGCCAAGTACTTCGGTCCGATCACCATTGTCTGGTTCCTCGCCATGGGGCTTGGCGGCTTGCTGCACATTTTCGATGATATGCGCGTCTTCAAGGCGATTAATCCCTGGTATGGCATCGCCTTTATTTCATCGCACGGGATCGTCGGCATCCTCGTCATGGGCAAGGTTTTCCTGGCGGTAACAGGAGCCGAGGCACTGTACGCTGACCTTGGGCACTTCGGCCGCAAACCGATCCAAGCCGCGTGGATGACGTTGATCTTGCCGTGTCTGATGCTGAACTACTTTGGCCAGGGCGCGCTGTTGTTAATGGACCCCTCTGTCGTCGATAATCCGTTCCTCAAAATGTATCCCAGGTGGTCACAGATCCCGATGGTCTTGCTGTCGATGGTGGCAACGGTGATTGCAAGCCAAGCGGTCATCACGGGCGCGTTTTCCATCACGCGGCAGGCCATTGCGCTCGGGTTGCTGCCACGCCTGCGCATCGTACACACATCGGAGACGATGGCTGGCCAGATTTATTTGCCGCGTGTGAACACGATGCTGCTTATCGGCGTCTTGATTGTCACCATTTGGTTCGGATCGTCGTCGAAGCTTGCCAGCGCCTACGGGATATCAGTCACCGCAACGATGGTGATCGACAGTTTCATGGCGTTCTTTGTCATCTGGAAGTACTGGAAGTGGCCGCTCTGGAAGGCTGCCCTGCTGATGTTGCCACTTGCTTTGATCGAGCAGGCGTTCTTCATGGCCAACTTCATCAAGGTCCTGGATGGCGGGTGGTTGCCTTTGCTGATTGCAGGCTCGATCATAGTGACAATTCTGACCTGGGCGCGCGGCGTCAAGACGCTGAGCAAGGCAACCAAATCAATCGAGGCAAACCTCGATTGGCTGATCCGCAAACTGGAGCAAAAACCACCGCATCGGGTACCCGGTACCGCCGTGTTCCTGACCGGCGACCCCGAGGCAGCACCAACCGCACTGATGCACAACCTCAAGCACAACCGTGTGCTGCACGAACGTAATATCATCCTCAACATTCGCACGGAGGACACGCCTCGGGTGCCCAGGCATGAGCGCATCGAGGTCGAGAAGGTGTCAGACGGCTTTATTCGCGTCATCGCGCGCTACGGTTTCATGGAGCAGCCGAGCATGCCAAAGATCCTGGAACAGTTGAAGCGCAAGGACGTCAACATCGACATCGGCGGTACCTCATTCTTCCTGTCGCGCCGATCCTTGAAGGCGACAGACAAGTCGACGATGCCCTGGTGGCAGGAGCACTATTTCATCTGGCTCGTCTCATCGGCCTCCAACGCAACGGAATACTTCCGCATCCCCCACGACCGCGTGGTGGAGGTTGGGACGCAGGTTCAGGTCTAGAGCATTTTTTGACGAAGTGGACGCCCGTTCGTCCTGGAAAATGCGCCAACACAAGGACTTCTAGAGCGCATTCTGAGTCTATGGAATCGGAATGCGCATTAGGTCAGGGCGACGTGCATTTGATGTCGTCCTGGTTGCAAATTCAGGACCCGTTCACGTGGCCTGAGCACTAAGCAGCGCGTACTTTGCCTCGTGCTATATGTCTTTGTCTGGTCGCATTTTCTAGTGCGAACCGGCGTCGACTTCGTCGGAAAATGCTCTTGGGGGTTCCATGTCCGCTGCCGATTTCCCACCGCCGCTGCCGCCGCTTGCCTATCCTGTTGTCGGGCACGCGCCCGTCGATCGCTATCTCCGCGAGGGCTATGCGAGCGTTGTTGGCATGTCGTCGCGTTTTGCCGCGGCCATCACAGCATCCTTGATGCGCCTCCAAACGGACCTTGGCATCAGTGGACCGGTTGCTGTAATCGGCACCTTTGAAGGCCGCTTCTTCATCGCCATGGCCAATTCGCTCGCCCCGAATGAACGTGCGCTTGGGATTGACCTGTTCGATTGGCCGAACGCCGAAGTCATTGACCGGTTTGAGGCCAACTGCCTCAGTCACGGCGTGGATCCCGCGCGTA
>JANNXS010000101.1:0-11786 GCA_031409695.1 Hyphomicrobiaceae bacterium
CATCAAGGGCCTCGAGAAGCACCCGCACGTCACCATCATGGCCGACGAGATCTACAGCCAGATGCTCTACGGCGGTCGCGAGCACGTCTCGTTCCTGCGCTTCCCCGAGATCCGCGATCGCCTCATCATCCTCGACGGCTGGTCCAAGACCTACGCCATGACCGGCTGGCGGCTCGGGTACTCGATCTGGCCGGCACATCTGGTCGACACGGTCGTGCGCCTCAACGTCAACTGCCACTCGTGCGTGAACGCGCCCACCCAGTTTGCGGGTATTGCGGCCCTCACCGGGCCTCAGGATGCCGTGCACGACATGGTCAAAGCCTTCGACGAGCGCCGACGCGTTATCGTTGGACTTTTGAACCAGCTCCCGGGCGTCACCTGCGTCAACCCCGGCGGCGCGTTCTACGCATTTCCCAACATTTCCGGCACTGGCATGAGTGCCAAGGCCTTGCAAAACAAAATGCTCGAGACGGCGGGGGTCGCGACCGTCGCCGGCACGAGTTTCGGCATCCACGGCGAGGGCTACATCCGCTTCAGCTATGCCAATTCGACCGAAAACATCAAAAAGGCGATTGAGCGCATTGGCACGTTGTTGCTGGAAAAGTGAACGACTGGCGTGCACGATCGGTCACAGTTCAGCACCGCGACACTGAGGGCGCGCTGGTGACCGAGCAGGCACCGCTCCTTGCCGGAGCGACGCTGTCGTCATTCACATCCGCTCGACACACATGGCAACACCCATGCCGCCACCGATGCACAACGTGGCGAGGCCCTTCTTGGCGTCGCGGCGCTGCATCTCAAACAGCAGCGTGGTCAGCACGCGCGCGCCCGAGGCGCCAATGGGGTGGCCGATGGCAATCGCGCCACCGTTGACGTTGACCTTGGAGGTATCGAGCCCGAGGCCCTTGTTGACGGCACAGGCCTGAGCGGCGAACGCCTCGTTGGCCTCGATCAAATCCAGATCAGCGACCTTCCATCCAGCTTTAGCAAGCGCCTTCTGCGAGGCCGTGATCGGCCCCGTACCCATGATGGCCGGGTCAACACCCGTATTGGCCCAAGACACGATCTTGGCCATCGGTTTGATGCCGCGCTTCTTGGCTTCTTCCAAGGTCATGAGCACGACAGCTGCAGCGCCATCATTGATGCCAGACGCGTTGGCGGCCGTGACGGTGCCCGCTTTGTCAAAGGCCGGACGTAAACCTGAGATGCCTTCGACTGTGACACCTTTCTTAATGTACTCGTCTTCAGAGACGATCACGTCGCCCTTGCGGCCCTTGATCGTGACCGGGCAGATTTCATCTTTGAACTTGCCGGCCTTCTGGGCGGCCTCGGCCTTGTTCTGCGAGGCGACGGCGAATTTATCCTGCTCTTCACGCGTGATCTGAAACTGTTTCGCTACGTTTTCAGCCGTGACGCCCATCGCATAGTGACCAAACGCGTCGGTCAGGCCGTCCATCATCATGGTATCGACCAGCTTGGCATCGCCCATCTTGGTGCCATCGCGCAGGTGCATAACGTGCGGTGCCTGGCTCATGCTCTCCTGACCGCCGGCGACAACAATCTTTGCGCCGTCGAGGATCTGCTGCATGCCGATGGCGACCGCGCGCAAGCCTGAACCGCACAGCTGGTTCATACCCCAGGCCGGTGTCTCGTTCGGGATGCCAGCGTTGATCGATGCCTGTCGCGCTGGATTCTGGCCCGCACCCGCGTCGAGCACCTGTCCCATGATCACTTCAGACACATCCTTCGCGTCGACGTTGGCGCGCGCGAGTGCCGCCTGGATAGCAATTTTGCCGAGGTCGTGGGCCGCCACACTGGCAAGCGCGCCATTGAACGAGCCGACCGGGGTTCGTGCGGCCGAGGCGATGACGATGGTGGTTGCGTCCGACATGGGATGAGCTCCGCGGTGAATGAGAAGGCCGTTGCCTGTAAATCGTGCGTAAGCGAGGTGGCTGCGCTGCACAAGAGGGCAGGGGCGGGACGTGGCAATGTTCTGGGCATGTCCTGGGCCATGTCCTGGCTGGTGAACTCTCGATGTCGAGTTCAGTTTCGACAAACGCGGCGCGACGCTTTATAGCCATCGGGTGGGCGTTCGGGGGACTGCATCATGCGAATCAATGACTGGAGCCAATGGCAGCGTGGCATCGACTATCTGTTTGGCCGCAACGCACTGATCGGCCTCGCCTCGCTGATGCTGTTGATTATCTCGGGCTATGCCACCTGGGCCGGCATGAATGATTTCATCGTCGGTGCCAGCGCCGCAAAAGGGCGCGAACTTGGCGGCGGCGTCACGGTGAGCCACGTGCATCTGGTCATCGCCGTCACCGTCGCATTGACGTTCCTGATGTGGATTGCGCTGCGTGAAACGGTCGGCCGTGGCCGCTCGTGGTCGACACGTGCCATTACGGCACCGCTCTACGTGTTTCTCGTGCTCTGGTCAGTCGGTTTCGGTTACGGCTTTTGGTGGAGCCTGATCGCTGGCGAAGAAGCCACCCGCACCGGGCTTGCAGCCCTGCAGGAAGATGCCCGCGACGCCAGCAACGCCGTTTCGGCCCGTCTCGATGCGGTAAAGTCTCAACTCGACAGCGTTGTCACCTGGTCCGATGGGCAGATGGGCCGCGAAGAGGCAAGCGGCGGCAGCTGCGGTGTTGCTTCAGGTTCTGGCCGTGGCCGGCTTTTTGCCGCGCGCAAGAGTGTGCGTGATAGCGTTGCCGGCCTGCGCGACAACGTGGTGAAAAACTGGGTCGCACCAGTACAAGCCGACATCGAATCCATGAAAAAGACCGCCGCTGATTTCGAAACCGCGGCGCCCGAAGATCGGCAGAAAAAATTCGAGATTGTCTCGACCACCATCCGCAGCGGCGCGAAAAGTATTGCCGGCCGCTCCAACGAACTGGGCAGCTCAACAGCCACCGAGATGCGCGCGCTGGCGAGCGCTGTATCCGTGGAGCCGGATAAGCCGGGATTTACATGCTTTGATCCAACGCTCGCCCAACGTTTGCGCCAAGCTGCCGATCAGGCCTCGATTCCAGCCACGATCCAATTGCGCAGCGTGGCTTTCAGCGAAGGTCCGGCGGGGGTCGCAAATGCGGTCAAGAACCTCTGGCAGAACCTCGGCGGCTACTCGACATCGCTGGTAAAATACGTGTTCACCGGCGGAGCCAGCGGCTTCACGTCAGGCGGAGAGCCGATCACAGGCCGCGATATGATCGCACTGCTCGCGACCATCGGCATCGATCTCGGCCTACTCGTCCTCGCGCTCCTCGACCGCCCGGGCCCACCACCGCATCGCGACGACGGTCTTGAGCGTGCCCAGGGTCGTTTGCACACCGTCTCACCAACCGTACGCCGTGAACTTGAAGCCGCATTTCGCACCGCCGTTGCGCGCGCACCAAGCGTCAATATGGAGTGGGTCCGCCAGCACTTTATCCATCATGCGGGCGCGTCTTACTTCGTCATCCCCAACCTCTACAGCGTTGAAAAGGGCGCGAACGAAACAGCGGCCGTCGACTCCAAGAAGGAGCAGTTGTGGGCACTGGCGCTAAACCAACTCGCGGGCGTCATGGAGGACGTGAAGCTCATTCGTGCTCCAACGGCAAAGGAGTTGAAGGCCGTGCTGGCGGAGGAATCGCGTGGGAGCATGAGCGACCTCAGCTCGGCGCGTCAGAAGTGGCGTGAAACGGCGAAGAAAACCGCGGATCCGTCAATTGATGTGACCCCGATCCGCAATCACGGCCTGCTTTCAAAAGCAGAACGTGCGCTCGACATTGCCGGCTGGAGTAAATCTTCAACGCGCGATCTTGAGGTGTTTCGCCTCTCCGATGTGGATGGCCTGACGCCCCTGCTAAGCCTGCTCAACGATGCGACCTTGGATGCGCCAGCCTTGGCGGCACCTGCATCCGCGCGGCCCGTGCCGACCGCCGTCGCACCCGGCTGAGCATCGGTAGATCTTGTAGAAACTTGATCACAGTGCCCAGCGGCGCAGCGGTAAGTTCGCGGCATGCTCGACATAGCGCGCCTCGATCGATTCCCGGCTCAACAGGCCTGACTGTGTGTTCGCGTGACAGATCACCGAGCCAGCATTGAGGGCTGCCATCTGCAGCGCTTTCCCGGCATCCGCGCCGAGGCTCACACAGGCCGCGAACGTCGACACAAAAGCATCTCCAGCGCCAGCCGTACCGGCAACGGGGCCAAGCGCGATCGCTGGGCAATAAACGATGCCGTCGGCGCTGGCGGCAAATGCACCATTGCGGCCGTCTGTGACGATCACGTGGGTTCCGCCGGCCGCCAGCATCGTCGCAAAAAAGCGCGCCATGGAAATTTCGAACCCGCCGCCCTGAAAACCACGGCGGACAAGACCCGGTGCGCCCTCGGCCGTCTCCAATTTGGGCCCACCCTCACCCGCGCGGGCAACGATCTGAGCGACCAGACTGTCGGCTTCCGTGCGGTTGACCGACAGGATCGAGATGCCACCGAGCAGGTCAAAAAACGCGCCGCCTTGCAGCGAAAGTTGTCGAATGCCGGGATTGGCGGCGACCCGAGCCCCGGTGCGTTTCGCCGCCGCCACAATCAACGGAAAACACTCGGCCGACTTGTTAGACAATCCCGACACGTACACGAGATCGACAGCAAATGCCTCTGCCATGAGGTCCGCCGGCTCCAGCAGCGTGTTGGCGCCGCGAAAGGCAAACACGGCAGCGTTGCGGTCATGAGCTGAAACAAGCACCGAGGCACCCGTCGGCGCGCGTGCATCACGCGAGGCAAAGCGCGTCGACACATGCTCATCCGTCAGCCGGTTCAGGATCTGCTCAGCCCGCTGATCCTGGCCGAGTTTAACCAGCGCTGCCGTGTCGAACCCTAGCCGCGCAAAGGCCACCGCCGCATTCACCGCCCCTCCGCCGCAGTGGGTCGAGATTTCGTCGGCTTCGATTTTCTTGCCCTCCTCGAGAAGGAGATAGGCCGTATCCGCATTGCGCATCGCCATGCGCTCGATCCGATCACTGGCGATCAGCGCGATCGAATCGATCATTGCGCCGCCGATGGTCGTGACTTTCATGAGGGGTTCCACGGCGTTGCAGGCCTCGTGTGCAGTAAACCCTGTGTGCAGAAGGCGAGCCCAACGTTGATCTCGGCACAAACAAACATGGCCGCCGGATCCTATCCGGCAGCCACACTGTGCACGCAACCCTGTATCGACGTCAGACAAACGTAGCCGGTGACATTACCGCTGCAAATGTGGCGTCGGATCGACAGGTTTAGAACCTTGCCGCAGTTCGAAGTGCAGCTGCGGCTGGGTGACGGTACCGGATTGACCTGACTTTGCAATCACTTGACCGCGCGTGATGGCGTCGCCGCGCTTGACCAGGATTTCGCTTGCATGGGCGTACGCTGACACCCAACCGTTGTCGTGGCGCAGCAGGATCAAATGACCATAACCCTTAAGCTCACTGCCCGCGTAGGCGACCGTGCCAGCGGATGCGGCGTGGACATCCGTGCCGGCGGGCACAGCGATGTCGATGCCATCGTTTTGCGTGCCATCGGCCCGCTTGCCAAAGCCGCTCAGCACCTGACCTTGCACCGGCCACCGGAACTTCGCGTTGGCAGCGGCAGCACCTGCGGACGGCGCAGCGACTGTTACGAGTGGCGGCTTTTCAGCGACCGGTGCCACGTTCGGCGTCGCGGTCGGCGTCACTGGGGCAACAGTCGGGTCGGACGACGCGGGCAATGCTGGAGCACCGATTGCAGGCGGCGCGTTGATGATCTTTGGGCTCATCGTCGTGCCGACACCGGATGTGACGGCGGCTGCCACGACGACGCGCGACGCGTCCGAGCCCGATGCACCAGCAACGCCTGGAATTTTCAGTACCGTGCCTGGGCGTACCTTGGTTGGGTCGGCAATGCCATTGACGCGCTGCAACTCGGCCAACTGCACTTTATTGGCGCGGGCAACATTGTACAGGCTATCGCCTGATTTCACCGTGTAGCTACCGGTCCACTCGCCTGACAGCGCAGACGGCAAGGCCGGTGGGGCAACTGCGATCGACGCCGGAGCAGCGGTCGGGGCTTGCGTCACAACGGGTGCGATAGCGGGCAATGCCGCGCCGGCCGAGGCAACCTTGGTCTCTGTGCGGACTGCTGGTTTACGGGCACCGGGTGTAGCTGGCAGCGCAAGTTTCTGGCCGGGCTTCAGATTTGGCGATTTCAGCTGGTTCACGTCCATGAGCGCTGCGATCGAGACGTTGTGACGCTTTGCGATTGCGAACAAGCTGTCACCCGGCTGGACATCGACGCTACCAGCAGTCGCGATCTTCGAGCCTCCAACCGGGGTCGCGGCAACGATTGTCTTTGGTCGGTCAAACGGTTTTGACAGGCCGGCTGTATTCGGCAGCGCTGATGCGGGCGGCACTGATGACGGGGCCTGCAACGACGGGCTGCGTGTCACCGGCGGCAGTGGCGCGCGAGGCCCTGAGTCGGACCAGGTCTGATCGCTGCCAACGGGGGCGCCAACGCCACGACGGATGGATTCAACCGGACGGGGCCCGACTTCGTTGCGACCCCCAGCTTCGTTAAGACCCATGGTCGGCTGTTCAAGCCGCCGGAAATCTGTGCTGCATCCGGCCCCTGCCGCGGCCAACGCCAGGGCAAGACCTGTCGCGCCGTGACGCCACAAATCCGGAGCGCCACCGCGCGTCACAGAACCGGCCAATATTCTAACACCCGCGATACGCAACATGGGGTCCACCTCTCGCCGCAAAAACTATCAGCCCGATGGTTAAGAGGCTCTTAACGGAGGAGATGGTTTCTTCGAGCGCCCCGTCTGCAGTCGCTGTGGCCGAGCGGCTGCGGGTCCATCGAAGTCCACAGTCTCCGTGCAAAAACCTCGGCCCCCAGGCGCCCGCTTGATCACGCTGAACACTGTAGAGGACGAGTGCGGAGGACGTGCGGCCGGTCTGCGGCTGAATAGTGGCATTCCTGATTGCGCGTCACTGACTTGTTTGCGCGAATCGAGGCTCGTACCCGCGAGCCTGCCGGTTCTCGCCGAGAAGATGCGCAAGGCGGGCAATCCGCCTTTAGCGAGAAGGTCGACGGCGGACGGGTTCACCATCAGGCAGCGGCGGCGGGTTGGCCCCTGACGGAACAGCGGCGGGTTGGCCGCCCTTAGTCGTCGCACTTGGCCGTCCGACCGGCGCTGGACCAGCGATGGTCGCGGTCTTTGGTTTTGCGCAATCCGTCAGCCAGATGTCATAGACGGGATGCTCCACGGCGTTCAAACCGGGACTTTCAGCGAACATCCACCCAGCAAAAATCTTTTTTTCCTGCCCGTCGAGTTGAATTTCCTGCACCTCGACGTAGGTTGAGGTCTTTGGTGGTTCGGTCGGCTGGCGGGTGTAGCAGCTGCGCGGGGTGAGTTTCAGTGCACCAAATTTAACAGTTTCTCCGAGAGGCACTTCGAGCTTAGAAATCCGAGCCGTTACCTTGTCGAGGGCAGCGAAGACTGCGACGCCGTTCTCAATGCGTGCAGACGTGTCGATACGTTGTGCGACCGCCGGCGAGATCATCGCTGCGGCAACCCCGAAAACTGCGGCCGTCTGCCACCTGACGCGCATGTTGCGCACTTATCCCCTGCATTCACCTCGCCCGTGCCGCGCATAGCGCGCTAACCCCGTTCGATCAACGCGATATCCCCCGAAATTAGGGCGTCAGCACGGCCGGATTACTTGCGCAGAACCGTCCGATCAGACGTGAACAGGCCATAGATGACATTAGAAATGTCCTGCTCGTCCGTGGCCGCGAAATCAGACACCAATCGCCTCAGCAGCGGGTCATCCGCGGGTTCCTCGTTGCGGCCCATATAGTAACGAAACACTTGGCGCACAAAGCACTGTTTGAACATGGTCGAATTGGTCAGCTGCTTCAGCGCATCGACGGACGTACGTGTTTTTGAGGGTTCCTCGTCGAGGAAATTGATCATGGTCGACGGGTCAACGGTTGCGCCGTTGTCCGTTGTGCGGAAACGACCCAGTGGATCGTAGCTTTCTTGGAAGAAGCCCAGCGGATTGATGATCTTGTGGCAACCAGCGCAGGCCGCGCCGCGCGTCAGCGCATGTACCTTCTCGCGTTCGGTTACGCCTTCAGCTTCACTGATCTTGCCCTGCTGCTCGGGTGGCGCTGAGTCCATTTCGCGACACAATACTTTTCGCGCCCAAAATGCACCACGCTTGATGAGGCGCGTGTCGGTCGGGCCAGAATGTGACGCAAGGACGGCGGCCTGTGAGAAGATGCCGAGACGCTTCGCCGTATCAAGTGACACGGGCTTGTTGCCAGCATCATCGGCCGCTTTGGTGTCGTAGATCTGTTCCAAAGCCTTCGAGATGTAGCTGTCCGTCGCTTGCGTGATGTCGCGCAATTTCGGCGCGGGCGTGTTCAGCTTCGCACGCAGGAACTGGTCGGTTTCCTTGACCATGGCCGCGGCCAATTGTGGCGTGAATTCCTTGAAGATGTCAGGCGAGATCGTGAATTCACTGGGTTCGCGTATTTCGAGCCACGCCTTGAAGAAGCGGACAAGCTTTTCGCGGCCCTCCTTCGATGCGATCACTTTGCGCAACGTGTCCTGGGCGCGACCTTCATCAAACAGATAGTCTTTGGCCCGCCCGGAACTCAGGCCAAGCGCTTCAGGCGGGGCGTCCGCTAGCATATAAGTCACGGCCTGCAGCAATTGCGCGGGCGCCAGTTCTTTATTGTCCGGATGGGTTTGGAATTCGCCACGGAACAGAAACGTCGGCGTGTTGAATACAAGCTCTACAAGATCGCCAGTGCCCTGCTCAAAGCTGGTGGCTGAGACCCGATCGACATAGAGCTTTGTGAATTTGGCCAGCCATGCCTCATCGATGTCGCCCCGTAACGCCTTGTGCACGAACGCGCGAGACTTCGCTGTCAGGCACTCCGGCGCTGGTGTCTTGCAGTCGATGACCGACGTTGGCTGTTTGCGCACACGCGCCGCGATGTCGGCGATCCAGCTTTTCAAGCCGCCAATGTTCGACGGGTTCACGCCGATCATCTCGGCATACTCATAGTTCGATTGCAGCGGGTCTCGCGGGATCGCTGTCTTGACCGAGGCATAGCCAAGGCTCGGCTGGATAAGCGAACGCACTGTAACATCGAGCTGATCGCGCGTCAGTCGGAAGATGCGTCGTGCTGCTGGCGGCTCGGCGTCGGTCGGAAAATATTTCTTGGCGAGCGGCTCAAAATCCCGCCGCAACATGGTCGAAATGTCGTCGGCGCAGGTCGGCTGCGCCAGTGCGAGAACACTCGCAACCGCGATGGCAAGTTTGTTGAAACGTCGACCCATCCCAACCCCCATCAGATGATCGGCCCTTGGCAAAGGCTCGGCAGGCCAAACGTTTTGGTGTCGATGCCGGCTGCATTCAGGCAGGAGACGTGCAGGTCGTTGTTGTTGCGGCCCTTGGCCTCGACGATGCGACCGGTCTTGAAGCGTCCGCCACCTTGGCCCGCAAACACGAACGGCACGTTGGTCAGGTGATGGCCGTGAGAGCTGTTCGACCAGCATTCCATGCCAAGGAACACCGAGCTGTTGTACAGCGCCGACCTGCCGCCACCATCGTCGACCGATTTGAGCGCCGACAGAAGGCCCGCGAACTTCTCCGAATAATAGGTGTCAATCTTGACCAACCCGGCCACATCGCCGTTGTGCTCAAGTTTATGATGCGGGGTGGTCACGCCGCGGCTCGGCCAAGTCTGGCCACTTGAGGCGCCCGAAAGCGTGAAGGCGACGACGCGGGTCAGGTCGTTCTGGAAGGCGAATTTGATCAACTGGATCATTTGGTCGTGCACGGGTGACAACTGATCGAGGCTGAACAGGTTTGCGCCATTGGCCGATGGACGGCCTTCGCCGCCCGCACAGGTTTTCGTGGCCGAAGCCGTCGTCGCTTCAACAGTTTTGCGCTTGCGGTGCAACTTCTCGAGTTGGCTTTGGTCCTCAAGGATATGACCGATCTTGAGGGCTGACTCCTGGTCCATGCCCTTCTGCACATGCTTCGCGTAGGGCAAGAGGGCGTCAACCAGCCAAGTATCGCCTTTCAGCGACGCATCCATCTGTTGCGTCACACCGCGCGGCTGGTTCGACTGCGCCGCGCACATGGAGGCGGCGTTGCGCATCAACAGGTCATAGACCTCGCCCGCATTCTGCATGGGTTCAACGACGTTGCCATAATGGCGGCTATCGCCCGGCGTGCGCTTGCGAAACGAAATGTAGCGGTTGCCGACGCCAACGCGGTCGGCATCGGAATGTGCGCCACCGCCGATATGCAAGCTCGGGATCGGCACGTCCTTCAGGTCAGCGCGCTGCTTGTAGTGATCAGCGATGCGGACATCGATCGACTCGTTGTCGGTGTAGGCAAAGTAGCTGTCGTTCTTATAATATTTGTACGCATCACCCGTGGTGCATCCGTAGATGCCGGCCGCATGCTCTTCCTTGTAGCCGTTGGTTTTCGGGCTACCAGAATGAATGTTCATGCCCTTGAACAGGATGATGTCGTCGGCATGCGATTGGAGGGGCGCAATCGGCGTCCCAGCGAGATCACCGAGGGACGACGGATTGGTTTTGGCCGGATAAAATGCACCGCCCTTGAAAAACAGCACGTAACGCGGGGCTTTATCAAAGGGCGTCGGCGCGGCGTAAGCGACCGAACGCAGAACCGGATGCATCAACAGACCCGCGAGACCGAACGATTTCAGGAGATCACGTCGGGACAGGGCTTCGGTCGGCTTCTTCATCTGCACTGTCCTACGATGCACCGGCCTTTGGCCTGCACCAGCACCGGCGTTACCTTCAGTCCCCCTCACGACATGAGCAGGACTAATCCCCCTCGGTTAACAATTGGTTCGCGACCGGAGCGGGGCGAGACTGCGCCGGCCGTGTGGCAAAGGATGCGACATAGGGATAAGACAGTCGGGGGATAAGACAGTCGGGGGATAAGACAGTCGGGGGATAAGACAGTCGGGGTACGGCGTTGGTCGGCCAATGCTTTGGCTCAGCCACCCGCCAACCGCACGTCGTAGGCCAACACGGCGTTTAGCAGTACCTGCGCGCCTGCGGCACAATCTTCACGCGTCGCCGACTCCGCCTCATTGTGGGAGATGCCACCCGCGCAGGGCACGAAGATCATCGTGGTTGGCATGACCCGGCTGGTGTAGGCGGCGTCGTGGCCAGCACCGGAGACCATGTCCCGGGTCGTGTAACCGGATTTTTGGGCGCCCTCACGCACGCAGGCGATCAACTCGGGCGAGAACCGAACCGCTGGCTGAATCCAGATGCAAGCCTCGTCCCACGTGAGCTTGAGCGGCGGCAGCACTTCAGAAAGTGCATTTCGGAAGTCAGCCTCCATAGCCGCTACGACCGCGTCGTCGGGATGGCGCAGGTCGACGGTGAAGAAGACTTCACCAGGAATAACGTTGCGGCTGTTCGGCCGGCTCTCGATCAAGCCGACGGTTGCGACGGCGCTCTCGTAGCCGTGCCCGATGGCATCGATGCGATCTATGATGCGAGCCGCACCCAGCAGTGCATTGCGGCGCAGATACATGGGCGTTGCGCCCGTGTGCGCGTCCTGCCCCCGGACGGTCACCTCATACCAGCGCATGCTCTGCACGCCCTGCACCACGCCGATAGTCGTGTTTTCAGCCTCAAGGATCGGCCCCTGCTCGATATGCAGCTCGAACATGGCCTGGAATTTCCGCGCACCCGCCATTTCTGCGCCTTTGTACCCAAT
>JANNXS010000102.1:0-5652 GCA_031409695.1 Hyphomicrobiaceae bacterium
CTTCATCATGGGATCTTTCGCTGTGCTGACCAGCACAGGCAGACGTTAGAAAGAACGAGATATGGATCACCAGACACGGACCAAAGCTTTGCATCAGGCTGCGAAAGAGCGAATCTTGATCATCGATGGCGCCATGGGCACTATGATCCAAGAGCACAAGCTGGACGAAGCCGGGTATCGTGGCGAGCGCTTCAAGTCTTGGAACCGCGACGTCAAAGGCAACAATGACCTATTGGTGCTGAGCCAGCCCCAGATCATCAGCGATATTCACACGGCGTACATAAACGCAGGTGCCGATCTGATTTCGACCAACACGTTCAATGCACAGGTCATTTCCATGGCCGACTACGGGATGGAAAGCCTGTCATATGAGATGAACGTCGCTGCAGCGAAGCTGACGCGTGACGCGGTCGATGCCGCGGAAAAGAACGACGGAAAAATGCGTTGGGTCGTCGGCGCCATTGGCCCGACCAACCGGACTGCATCGCTGTCGCCAGATGTCAACCGCCCCGAATTTCGCAACACCTCATTCGACGAGTTGCGCGATGCGTATTTCGAACAGGCCAGGGGCCTGATCGAAGGTGGCGTCGACATCATCATGATCGAAACGATTTTTGACACCCTCAACGCCAAGGCCGCCGGCATGGCCGTGCTCGACGCCTACGACGACAGCGGCGTTGAACTGCCGTTGATGATCTCTGGCACCATCACCGATCGCTCGGGCCGCACGCTTTCAGGCCAGACCACGGAGGCGTTCTGGTACTCCATGCGCCACTTGAAGCCGTTTTCCATCGGTCTTAACTGCGCGCTTGGCGCTGAGCCCATGCGCCCTTATGTGGCCGAACTCTCGCGCATCGCGGATGTGTATGTGTCGGCCTATCCGAATGCGGGCCTGCCAAACGCCATGGGCGAGTATGACGAGACGCCCCACGAGATGGCCTGCCAGATCGAACCGTGGGCTGCCGAAGGCCTCGTCAACATGGTCGGCGGCTGTTGCGGATCAACGCCCGAGCATATCGCCCACGTGCGCGCGCATGTGATGAAGCACACACCGCGCAAGCTGCCGGAGATTGCGCCGAAGATGCGGTTGAGCGGGCTGGAAGCGTTTGTGGCGGGTTGAGCTTCATATGGCTCGTGTGTATGATGTGTATCGAAATGCACATGGGAACTGATATGCGCACGAACATCGAACTGGATGATAAAATCGTCGAGGAAGCGATGAAAGTATCCGGAGCCAAGACGAAAAAAGACGTCGTCGATATGGCACTTCGTGCTCTCATCAAGTCGAAGAAGAAGAAGGACTTGCTCGACTTGGTCGGTCGCATCGACATCGACCCGGCGTTCGACCACAAGAAGGCCCGCCGTGGACGCTACGATGCTGATTGACACTTCGATTTTGGTCCCGATTTTTCGAGACAAGTCCGGGCAACGTCGAGATCGTTTCAAAAAGTTCATTCGCGGCCGGGAGTTTGTTCTAACTCGCTTCACTCAGATCGAATTGCTGCAGGGTTGCAAGACTGAGGAGCAATGGGACGTGTTCGCCGACTACCTCGAACTACAGAACTACGTCGAGATGGCGCCGGACACGTGGGCGGCAGCAGCACGGATGCACTTCGATCTCGGGCGAAAGGGCAAAACGGTGCGCAGCATCCACGACTGCTGCATCGCGCAGCTCGCGCTCGAGAACCGCATGCACCTCGTGCACAATGACAACGACTTCGAGGTGATCGCGGACATCCGGAGGATCAAGCTGCATCGGCTCGATATTCAAGCGAGAGGGTAGGTTATCATGATCCCGCTATCAGTGATCGATCGCGGCTTGTCGGCCCTTAAAGAGTACGATTGGCACCGCGATGCGGTTGTACGCACGGCGTTGGTCAGTAGCGGGACCACGGCCCCAGATATTGTTGTTAGTGGTGAGAGTGTCGTGAATGGAGTGTTCAATGAAATCGCTGACTTTAAAGTTTACGCGATTTTGGAGGCGGAAGTGCGAGTGAGTGTTGAGCGCTATCTCGTTCACGTCCTCGAAAAACTGACGAGCGAGCTGCAACACGTCGGTATTGATGCGAAGGCCTGAGTTGTCCTTTCCATTGAACGACCGAGTATCTGGATAAAATACGACCACCCCCAGTTCAGGTTCCGCCTTCCAAGACGTCGCTGAACACACCAACGTCTCCGCCCCACGCCTGTCATCCTAACCCGTGTGGGAAGAACTTTTGTGCAGCGGGTTCGAACGGTGCGGATGAAACAGGGAAGTCGCAACGGGGTGCTTCACAACGAACGCACAGCAAGCGGATGAATGGGTCCTACCCACAAGGGGTAGGATGACAGTGGAGTGGGTGACGCAGCGCGCCTCACGCGAAGACAGAGAATGAGCAGAGTACAAACATGACCACCACTTCCACTTCCGGCACGTCCGCCCCGCGCAGCGCCGCCGCGACCTTCATCAATGTCGGTGAGCGCACCAACGTCACGGGCTCGGCGAAGTTCCGCAAGCTGATCGAGGCTGGCGATTATACGGCCGCCCTGACAGTCGCGCGCCAGCAGGTCGAGAGTGGCGCGCAGGTCATCGACGTCAACATGGACGAGGGCTTGCTCGACAGCGAGCGGGCCATGGTCACGTTCCTGTCGTTGATCGCCTCAGAGCCCGACATTTCGCGCGTTCCGCTGATGATCGACAGTTCAAAGTGGACCGTCATCGAGGCGGGCCTGAAGTGCGTGCAGGGCAAGTCGATCGTCAATTCGATCTCCATGAAAGAGGGCGAGGCCCAATTCCTGGAGCAGGCGAAGAAGTGCTTGCGCTATGGGGCGGCCGTCGTGGTCATGGCGTTCGATGAAAAAGGCCAGGCTGACACAAAGGATCGTAAAGTCGAGATCTGTCAGCGGGCGTATGACTTGCTGACGCAGAAAATCGGCTTCGCGCCCGAAGACATCATCTTCGACCCGAACATTTTTGCGGTTGCGACTGGCATCGAGGAGCACAACAACTATGGCGTCGACTTCATCGAGGCCACGCGCGAGATCAAGCGACGCATGCCGCTCGTGCATATTTCCGGCGGCGTTTCGAACCTGTCATTCTCGTTTCGTGGCAACGAGCCCGTGCGCGAGGCCATGCACTCGGTGTTCCTGTACCACGCTATTCAGGCCGGTATGGATATGGGCATCGTCAACGCCGGCCAGTTGGCCGTCTATGACGACATCCCAACGGAACTGCGCGAGCTGTGCGAAGACGTGGTGCTCAATCGCCGCCCGGACGCAACCGACCGACTGCTCGAAATTGCGGGTCGCTTCAAGGGCGAGAAGGGCCAACAGAAGGTGGCTGACCTCGCGTGGCGCGATGTGTCGGTGACCGAGCGCCTTAAGCATGCACTCGTGCATGGCATCACGGAGTTCATCGAGACGGACACGGAAGAGGCCCGCCGCGAGCTCGACAAGCCGTTGCATGTCATCGAGGGCCCGTTGATGGCCGGCATGAACGTGGTTGGCGATCTGTTTGGCGCGGGAAAAATGTTCTTGCCGCAGGTGGTGAAATCCGCGCGCGTTATGAAACAGGCCGTTGCCTATCTGCAGCCCTATCTTGAAGCCGAAAAAATCGCCTCGGGCCTCGCCTCAAAGCCCGCCGCTGGCAAGATCATCATGGCGACGGTGAAAGGCGACGTGCACGACATCGGCAAAAACATCGTTGGCGTCGTCCTACAGTGCAACAATTATGAGGTCATCGATCTGGGCGTCATGGTGCCGTGGGCCAAGATTCTCGAGGTCGCCAAGAAAGAGAACGCTGATATTATCGGACTGTCCGGCTTGATCACGCCGTCGCTCGATGAGATGTGTACGGTTGCGGCTGAAATGGAACGCGCTGGAATGAATGTGCCGCTGTTGATCGGTGGCGCAACGACAAGCCGTGTGCACACGGCCGTGAAAATCGCGCCCAACTACAGCAAGGGCAATGCCGTTTACGTGCTTGATGCCAGCCGCGCCGTCGGTGTCGTCTCGAGCTTGTTGTCACCTGAGAAAAAAGCGCCGTACCTCGAAACCGTCACGGCCGAATACCGCAAGATCCGCGAAAACCACCTCAAGAGCGAAGCCAAAAAGCGACGCATCACGCTGGCGGCCGCGCGCGCCAACCGCTTCCGTATCGACTGGGACAAGGTTAAACCGGTCCAGCCGACTTTTACGGGCACCAAGACGTTCAAGAGCTACGACCTCGGCAAACTCGTCGACACCATCGACTGGACGCCGTTCTTCCAAACCTGGGAACTCGCCGGGCGCTACCCTGGCATTCTCAACGACAAGATCGTTGGCGAGGAAGCGACGAAACTGTTTGCCGACGCCCAAGCGATCCTGAAGCGCATGGTTGCTGAGAAGTGGGTGACCGCCAATGCTGTGATTGGCTTCTGGCCAGCCAACAGCGTCGGCGACGACATCGAAGTCTATACCGGGGAGGATCGCAAAACGCGCCGCACGATGCTCCACACGCTGCGCCAACAGATCGCCCGCGACAACAACAAAGACCGTGCCCACACGGCGCTCGCTGACTTCATTGCACCAAAGGATCTAGGTATCGCCGATTGGATTGGCGGTTTCGCTGTTACGACAGGAATCGGCGAAGCAGAGGCGCTGGAACGACACTTTGCAAAGACCGACGATTACGGCCGTATTCTTCTGAAAGCGTTGGCGGATCGACTGGCCGAAAGCCTCGCCGAACATATGCATATGCGCGTGCGTCGCGAGTTCTGGGGCTATCAGCCAAACGAAGACCTCACAAACGAGGATATGATCCTCGAGAAATATGTGGGTATCCGTCCGGCACCTGGCTACCCGGCACAGCCTGAGCACACCGAAAAAGGGACCATTTTCCAGCTGCTCGACGCGGAGGAACAGGCTGGCATCAGCCTCACGGAAAGCTTTGCCATGTGGCCAGGGGCGGCTGTTTCAGGGCTATATTGTGCCAATCCTGGCAGCCATTACTTCGGCGTCGGAAAGGTCGAGCGAGACCAGGTTGAAGACTATGCAGCGCGCAAGGGTTGGGACATCGAGACGGCCGAGCGCTGGCTCGGGCCAGTGCTGAACTACGATCCGATTGGCCTGAAAACGGAGCAGGCGGCGTAAGGAGTACGCCAGCCTTCGGCGCCCACACAAATCAAGATGCTCCAAACAATCGCGCTTTGACTGCAGCGATCCGTGCGCGGATGGCGCCTACATACGGCCGCAGTACGGCCTTGGTGCGCGCTTTAAACACGCGGCCACTCTGCCAGACCACACTTGAGCGCACCCAGTCCGTGAGGGCGTGCTTCAGAGGCATAACGATATTGTAGGCTCGTTTGAACCAAAAGATCCGCATCAAGGCTGGCTCGGTCAGTGTGAACAGGCGGGCCAACAAAGCCGTGCCAGCGAGCTTGGCGCCGATGAATAGTGCAGCCGCACTGACAGCATGGCCTTGCGCGATGAGGTATAGCGCTACTAGTTTCAGCGGCAGAATCAGGATCGACGGCAACGCAAACACGGATAGCGCCCCATAGGGGGGCAAGCGCCGGACGGCATTTTCAAAAGCGGCTATAGGCTTTAGCTTGGCGATCTGCGCCATCAGGCGCGCAAGCGGCTGCCACCCCCATTCTTCAAACACACCAACGACAGCAACGGCTGCGGCCAGCA
>JANNXS010000103.1:0-22905 GCA_031409695.1 Hyphomicrobiaceae bacterium
TGTATTGCGCTTCGAGGCGATCGACCTGGGCCGCAACCGGTTCAATGGCTTTGACGGCGCCGATGCCCTGACCAGAGCCCCAAATCTCTTTCCACGCCTTTGGAGCGCGGTTGGAGCCGAAATCCATTTTGGAAGGGTCACTTTCGGGCAAGTTTTCGGGGTCGAGGCCGGCGCGGATGACCGACGATTTCAAGTAGTTACCGTGCACGCCCGTGAACAGGTTGGTATAGATGATGCCGTCGGCTCCGTTGTCGACGATATCCTGCTTGTAGCCGTCGATCGCGTTGGCCTCCTTAGCGGCGATGAACATCGAGCCCGCGTAGGCAAAATCCGCGCCGAGAGCTTCGGCAGCGAGGATAGAGCGGCCGTGGGCAACGGCGCCGGAAAGCGCGACCGGTCCGTCGTAGAACTCACGAATTTCCTGGATCAGGGCTAGCGGCGACAGGCGGCCGGCGTGTCCACCGGCGCCCGCACAAACGGCGACAAGACCACCCGCCCCTTTCTCGATGGCCTTACGAGCATAGGTAACGTTGATGATGTCGTGCAGCACCAGTGTGTCGGCCGCGGCGAAGGCCTTGTACACGTCCTCCCGTGCACCAAGCGAGGTGATGGCGAGCGGCACCTTATGTTTGATGCAGATTTCGACGTCGTGCTCCAGGCGATCGTTTGACTTGTGCACGATTTGGTTGACGGCGAACGGCGCCGATGGTGCCTCGGGATGGGCGCGGTCGTGGGCTGCGAGCTCTTCTTTGATACGCTGCAGCCACTCGTCGAGCAGTTCCTTCGGCCGCGCGTTAAGTGCCGGAAACGAACCGACAATGCCCGCCTTGCACTGCGCAATCACGAGCTCCGGCCCGGAGACGATAAACTGTGGCGCCCCAATCAAGGGCAGGCGAAGGGCGCGCTTCAGGCTGGCAGCAGTGTACATGGGCCATATGTCCGTAAAGCTGACGTATTCGTCAACCCTTAGCGCGCGCCAACTTGTAAGGGAAGTGGAGGAAGCATCGACCCGAGCACGAGAGTTCAGCGGCGCTCGGTCAACTCACGCATCTTGCGCTCTTCCCATTCGGAAACGGTCTTCGGCATGCGACCAAAGACGGCGGCCGCATGGGCCACGACACCAACGCCCCAGCCAGCGATGGGCCAAAGCGACCACATGCCACCGCCAGTGTAGAGGTTGATCCCGACCAGACCGATCATGACGACGGCAAAAATGGCTGCATGCAGGTAAACGCCGCGCATAGCGCCAACGCGCTTCTTGGCAGCGAGGTAGCGGGCGCGCTCGTCAGCAGCGGTACTCATGGGGAACTCCGGGGGTTATCTCCGGGCCCGTTGATCACACAGGCTGGAGAATTGCAACAAAGGATCGCGAATTGCGATATGTGCTCAATACCTTGTGACGTCGCCTTGTTAGGCCGCTTCGCTTGAATTGGTTAAGGACTGCCTCACCGCACCGGACGCCGGTTTGGCGACAGAGGCGTTGGGTTACCATCAAGCAGGCGCATGTGGCCGGCCATCGAGAGATCTATTTCCGGCCCGCCGGACAGACGCTGCGTCAGCCATCCACGCACCTCCACCTGGCGCCCCGTAAGTCGTTTCAGATCCCCACCGAATAGACCCGCTGTGTCGCGATCCGTCGACCGGACCACGAGTGCCAGATCGCGCCGCCAATCTTTGCCCGAGATCCCGTCCTCGCCTAACATCAGGCGCGTGACACCACGCCCGGTCTCGACGCGAACAACCGTGCCCGTGATAACCTGGAAGGTGCCACGAAAGGCCAGGACATCACGGGCGGGCACAGCGATGCGCACCCGATAGGCTGGTTCCGTCCACAGCCCACGCGCAGTGGCTCTTGCACCAGTCTCAGCGGCGAGCAGTTCATCGATGCAGCCGCGTTGCCCGACGATAGCATCGACCCGCCCATGGCCGCTGGCAAGCAATCGCGCCTGTACGCTTGGCCCGTCCGGGTCGGACGCGAGCATCAGGTGTGCCAACGTGTTGCCATGGCGATCGCGACGCGTCGCATCAAACTGGAGACGAACGGCTTTTGCCGTGACGAGTGCATCCAGTGCTGCCCGGGCCGCGGCCTCGGGCGGCCAGCGGTCTTCGGCAACGCTCGTATCGCTCGCGCGCGGCGCTAGAAATCCCGCGAGGCGGATCGTGCTCCCATCGTCGAGTTGAACCGTTTCGCCATCAATCACCCGCGCAACGGTGCGCTCCGGGCCGTTTTCGAGGCGGCATTCGGCCTGGGCCGCACAGACCAGCAGACCTGATCCAAGGCTAACTAAACCCCACCACTTTAACCCCGGCCACTTTAACCCCGGCCACTTTAACCCAAGCCGTTTCATGGGCGGCTCGCGATCGCCGAGAGGCCGCTCGGTCGCTTGACGGCCGTGACCACGCTCGCCTCCTGGCGAAACATGCGCACCGCTGCGTCGATGACCGGTTCGACGACTGTCGACATGTGGTGGCCGTTAGCATGCAGCAGCATGTGAGCATCTGTCATGATGCCAACGTGCCCCTGCCAGAAAATCAAATCGCCCCGCTGCAGGCCTTCGACATCAGCGTGTTCGGATTTCGGCTCGGTCAGGGGCGCGGGGATGAGGACTTCAGCGCCAACGTCCGCGCGCTGCATATCCGTGTCGCGCGGGCAGGCGAGTCCGGCGGCGTCCATGGCCAATTGAACCAGACCGGAACAATCGAGGCCGATGCGCGTGCGTCCGCCCCAGAGGTAAGGAGTGCCCTCGAAGCGCTCGGCCAGAGCGACAAAATCTCGTGCCGGTTGGTCAAGCGCCGCGAGATGATGCGCGATGACGAAACCACCGGTCGCGAGCGCAGCGAACCGCTCGCGCGTTTCGAGAATCGATAAAGCCGCATTGAGCGAAAGATGCATGGCCGGCGGCGTCTTGATGTTCGGTTCCGGGTAAACGAACGTGCCGATGGCACGGACGTGGTGCGTGGGCTCGATCATCGTCTCACCGAGCGCCGTCACCGGCACATAACCGACGTGGCCATCCCGCTTCGCCTGCACCCAGGCCCAGCCACCGACATCGTCGTAAACGGTAACCGCTTCACCAAATAGCAACTCGCTCTCCAGGCCAAGGCTCCAGTCGGGGTCTTTGCGCAACGCAATATGTGCAGCCGCCACTTGCCGCGGCTCGCCACCCACATAGCGGGGCGCAATCACTGTGCCGCGCAGGCTCTCGGCTGCGAGGTCGTCACGGTAGGCATGGCGGCGCGGGTCAGGCAGCGACGTGGTCATGTTCAAATCCATCACGGCGCAGATCCACCGCGCGCATGCATATCTAAAGCAGACGGCAGGTGTTTCACCAAGATATTCGGCTGATCGGCGCAAACCGGTGCAGGCATATTGGCATGTCCGAAAAAATCGTACCGACCCTATGCTCGGACAACCGATCCGGTCTGGCGTTCCTCCGCTGTGAGTTCTGGCGTGCGGTCTGGCCGGGCTCGAAAGCCATCGCTCAAGATGATCGTCTCGACCACCACCCGACGGAACGCCGCTACCTCGAAATAGCTGGAGTGTACCAGCTCGCGCCAAGTGAAATAGACGTCCGCCAGCGGATCGGCCGCGCGATCGTCGCCCGACGCGTTGAGCTGGCCGATGCCGCGTCTGAACTTGGCAATCGAGTTTCGCGCCTGAATATCGCTATGCTCAGTGATCGCGCGGGCAACCATCAACGGCAATCGCGGCGGCGATTGCGACAACCAAACTGGCCGGTCGAGCACGCCAGTCGCGACCTCCCCGCTGGTGTCATTGCCAAGCAAGGACCGGCTTACTTCGCGCCGTGTCGCAGCGTTCAGGCCACGTGCTAGGGCGAAACTCAGAATTTTAGCAACCACCCAGAACAACCCCATGATGCCGATCGCAAGCAGACCAGACACGAGGGGAACCAAGACCATCGGACCGATCAAGGTTAAGGCTGTCCGTCCTGACCAATCCTCAAGGCTTTCGGCGCCAAACAGCCATGACAGTTCGTCCGTCACGATGTGCAACAGCAAGGCTGCATTGATTCTCAGGTTCTTACCCCCACCGCACAACTGGTTGTTCGGGCATGGCGTTTCGTCGATCTCAAAGAACCGCTGTTTAAAACGCAGCGCGCGATCGACGGAGCGTACGTCATGATGGCGTGCCTCGAGGTCTCGGCGTTTGGTCCAGTAGTCGCGCAACAACGCGTCGCGATCTGCGCCACGTGGCGCTGGTGGCCCCATCAGATTTGGATCTGGCAGCACTTGTCCAGGAGAAGGTACGTCACGTTTGAGTTGCCTAAGGCTTTTCTCCAAAGCCGCATCCACCTCAAGTCCATACACATGCCGACGAAGTCCATCTGCGATACCCACCATGACATTCGGCATGCTGAGGATTGACAGGTAAAGCAAAGGCAGCGCGAGCACCGAGAGGAACGTGAGCCGATGAACGGCGAAATCCCGCTCGAACACGGCAAAGCGCGCCGCAGGCAGGTACTCAAGGCCCTCCACGACTTCGTCCTCCGGATGCGTCAGGCTGCGCCAACGGGCACCGAAGTAATCAGCGGCCTTTCGTTGCAATCTGGGCCGTTGTCGAGACAGCGTCTGTCGGTCGAGGTATCGCAAAGAGACATAGGAACCGATGATCGGCAAACACATCATTGCGCCGGCCGCCGCCAGAACCCACCGTGAAAAACTGGAAAAAAGCGCAGCGCCATCCGCGGCAACCGCGAACGCTGCATAAACTGCGAACATCAAAAACAGCATCCACGAGGCAATCCAGATGACTTTGCCGAGCAGGTTCAAGCGCTGAAAGAAGAATTGCTCGGGCTGAAATCTGATGAACGGTGTCCCAACGGTGATCCAGCTGGTCATATGGGGCAGTTGGTTGCGCCGCATGGCGGCTTGGATCAAAGCTTCGGCAATCACGGATCCGCCATGGCTGTGACCGATCACGCAATAGGGTTCGCGGCGCGCTTCGTAAGTCAGCAACCGATCATACAAGGCACGCCCGGCGGCGCGTCGCTCGATTTCACTGTTCGTGCCGCTCCACAAGTAGCGCTCCACATGAGCCGGACCATCAACGCCTGTTACATGCGACTTCATCTCGTGTTCGAACGCGCTTCCGGCGGCCCACCACGGCCGCACCAGGGCCTCTGGCGAGCCGGGTTCCGGCCCAACTTCGGCGTATTCGACGGGGTTCCATGCCGCGTCGACGTGCGCCCAGGTGCCATGAACGGAAAGGATGGTCGCCATGCCAGGCTCCAAAGAACGCGAGGAAGCTATATGTCGCCGACCGCAAGCCTTAGGCGGACAAAGGCGCAGTTCTATGACGGTTAAGCGAAAGCCTGCTGACCGTGTCTACCTCTTTTTAGTCCTCCCCGTTCCCCAGGCGTCTTCCCCCGCCAAGCCTGCAGCCGTGACCTGGCGGCGAGGTCGTGGCCGTCTCAGGTCCGACGCCCTCGAAGTCGCTCACTTTGACCCAGTAGTGACTTGCGCGGCACGTAGCACGAGGTACCCGCTGATGGCCGCCAAAACCGAACCGCCCAGCACGCCCAACCGAATGGATGCGGCGTAGGACGGATCCGGGAATGCCAACATACCAATGAACAGGCTCATGGTGAACCCGATGCCGCCGAGCAATCCGACGCCAAGCACATGCAGCCACGTTGCGCCCGCCGGCAGTCGGCACAGTTTTGCGCGCACCGCCAGCCAAGTAGCACCGAAAATACCAATCGGTTTTCCGAGCACAAGTCCCAGCATGATGCCGAGCGGTACGGGTTGCAGGAAACCAGCGAGCGACATGCCAGAGAACGAGACACCCGCGTTGGCATAGGCAAAAACCGGCAAAATCGCGTACGCGACCCAAGGATGAAGCGTGTGCTCAAGGCGATGCAGTGGGCTGTCCTCTTCGCCACCGTCAGCTGAAATAGGGATGGCAAGCCCAACGACGACCCCGGCCAGCGTCGCATGAATTCCGGATTTGAGAACGAACACCCAGATCAGAACACCCATGAGGATGTAGGGGGCAATACGCTTGATGCCTGAGCGATTAAAGATCGCAAGTGTTGCCACGCCGATCAGTGCCATGGACAACGCACCGAACGAAAGGTTCGCGGTATAGAAGACGGCGATGATGACGATGGCGCCTAGGTCATCGATGATCGCCAATGCAAGCAGAAACACCTTCAGTGAAGTCGGCACACGCGAACCAAGCAGCGCCAACACCCCCAAGGCGAAGGCAATGTCCGTGGCAGCTGGAATGGCCCAGCCACGCAGCGCTGTCGGATCACCCGCATTGATCAGGGCATAGATAGCTGCTGGCACGACCATACCGCCGATTGCAGCCAGAACCGGCAGCAAGGCCTGATCCCGTGTTGAAAGCTCACCCAGCAGGATTTCGCGTTTGATCTCAAGCCCAATGAGCAGAAAGAACACCGCCATCAGCCCATCGTTGATTGCGAGCAGCAGCGTCTTGTTAAGTTCAAAAGCGCCAATGCGAAGCATGACGGGCGCGTCGAGGAGCGCTCGATACAGCGCACTGAGCGGGGAGTTATCGGTGATCAGCGCCAGCGCCGCGGCACACATGACAAGGACGCCAGCCGCCGCTTCGTGACGAAGAAACGCTGAAATCTTGGAGTTCTGCTGCAATGGAACACGCCGGACTTGAGGAACCTGAAGACAGGCAGTTGCGATTGGCTGGCGCACATCACTGCACGGCGGTCATCACGCCCGGCGGGACCTTGGCCCAGGACGCACCTGACTTGCCAAACGTCACCCCGACATCGAACAGCGCTTTCATATAGGCGCGATCAAACGGTTGCGCGCGGGGGGCCGAAAAACCAATTGGTATTGAAGCCAAATTGAAATCGACGCCTTCGGTTTGCGTTTTATGAAAGATGCGCGCGAGGTCGCCGATGCCTTGGTACTTAGTCAAAGTTGCGATTGATCGCGCGCTGATCGCCAGTGCCGTTGCATCGACAGGTGCGTACTCAGGCTGAAGTTTGCCATTGCGTATCACCCACAATTTGCGCGTCACAACTTGCCCAACGCGCCTGTCAAATGCCTGGAAAGAGAAATCGTTCGGCGCGAGAAACACCTCGCGAGTCGGGCCACCATCGACGTGCAACTCTTCAAAGGTCTTGTCACCCGCACTGACTTTGATTTTGACCGGCGGGAATAGCCCCGGCAGCGAGGCTGAAGCCAATAGGATATTGCGGATTGTATCGATGGCGTCTGGTCTCGAGCTCTGTGCGATCCGGCCAATGTCCCAGAAAACGGGGCGCTGTGCGTCGAGGTTCGTGGTCCCGATGATCAGGAGGCGACCCTTTGCGCGTTCTTCTGCCAAACGCGCAACCATGCGTTTGTCGACGTACTTTGCGATCAGTGCTGCCAGGGGCGCACTGTCGGCGAGTGCCATGCCGCCGAGCAGACCAGAGACGACGTTGGCTCGGTAGATGTCATCGCCGCCGTACTGAATGAACAAGGCTTCCAGGTGGCGGTCATATCCCGTCCCAAGAAAGGCGAAGGGCGCAATCAACGCCCCGGCACTGATGCCGGTGACGACGGCGAACTCGGGGCGCGTCCCGGCCTTTGACCACCCAACCAGCAGCCCGGCACCGAATGCGCCGTCATCGGCACCCCCGGAAATTGCCAAAATATGGTCCGTAACAGCTCGGCCTTTTGCGACGCCGGACCTTCTCGATTTTGCCTGCGCGGCTTCTGTGGTCATGAACCGTTGCAGGGCGCCCCCCGCTTCATCGCCCCACACCCGCACTTGTGACAGCCCTGGTAGTTCCGCGGTAGACGCGAGACGTTCAGGCACCGCGTCCCGCAAGGGCAATGAGGCACAGCCCGATAGGATAATGGCCCAAAGCAAACATGGCGGCAGCATCGCCCAATGACGGAAAACTTTAAGCGGGCGGGTGACCTCAAGGGGCATGTGCGGGTCAGTCTCCGAGATACAGCCCTGTCGATGACCGCGCTGCGTCAGACATTATCAAATTGAATGCCGCCGGGCAAAGGAAACGTGGTGTCCGGTTGTCTTCGGTCTCGAGGCAAGCGGCGCGGCCCAACCAGCCGAGCTTTCGACCAGTAATTAACATGGGCCGCTCGCATCTGGGTAAGCTGCGAGCGGCCGTCCTCAAATATTAGCCGCCGGATACCGATCATCGGGGAATGGTCCGAAAATCAGCACCGGCGGATCTATCGTTGGCACGATGGCTTACGCGCGAGCGCTCGCGTCGATGTGCTGTACCAGCTTGTTGTCGAGCCCCAGGGCCGTTGCCAGTGCCACGAGGAAATCATGCTCGGCTTGCTCGTCCATGTCGACGGCGAGGCGGGCGGCTGTGAACAGTTGGACCGCTTCCTCCTGGGTCTGGCATTGGGACGCAAGTTGCTCGGCCGTGGCTGGGTTGTTCAGTTCGTTGGCGAGGAATTCCTCAGCCTCCGCGTTGATGCCCACCTGCTGCAGCGAGCCCATCAGCTTTGTCTGTTCGGCTGCGTCAATGCGCCCGTCGGCGGCTGCGGCAGCAATCATGCCACGGATGTAGAGCAGGGCTGAATGCTGCGTCACAGCCTGGGGCTCAAAGCCGGAACCGGCCGGTGCAGTCGTCACATCGGCAACGCCCGAGACGAGTGGCCGGCCAGCCTGATAATTCTGCAAGGCCTTATAAGCGAGACCACCGATGAGGGCGAGGCCACCGAGTTTGGCCGCACGGCTTGCAACCGACCGGCCGGTCTTGGTGCCAAGCACGACGGCGCCGAGGCCGCCGGCTGCTGCGGCGGCGCCGACTTGGTTCTGGCGCACAAGCTCTTTCAACTGCTCCATAACGTCGCCTGGGGCATGGCCTGTTGCCTGCTTCATGCGGGCTGAGGCGCCCGTCATATCGTCAACGCGCTGGGCGCCATCTTTTACGCCTGAAGTCGCCTGACCAAGGATGGTGCCTAGAATGTCCATCAGGCCGCCGCCCTGTTGACCACCCTGTTGGGCTCCACCCTGGGCGCCGCCCATCTGGCCCTGCAGTTTGCGCAGCATGTCTTCAAGACCGCCGCCGAGACCGCCGCTTTGGCCGCCACTTTGACCACCGGGGGCACCCGCCTGCCCGCTGCCGCCGCCAAGCTGCTTCAACAGATCGCCGAGGCCCCCACCCATGTCACCTTGGCCCTGCGTCGGCGCTGCCGACCGCGTCTGCCCCGCGCCGCCAAGCTTGCCCAGCAGGTCACCTAGGCCGCCGCCTTGGGCTCCGCCTTGCGCCATACCGCCGAGTTTGCCCAGCAGATCGCCAAGACCGCCCATGCCACCCGCGTTCTGCTGTGGAGCTTGCGGCGCTTGGCCGGCGGCCCCCTTCATCATCATCTCGATCAGGCTTTTGGCGTCAAACATCGGTTGCTCCTATAAGTTTGGCCGCAGAGGTAAGCGTTTGCCGGTCCGCAATCAACTCATCAGTGGTCGGTTGGCCGCATCTCAACGCCGAAATAGCAAAATAATTTTGCAATCGGGCCTCACAAACGCGGGCCTGATAAACGCTGGGCGTGCCAATAGTTTGGAGCCATGCAACCTGATTCGCACATCACAGCCTTCCTAGACATGCTCGCCTCGGAGCGCGGGGCAAGCACCAACACGCTCGACGCTTACCGTCGTGATCTCACAGATCTCACCGGGTTCCTCGCAGCACAAAGCCTCGCGCTTGCCGAAGTTGAGACGACGCACCTCAGCGCCTACATGCAGCGCCTCAGCGAGACCGGCCTTGCCCCGGCTTCACGCGCGCGAAAACTGTCAGCCATCAGACAATTGTTCAAATTTCTCGCGGCTGATGATTTAATCGAGGATGATCCGGCCGCACGCCTTGCGGGGCCGAAGACGCAGCGATCTCTCCCCATGACCCTGTCAATTGCCGAGGTGGACCGGCTGATTTCGGCCGCTGAACGCGCGATTGGGGGAACGACAGGGCGCGAGCATCTGCGCACCGTCCGCCTGCATGCGCTGATCGAGGTCCTGTATGCCACCGGATTGCGCGCAACGGAGATTGTGACGCTGCCGCGCTCCGTTTTGTCCGGCGACGGTCGTATGCTGACGGTGAAGGGCAAAGGTGGCCGCGAGCGGATGGTGCCGCTCAACATGGCGGCCCGCGTGGCTCTCGATCGACTGCTGACATTGGCCGAGACCGGCGCCGAGGGCCTATCGCCACAAATTACGTCGCGATGGTTGTTTCCATCACGCGGGGCTGAGGGACATCTGACCCGGCAGGGCCTGGGGTTAGAACTCAAGGGCCTTGCCGAAATGGCGGGTATCGACCCTCAGCGCGTCAGTCCGCACGTGCTGCGCCACGCGTTTGCGAGCCATTTGCTCGACCGCGGCGCGGACCTACGTTCAATCCAACAGATGCTGGGCCATGCCAGCATCTCAACGACCGAAATCTATACCCACGTGCTCGAAGAGCGTTTGAAGACACTTGTGTTCGAGAAGCACCCGTTGGCGACGCTGACCTAAACGTATCAGCGGCGAGGCGGCTGGACAGTGCCGTCGCGTGTGTCGCGCGGCGCGGTAATGGCCCCGCTCTCTTCGAGGAGTTGACGCAGTTCGCGCACTTCTGAGCGTACTGTGTGATACTCGAGCGCATCAGGGCCACCGAACCAGGACAGGATCAGCAAAGCCGCAGCGGCCGGTGCAGCGATCAGCGAGACTTGCGACGCAACGCGCAGAAAACCAGTCCACAGAATGGACAACAGGAATCCAAAGCCGACGATTGACCAACCAGCCAGGACCGCGCCGGGAACGTTGCTGTAACCGCGCGCCAATGCAAACAGACAACCGCCTGTCAGTGCCAGAAAACCGATCAGGATCGGCAACGCTGGGCGGTTGCGGTGCCATGTGCCCATCGGCCAATCGTAGCGCGTTGCGAACCACCTGTAGGTCATCAAGCTCAAGCCGAGGCCAATGGCGATCACGGCGAGGAAAAACGGCAGGTCTGTGTAGATCACGAGGCACCTCGAAGTTACGCCGGGCCGAGTTATAAGGCATCCGCCTCAGAACAAAACGCCCCATACCAGCACGCACCGTGCAACGCCCACCGAACAGCGCGCATTGAACAGTCCTGGCCAAATAGCACGAAACGGGCCAAAGGCTCGACTGCCCGAGAGTACCAGCCTTAATATGGCGCTATGATGTGGTGATGTGATGTGTAGCCCTGCTGCAGCCGCCCCCTGTCGCGCCCCGCCAGCCGTGCTACAGCCCTGCTATGTCAGACATCCCAACAAACACCATCTCCAAAGCCGCGATTGCCGCCGGTGAAGCGCTATTCCGGCGGCCATTTGAGTTCTGGAAAAGTGTGCCGACACTTGATTGGTTACCACCTGCCGACCGCCCAGAGATCGCTTTTGCAGGCCGATCTAACGTCGGAAAATCCAGTTTGATCAATGCCTTGTGTCGGCATAAGGGACTTGCGCGCACGTCCAACACGCCGGGTCGCACCCAAGAGCTTAATTATTTTCTGCCGCCAGAGTTCCAACTCTACCTTGTCGACATGCCAGGCTACGGCTTTGCTGAGGCACCAAAAGACAAGGTCGACGCCTGGAATGTTGTGGTACGCGACTACCTGCGCGGGCGCCCGACCCTGCGTCGCGTGATCCTTTTGGTCGATGCGCGCCACGGCATCAAGCCGCCTGATCGCGAGATTTTCGCCCTTTTCAAAGAGGCGGCCGTCACATTCGAGGTCGTGTTGACCAAGATTGACAAAATGAACGCCTTTGAAGCCGCCAAAATAGAGGCTGAAGTGGCCGAGGCAGTCGCACGTGAGCCGACATCGTTTCCGCGCGTGATTTCGACGTCGTCTGAAACAGGCGTTGGCATCGATCTGTTGCGCGCCGAGATCGCGGAAGCGGCTGGCTTCGAAATTTAGCCCTGACCACCTGTTCGCTGAATAACGCTGTTCAGTTGACAGCTGTTCCACCGGGCACCGTGCAATCGATGTTCCCTGGCCTTTACAGCGCCCCGATGATCGTGACCACATGGCGCCAGCTTGCAAGCATATGCAGCTGCGCCCAGCCGGATTGGCGTGGGCCGTAATCGCGCGGGCTCGAGAAGCCCGCCTCAGGGAGTGAAACCGCATGATAACGTTTGGACGCAAGGCCAGTCACTGGCTTGCAGGCGTGGCCGCTGCCGCGTTGCTCGCCGCAGGCCCAGCCTCGGCGCAGGAAAAGTTGAACGTCTGGTGGGTCAAGGGCTTCTATAAGGCCGAAGACGATGCGCTCTTTGAAGCGATCAAAAAGTTCGAAGCCAAGAGCGGCGTCAAAGTCGAGCTATCGCAATACCCGATCCAGGACATGATCCCGAAGGTCGTCGCAGCTCTCGACTCAGGCTCGACGCCAGATGTCGCCTATGCCGATACGTTCGATTTCCAGACGGCCGGCAAGTGGGCGTCAGAGGGTAAGCTCGAAGATTTGAGCAGCATCCTCGATCCAATGAAGGCGAAGTTCGCGCCAAACACGCTGTCGACCACCTTCCTCTACAACGACAAGACCAAGAAGAAAGCCTACTATGCCTATCCGCTGAAACAGCAGACGATGCACATCCAGTATTGGAAGGACATGCTGGAGCAGGCGGGTTTCAAGGACAGCGACATACCAAAAGATTGGAAGGGCTATTGGTCGTTCTGGTGTGACAAGGTGCAGCCGGGCATTCGCGCCAAGACGGGCAAGCGCGACTTCGGCATCGGCAACCCGATGGGCGTCGATTCGACCGACAGCTTCTATTCGTTCCTGACCTTCATGGACGCCTACGACGTGAAGCTGGTCGATGACGATGGCAAGCTGCGCTTCGATGATCCGAAGGTGAAGGCCGGCCTGATTTCTGCCCTGACCGACTACACGCAGATCTATGCCAAAGGCTGCACGCCGCCGTCGTCGACGTCATGGAAAGATCCCGACAACAACGTTGCATTCCACAACAAAACCACCGTGATGACGCACAACGCGACCATCTCGATTGCGGCCAAGTGGCTCGACGACGCCAACAACGCGACGCTCACAGAAGAGCAGCGCGCGACCGCCAGGAAGAACTACACCGAGCTGATCGCAACGGCTGGCTTTCCGAACAAGCCGGATGGCAAGCCCATGCAGTATCGCGCCGCCGTCAAGGTGGGCGTGATCTTTGACGCCGCCAAGAACAAGCCAAAGGCAAAGGAATTCGTGTCCTTCCTGCTCGAGGAAGCCAACCTGTCGCCCTACGTCGAAGGGGCGCTCGGCCGTTGGTTCCCGGTCACGATCGAAGGTCAGAAATCTGCCTTCTGGGATGGCGACCAACATCGCAAAGCCGTGCGTGATCAGTTCGCCAACGGCACCGTGTCGTTCGAAATGACGCGCAACTACAAGTTCACCGTCCTCAACAATGAAAATGTTTGGGCCAAGGCGATGAACCGCGTGCTCAACGACAAGATCGCAGTAGACGTCGCCGTTGACGAGATGATCGCGCGCATCAAAGCTGTCGCGGGTTAATCGTACGCCTGAAAGCCATGGGTGTCCGGTCGGTCTTGGCCGGACACCCTAATTGCATGCGGCGACGAGATTTATGGCTCACGGGCTGGGCATCATCAGTTCAAGAGCCGACATTTTCCTGGGTTTGCTTCACAGCTCGAGCACAAACCGCTGCGGATCTTCCAGGCATTCCTTCACGCGCACGAGGAACGTGACGGCTTCTTTGCCGTCGACGACACGGTGATCGTAGCTGAGCGCGAGGTACATCATCGGGCGTATGACGATCTGGCCGGCGCGCACCACGGGACGCTCCTCGATGCGGTGCATACCCAGAATGCCCGACTGCGGCGCATTCAAGATCGGCGTCGACATCATGGAGCCGTAGACGCCGCCATTCGAGAGCGTAAACGTGCCCCCCTGCATCTCGTCGATCGACAGTTTGCCGTCGCGCGCCTTTTTGCCGAAGCCAGCAATGGCCTTTTCGATTTCGGCGAGGTTCATCTGGTCGGCGTCGCGGACAACGGGAACAACGAGGCCCTTATCGGTCCCGACGGCGACGCCCATGTGGTAGTAGTGCTTGTAAATGATATCGCCACCGTCGATCTCGGCATTCACAGCCGGCACTTCACGCAGCGCCTGGATGCAGGCCTTGACGAAAAAGCCCATGAAACCGAGCTTGGTGCCGTGGCGCTTTTCAAACAGCTCCTTGTAGTCCTGCCGCAGCTTCATGACTGCGCTCATGTCAACGTCGTTGAACGTCGTCAGCATGGCGGCCGAGTTTTGTGCGTCTTTTAACCGGCGCGCGATGGTCAGGCGCAGGCGCGACATCTTCTGGCGGTCTTCGCGTTGGGCGTCCGTCGCCTGGGACGGCGCGCGAAGCGCGACCGGCGCTGAGGTGGCAGGCACGATCGACGTGTAAGCGGCTGGCGCCGCGGTCGCGGGTGTCGTTGGGCGTGGCGTGGCGGCAAGCGCGTCTTCTTTGAGCACTTGGCCGCGTTTGCCGGACCCGTTTACATCAGTGGTCGCAATCCCCTTTTCGTCCAGAATTTTTCGAGCCGCGGGGGACGGCGGCATGACCGGACCAGCGCGTCCAGTGACGGGCACGGGTATCGCAACAGGCGTTGTGACCGGCATCGGCGTGGCAGCCGTTGGGGCCGCGGCGTGTGCGCCAGCGCCTTCTTTAATGAGCGCAAGCAGCGCTCCGATCGCCAAAGTTGAGCCACTCTCGGCTTTGATTTCCGAGAGCACGCCCCCGACCGGAGACGGTAACTCTTGGGTAGCCTTGTCGGTTTCCAATTCGACCAGCGGGTCGTCCACGTGGATGGAATCTCCAACCTTTTTAAGCCACTTGCCAACGGTTACTTCGGCGATGCTCTCGCCGAGCGCCGGCACCTTGATTTCGATCGCCATGAGATTCCCTGATTCCACCACACCCGTTTTCGCGCTCCTTAGCATCCAGGGCAGAGCTTACCTATGGGAACGAAAAAAGTACATTGAGCCGCGCCACAGGCAGTCGGCTTTGCAACCTCAAGCAACGGTAATCGTCCGCGTCTGCCGGGTTGCTACGCCCCTTTCGTCGACCCAGGTAAACACCAATTCGCCGGTCTTGGTCGCGACCGTTGTAAACGCGACATAGGGGTTTGCCGCGGTTCCCGGCTGCAGATCGCACTTGAAGATTTCGACGCCAGCATAGTGCACAGTCAGCGTCGCAATAATGTCCCGTGGCACTGCGCGGCCTTCATTGTCGCGCCGATAGCCCGGTTCCATCGCATGCTGGACCAGAGTCTTGATCTCGATGATCTCTCCCGTCTTTGCGGTTGAAGGCAGGACAATCCGGGTCGGCAGGTTTGCCATGGTGCGGCTCTCGTTCATCTGACGTTCGGCTGCACGACGCTAGCACGGATAATCTGTGTAGAAAAATGCGATAAGTGTGGCCCGGCGTCACAAATCTCCCGCACAGCGCCTAGCGAATAGGAGACCGAAATGACGCAAATAAAGACCAGCGTTGTCGATGCCAAAGAGCGGGCAGCCGAACTCCGGAACCGGCTCTATGCGGACAAGGACAGCCGCGACCGCTGGATTGGTGTTTTTATCGGTGTGCTCGCGGCCTTCATGGCCGTGTGCAGCATGCTCGGCAGCAACGCCACCAAGGACGCCAACCGTTTCAATATCGAGGCCAACAACAATTGGAATTTCTTCCAAGCCAAGAACCTGCGTCGACAGGTCGTCCGGCTGCAAATGGATCAGTTGGAACTGGATATCGGCTCAAACACGACGTTGTCGGACGGCCTGCGGGCAGCCTACAAACAGCGTGTCGAAACCTACAAAGCCTTGGAGAAACGCTTGACCTCGGAGCCAGCGACGCAAGAGGGGTTGGATGAGCTATTTGCCAAGGGCAAGGCGCTCGAAGCGCAACGTGACCGGGCCCTCGCCCAGGACCCCTATTTCGACTTGGCACAAGCGCTACTACAGATCGCGATCGTGCTGGCCTCAGTGTGCCTGATCACGGGCACGATCTGGCTGTTCTATGTCAGCGGCTTGCTCGCACTCTTTGGGACGCTGCTGACGGCCAATGGCAAGTTCATGTTCTTTGCGTTGCCGTTTATCTGACCGGCTTACTTAAAGCGGCCCTGCTCTGCCTTGGTGGCGTATTGCTGCGCAATGAGCAGGCCTTTCAGCACCCGGATCAGGCCGACAGCCAGGAGCGGGGTCGTTAAGCCCCAGGCGATGATATGAAACCAGACAGGCGCGTTAAACTTGAATTCAGCGATTAGTGCGCCGCCAAGGACGAGAAAACCGAGTATAAAAATCGCGAAAATGGCCGGACCGTCGCCAGCGTCAGCAAATGCGTAGTCGAGCCCGCAGACGCTACAGTTTTCACGCAGCACAATGGCTTGGTGAAACAATAAGCCCTTGCCGCATCTTGGGCAACAGCCCCTCAGACCGGCTGCGCTGGCGGAGGGCGGCGATTGGCTCACGAGTTGCTGTCTCCAAGGCAGCGCCGCCCCCCGGCACGGGCACCGGGAAGGCGGGAGGCCCAATCAGTTCAGTGCTTCCTTCAGGCCCTTGGCGGGCGTGAACTTGGCCACGTTGGCGGCTGGAATCTTCAGCGGTGCCTTTGTCAGCGGATTAATGCCGTCGCGGGCCTTGCGTTTGGTCACTTTGAACGTGCCGAAATCCGGCAGGCGCACGTCTTCGCCCTTCTTCATCGATGCCTTGATGTGGTCGATCATGGTGTCGACTGCCACTTTCGCGTTGTCTTTGGTGATCGAGCAGGCAGCCGCAACGGCGTCGATGAGATCTTGCTTCGTCATGGAATACTCCAGGTGTGAACAGTCGAGCGATGTGGAAGCGCTCACGCCTCCCACTCGGTGCCGCCTAACCTTTGGGGGCAAAGGTCGGTCGGTTCGCGTCGGGCCATGATTGGCTCGGGCGAGACGGAGGCCTATGGCGGCCTAATTTCCCCCGCGTCAAGCCTTGGGTCACCGAAAAAGCCAGGAAATGCGGGCTTTTCACCGGCTAAACGACAATTGAACAAAAAATGAACATCAAACGTTGTCGCGATGCCCTGTGCTGGCCAGCACAGCGTGATGGGCCTGGCTGCGGCACTGTGGGCTCATGCAGGGCAACAAAAACGCTCTGCACAACCAATCATCGGAGTTCAGACAATGGCCATCTACCCGTACTTAGTTTTCATCCCGACGGACAAAGGCGAATTCGCTGCCGAGAGTTCCTACAATCTGACCCAGGACCAAGCCCGCGACGGCTTCCAGAACCTCGGCTCCACCGGCACCTCGTTTTCGGTCGCAACTGCCGGCGCGCATTTCATCAACGGCCAGGGCGGCAACGATTTCATCACGCTCTCCAGCACGTCATCCACGGCTGACGACACCGTTCATGCGGGTTCGGGCAATGACACCGTGTTTGCCGGTGGCGGCGAAGACATCGTCTTTGGTGGATCAGGCAATGATCTCCTGTCCGGCGAGGGCGGCAACGACACCCTCAACGGCGGTTCGGGCCTCGATCAACTTGAAGGCGGCGATGGCAACGACGTCCTCAGTGGCGGAAGCGGCGCCGACACGCTCATCGGCGGCGGACACGTCGACACATTGCTCGGAGGCAGCGGTGACGATCTCTTGCTTGGTGACGGCGACGGCAGCGGCCTGGATGGCGATGATGGCATGTCCGGCGGCTCGGGCAACGACACTTTGGACGGCGGCGGCGGTGCGGATCGCATGACTGGCGGATCAGGTGTCGACAGGTTCGTATTCGGCCATCAGAATGATTTCGCCACTGGCACTTCGGTCGATTTTATCACCGACTTCAACCATGCGGTCGGAGAGACGATCAGTCTTTCCGGCATCGATGCCCGCGTCGGTGGCACCGCCAACGACACGTTCACCTTCGTCTCAGCCGTTGGTGCCAGCACGGTGGCCGGCTCCATCTCGCTCTCAGCCGTCGATGCCAACGGGGACCAGATCGTGTTCGTGAACCGTGATGGCGGCGCCGTCGACCACACTTTCATGGTTCATGTCGGCGACGCTGGCACACTGGTTGCGAGCGACTTCCTTCTTTGAAAATCGGACTTGCAATCAGCACACGCAAAAACCCCGGCGGATGGCTCCGCCGGGGTTCCAGGCTCTCGCCTAACCTGTCGCTCGATTGGGACAGGTGATCAGGTTACTTCTTGACCGGCGCGACGTCGGTCTTTTTGTCGTCCATTTTCACGGCAGGTGCCGAGACAGCGGTCGATGGTTTCACTTCAGGCTTCACGTCAACCTTCGGTGCGCCAACGCCCATGGGCTGGGCAATCGGAGCGGTACCGGCCGACTTCGGCGCGTCGACCTTCGGGGCTTCAGCTTTCGGTGCAACTGGCGTCGTGGCTGGCATGGTCGCAGGCGCTGTCACCTTAGGTGCTTCGACCTTGGCCGGCATCGTTGCAGCAGGAGCTGTTGCAACAGGCGCCGTTCCGGTCGTTGGGGCAGCAACCTTCGGCGCTTCAACTTTCACAGCTGGTGCTGTTGTCGTTGCGGCTGGTGCGGTGACTGTGGTTGCGGGAATTTTCGGAGCTTCGACCTTCACAGCCGGGGCGCTCGAAGGGGCTGCTGGCTGCGTGCCCTGAGCAAACACTGGGGTTGCCAGGATGGCGGCGAGGGCTGCGAGCGAGATCATGGATTTCATGGCGGGATCCTTAGTGCTTTCTGTCAGGCCTCACGTTCGAGGCATGAGCACATAAAGCCTGATGATTGCGCCCGGCGTAGGTCGCCAAACTAACGGCTACATAAAGGCTGCATTCAGCCAGTGTTCAGCGACCAGCTACCGGGCTATTCCCATGACGAAAACCGGACGGCGTTGCGCAAATACAACCCGCACGACGTGGCGTTGCGGCATCCATAGGGACGCTTCATCACCGGTCGAGGTTCACATGAAAATCACGTTGTTTGCGGCAATCGTCGCCATCTCCGCTTTGGCGGTTGGGCCAGTCAGTGCGCAGACGTCACCTGCCCCAAAAAAATCGCCTCCTGCGGCAACGCCGAAAGCTGGCGCTGGTGAAAAAGTTTGCCGTCACAAGTTCCCCTCGGGCGAGGCACGCGCCTGGGTCTGCAAGTCCGAGGAACCATGCTGCGCCTGGGACGAAATCAACTACGTCAAATGCGGATCGACTGTCTTTAAGTGCCTGTAATCTTAAAGTGCCTGTAAGTTGAGGGACAGGTAGGTTTGAGGACGCAAAAACACCGCCGGTGCGATATGCAACGGCGGCGTTTTGTTATCCAGAGCATTTCCAGACGAAGCGCACACCGGCTCGTCGTAGAAAATGCGTCAAAACAAGGACCTCTAGAGCGACGACAGCTGTCAGGCGTTCATGCTGGTCTTGTCATAAACGACTTTCTTGGCGTCGAATTCTTGCGCCAATTCGCCGGACTGGAACATCTCACGGATGATGTCGCAGCCACCGACAAACTCGCCTTTGATGTAGAGCTGCGGGATGGTTGGCCAGTTCGCAAATTGCTTGATGCCGTCGCGGATCGCCATGTCCTCAAGCACGTTCACGTCTTTGAATTCAACGCCCATGTGATTGAGGATCTGGGCCACTTGGCTTGAAAAGCCGCACTGCGGGAACTTGCTGGTGCCTTTCATGAACAGCACCACGTCGTTGGATGTGATCGTCTTTTTGATCCAGTCGGTGACGGCTTGATCGGTCATAGCAGGACTTCCTCAGAAACATTGGCGGCTTAAGCAGCAGTGCGGCCTGTCGCGGTAGATGTGGGGAGCGCAAGCAGACTGTCAATCCGCGCGGTTGCACAGGTTGACAATCGCCGTCCGCAGAACCGGATTTAAGCGGCCAGCGCTGCCAGTTTCCCGAACTTCTCAGCCAGCAAATAGTAAAACGCGACGCGCGACTTGTTCTTATCACCCTTCATCTTATCGCAGATGTCATGGATCGCCTTGTCGAGTTCTGCATCCGGCTGCGTCAGGGCAAGCTTTTTCTTGCACCAGCCGTCTCGCACACGCTCCAACTCTTCTTTGGATGAGCACGCAACCAGTTGGCTGTCAGTGCCCTTCATGGCGATGCCGAGGTGCTTGATGATGCCATCGATGTGCTTGGCATCTGCGCCAGAAGCGTACTTCTTCACATCGCCCTTGTGATCGATTTCCATGGCTTGTCTCCCGTCCCCGTTGCACAGGACTGACCGGGCGGGGGCGCCGGCCAGCCTTTAAGATGTTGTTTTCGCACACTATGGCGAAAGTGAGAATATCTGCCCTTTGCGAGCGTTAAACCAGCTGTCACATGTGCGGACCGGCGCCATCAGAGCGCCTCAGCCCACAGATCATAGGCGTCAGCCTCAAACACTGTGGCCTTGACGATGTCGCCAGGTTTCAGCGGCGTGTCGCTCTCGAGAAAAACGCTGCCGTCGATTTCTGGCGCATCCCACTTGGAGCGGCCAATGGCGCCGTCGTCGTCGACCTCGTCAACGATAACGTCAATCACCTGACCTTTCCGCGCTTGCATGAGGGCGTCTGACACCTCCTGTTGGGCGGCCATGAAGCGGTGCCAGCGCTCGTCTTTCACGGCTTCGGGGACGGCCCCTTCGATTTCGTTCGCTTTGGCGCCGGCGACAGGTTCATACTTAAAACAGCCAACGCGATTGATTTTTGCTTCGCGCACGAAGCTCAGCAGCTCCTCGAAATCGCGTTCTGTTTCACCAGGAAAACCAACGATGAATGTCGAGCGTAAGGCGAGATCCGGGCATATTTTGCGCCAGTCGGCGATGCGGCCCAGCACTTTACCGGCATTGCCCGGGCGGCGCATGGCTTTCAAAATAGCGGGCGAAGCGTGCTGAAAGGGAATGTCGAGATAAGGCAGGATCTTGCCCTCGGCCATTAGCGGGATGACGTCGTCGACGTGTGGGTAGGGGTAGACGTAATGCAGTCGCACCCAGGCGCCGAGTTCGCCCAAAGCCTCGGTAAGATCATAGAACTTGGCTTTTGTTTCGCGACCTTTCCAGGTGCTCGCGGCGTACTTGATATCAACGCCATAGGCGCTGGTGTCCTGGGAGATGACCAGCAGCTCCTTGACGCCGGCTTTCACCAGCCGCTCAGCCTCTGACAGCACGTGGTTGGCGGGCCGGCTCGCAAGATCACCGCGCAGACTTGGGATAATGCAGAACGAGCAGCGGTTGTTGCAACCCTCGGAAATCTTCAGATAGGCGTAGTGGCGCGGCGTCAGGCGCAAGCCTTCGGGCGGCACAAGATCGACGTAAGGGTCGTGCTCGGGTGGCACGACCTCATGCACGGCGCGCACAACGGCTTCGTATTGATGTGGGCCCGTCACGGCCAACACCTTCGGGTGCTCCGCGCGAATGCGAGCCTCCTCGACACCAAGGCAGCCCGTGACGATGACCTTGCCGTTCTCGGCGATGGCCTCGCCGATGGCGTCCAGGCTTTCCTTCTTGGCGCTGTCAAGAAATCCACACGTGTTGACGATAACGACATCGGCACCCGTGTAGTCGGGCGAGAGCCGATAGCCCTCGGAGCGCAACTGCGTGATGATGCGCTCGCTATCGACGAGCGCTTTCGGACAGCCAAGCGACACGAGGCCGACCGTTGGGCCGGCACCGGTCCGTTTGGAGCCGCTGGATTGCGCCGCAGCACGACGTGCCTTCGGTGCAGGTGTTTTCAAGGTGTTCACGCGTGTTGCCATGGTCGCGCATGTAGGCGGCAAGGCGGTGTGCTGACAAGCGCGATCGCACGCTACATCCCGGTTTGCAAACAAATGTCGAGTTACCAACGCCTGCGCGGCATCAGCCGAACCGCGGCCCGAATGTGATGCTGCGTGGGAAGCCCTTCGGGACCACCTTACCGGCCTGCGCGCGCGCGCCAGACCATTCCTTGAGGTCGGCCCAGGCCATCGTGAAGGTGCGGTTCGCGCTATCAGCCCAGGTGAGGCCTTCCTTCTTCTCAAACACGCGAGCGTCCGAGAGCGCGCCATCGGCGAACTTCTGCAGAATGACGCCCTTGCCGCGCGTCATTTCGTTCACCTCAGACAGCGGGAAGATAACCATCTTGCGGTTGGTACCAACGCAGGCGAGTTGATCGCCCAACGCTGGCACACACAGTGCCGCCTTGTCGCCCTCGCCAAGGTTCAGCACTTGGCGACCCTTGCGCGTTGAGGCAACGACGTCCGCCTCGGGTACGATGAAGCCGTAACCCTCGGCACTGGCAACCAACAGTTTACGCTCGGTATTGTAAACGAAAACGTCGAGGAACTCTTCCTTCTCCTCAAGATCGACCATCAAACGCATCGGTTCCCCGTGTCCGCGCCCGCCAGGCAGATTGTTGGCATCAACGGTGAAGAACTTACCGTTGGTGGCAAACAGCACGAGTTTGTCCGTCGTCTGGGCGCGCAATGCCACTTTAAGTGCATCGCCCTGTTTGAACTCGAGCTTGGACAGATCTTCCATGTGTCCCTTCATGGTGCGAATCCAGCCCTTTTCGGACAGGATCACCGTGATCGGCTCCCTCTCAATCATGGCTTCGGCAATATCGATATCGACCATGGGAGCATCTTCGAAGGTCGAACGGCGACGTCCAAGCACGGTCTTTTTCGAGTAGGTTTCGCGCGTCTTTTTCACTTCTTCGCAGATGCGATCCCATTGCAGGGAATCGTCCTTGAGCAGCGTTTTCAGCTCGCGCCGTTCCTGTGCAAGCTTGGTGTGTTCGGCCTTGATTTCCTGTTCTTCTAGGCGCGACAATGCGCGCAAGCGCAGGTTCAGGATTGCTTCAGCCTGCACTTCGGTCAGCTTGAAGCGCGCGATCAATTTCGCTTTCGGATCATCCTCAAAGCGGACGATCTTGATGACCTCGTCGATGTTCAAATACGCGATCAGGTAGCCGTCGAGCACTTCGAGGCGATGATCGATTTTCTCCAGGCGATAGTTCGTGCGT
>JANNXS010000104.1:0-2431 GCA_031409695.1 Hyphomicrobiaceae bacterium
GGCAATGTCCCAGACTCCCCCCGAACCGAGCGTGTTCGTGTCGTAGAAACCTTCTTTCACGAACTTGCCGTCGCGCGTGAACACCTGGATGCGATTGTTGCGCCGGTCACAGACATAGACCAGCCGATCGACGGACAACGCGACGCAATGAACGGGGTTGCGGAACTGCTGGGCCAGCGGCGCGGATGACGCGTAATCCGGGAGAATAGTGTCGTCGGGCTTGTTGCCGTAAGCACCCCAGTAACGCTTTAGAGCGCCGGTGTCCGCGTCGAGAACAGCGATCCGCTTATTCAGGTAACCATCGGCCACGTAGGCCTCGTTGGCTTGTCGGTCGATGGTAATCTGCGCAACCTTGCCAAAGCTTATAGCATCGTTGCTGTCGGCCGCGTAGTCGGCGGTCGCGCCGTACTGGCCCTCGCCGACTGGAGCCCCGAGCTTTTTGCGGGCTCCCTTCTTACCGAGTTGCATCAGGAATTTGCCGTCCTTGGTGAACTTTAGGATGTGCGCATCATCGACGCCATTGCCGCCGAGCCAGACATTGCCCTTGTGGTCGACGGTGATGGCATGGGCACCAGTGGGCCACTCGTATCCGGCACCGGGTCCGCCCCAGTGCCGCAGCAGGTTGCCCGCCTGATCGAACTCCAGAATCGGCGGAGCCACAGCGCAACAATTAGCGGTCTTAGAATCCAACCGCTTCTCGTTTTCATCGACAGTCTGTGTTCCGCGGTGGATGACCCAGACATGATCGTCTGCATCCACCGATACACCGATCACCGACCCCAGTATCCAGTGGTTCGGAAGTGGCTTGGGCCACATCGGGTCGACTTCGAACCGTGGAGCGGTCACTGCCGACGGCGCTTGGGCGGCAGCCGGGAACGCCGTCACATTGCCAACGGCGATCAAAAGACCAATCAGGCCAACGCCCGCGAAGACATTTCGAGTTCGGACCCTGGGTCCCGCAGTAATCAGCATGTAATCCTCCAAGTCTTTACCAAATTCAGGTTTTGGGTACCGTCAAATCGTAAAAATGACGACCCGCTCAACAGTTTGCTCAGGGCTCAGAATTTCAGACGGATGCCTGTCGAGAAGTAACGACCGATCGAATCGTATGCAGCGTTATAACTCGAAGCGAAGCTCGATGATGTGCCGTACGCCCCAAATGGTATCTGGCGATTGAAGAGATTTTGGACCGAGAAGAACAGCTCTTGCTTGCCGCTGCCGATACCAAGATCATAATTCACGGTCAGGTTGGTATAGAAAACTGCCGGTAGCTTGCCGTTAGCGATATCAACGCCGTCGATCCAAGGCGTATCACTGCCCTGTCTTGCCGTGCCGAGATACCGTTCCTGAACAAAGACACTGAACGGGCCCTTCTTCCAGTTGACTTGAAACAGGCCGCCCCACTTGGGCGCACTCGGAAGGCCCAGAGCGATGGTGGCCGCCGACCCCGGGGTGACCGACTCATTCTTCAAGCCGTGGTTGGCGATCAGACGCAGGCCGAGATTGCCTCCGGCGAGTTCGGTCTTGTAGCTCATCTCAAAATCGATACCCGCCACTGTCTGCTGGCTGAGGTTGACATAACCCCGGGCGACGGTGAGCGTGCCGTTACTAACGGTGAGCTGCGCACATTGCGCCGCATTGCCTGCGAAACACTCGCGGATGATACGCTCTTCACTGAAGAACCCGATCGCATCCGATACCTTGATTTTGTAATAATCGACAGATGCTTGGAACCCCGGTAGCCAAGTTGGCTGAAAAATAGCGCCGACCGTCAATGTCCGTGCGCGTTCCGCAGCAAGATTGGGGTTGCCGCGTAAGAATGTCGTGGTGGGCAGGGTGCCTTGTCCCGGATAGGAGACATTACCGCTGGTCTTGAGACCCGGATTAAACAGCTCCTGAAGGTTGGGTGCCCGCACATCCTGCGACAGCGTGCCGCGGAAACGCAACGCATCCATCAGCTGCCAACTGGCACCTACTTTCCAAGTCGTGACACCGCCTGACGTGCTGTAGTCCGCATAACGGACGGCGCCGTTGAGATCCAGCGAGCCGAGGGCGCTATCCTTGAGAACGGGCAGGCCAACTTCGAGATAGCCTTCCTTGATGCTGTAGTTGCCCGAAAACGGCAGCGGGTTGAAAAAACGGAACGGACCTTGGACCCCGCTAATCGCGGCCGGTGCACCGCGGATGCCGGTGAAGTCATTTCTCGTCGGGGAAATCGCATCGACGGTCTGAAATGCGCTTTCTTTCCGATATTCCAAGCCCGCAGCAACGGCTATCGGCCCAGCAATCTGAAAACTCTCGCCAAGATCACCCCGAATGTTGGCACTGAACACCTGCTGGCGTAGCCGCAGGTTTAAAGAGCTATCGTCCGTGACATAGTCACTGATTGCCTGATTGACAGGCTGCACCCCGAACAGATTGCGCGGCGTAC
>JANNXS010000105.1:0-8557 GCA_031409695.1 Hyphomicrobiaceae bacterium
ACGAGGTAGCTCAGGATCGTGCGCGGGGTGGTCTCGATGTAGACCTCGGCGGGCATACCCGGCACGAGGGTATGGTCGCGGCCGAGGCGCGCGAGTTCGGCAGGCGGCAGCTCGATCTGTGCTGTGAAGTAAGCTTTGCCCTGGGATTGGGGCGAGTTGTCTGTGATCTGAGCAGGCGAAACGACTGTGACGATACCTTCAAGACGCGGTGTCTTCTTGGCGTTGAGAGCCGGGAATTTTACGGCAGCTGGCAAGCCTCCGCGCACTTTGTCGATGTCTTGAGGTTGGATGCGCACTTCAACGATCAGCTTTTCGCCATCCGGGATGATCTGCGCGATGGCCATGGCCGGCGTGATGATCCCGCCCTCTGTGGTCGGCGCTAAATTGTTGATGCGGCCTTTGCGAGGGCTGCGGATTTCGGTGCGGGCCAGTCGGTCTTCGAGGCCGACGCGCTGATCTCCAGCTTCATTTATCACGGACTGCACTTTACGCAGATCGTCGGCGACTTGAGATTGGAAGTCCTTTTCACTTTGCGCAAGCCTCAACTCGGACTCAAGGAGACCTGCTTTGGCCTTTGCCTGATCGCCGGTGAGGCGACCCACTTCGCCTTCAAGGCGGGCTGCATCCCGCTGCAGGGGGCCTAGTCGTTGCTGATTGAGAAAGCCTTTTTCAAACAGGGGCAATACGCCCTTTAATTCGCGCGTCGTGATGTCGAGCTCGCGCGCGCGAGCCGAAAGGGAAAATTCGGCGCTGGCAAGATCGCTGTTCAGCTGCTGGACGCGCTGCTGCAGCACACTGCGTTCGCCGAGGCGCGCCGTGCGTCGCGCCAGGAACAATGTGCGCTGGGCGTCGATCATGCGTGCGATCTGTGCGTCTCCGAGGTCGTGCGCGACGTCAGCTGGCAGTTCGAAATTCGGTTTATCGTCGCGTTCGGCGGTCAGGCGGGCGGATTGGATGAGGCCGTCGGCGAGCCGTCCCTTGGCTACGCCAAGCTGCGAGCGGACTTGAGTGTCATCGAGGCGAATGATCACGTCGCCGGCTTTGACCAGGTCGCCGTTCTTGACCAGGATTTTCGAAACAATGCCGCCGTCGAGATGTTGCACGGTCTTGTAGCTGTTTTCGACCGATACGGTGCCATTGGTGACGACGGCGCCGGAGATCGAAATGAAGCCCGCGGCGAGCGTGCCGGCGAGCAGGGCGTACATGAGCTTCTTGCCAGCCCCGATCCACGGTTCAGTCGAGGTCCAGCCGGTGTCAGGTGGGGGCAGTGTTGCGACGCCCGCCGGGGCGAACCTGGTATTGAGGGATGTGAAAAGGCCGGACATGGCTCAGCCCTTCTCAGCGGCGGCGGTTTTGCGGGCGGGGGCCTCGGAGTTCGGCGCGGATGATTGCGGCGTTGCCTTTGGCGCGTCGCTGGGTTGGCCGCCGTTGAGCAAACGCATGACCTCGTCGCGTGGGCCGAAGGCGCGCTGTACGCCGCGCTCGATGTACAGCAACAGATCTGCTTTGCCGATCGCCTGCACGCGGTGTGAGACCATGACGATGGCCTGGCCACGAGCGCGCATGCCGTCAATGGCGGCCGCAAGCGCTTCGTCGCCCGCGCGATCGAGGTTGGCATTTGGCTCGTCGAGGACGACCAGGGCGGGCGTGCCAAACAGGGCACGCGAGAGGCCGATGCGCTGGCGCTGTCCGGCCGAGAGGTACGCGCCAAACGCGCCGAGTTCGGTTTCGTAGCCCTTTGGTAATCCCATGATCAGTTCATGCGCGTGCGCGGCTTTTGCAGCAGCCACGACGTCGGCGTCACTTGCGTCTTCGCGAAACCGCGAGATGTTGTCGCGCACCGTGCCGCCAAACAGTTCGACGTCCTGTGGCAAGTATCCGATGTGGCGGCCAAGATCTTCCGAGTGCCAGTGATCGAGGCGCACATCGTCGAGTTTGATTGAGCCCGCAAACGCTGGCCAAAGCCCGACCAGGGCGCGGATGAACGTTGATTTACCCGACGCACTCGGGCCGATGACGGCGAGCAGCTTGCCGGGGACAGTTTCGCAGGTGATGCCGGCGAGGATCAGCGTTTTGGTTTCCGGTGCCGCAACGCGCAAGCCTTCGACGACCACGCGCCCGGATGGGCGCGGCAGGGCGGTGCGGGTGTTACGGGGTGGGACCGCGGCCAGCAGGGCTTCAAGCTTGTTGAAGCTTTCCAGCGCTTTGGCCGAGTGTTTCCAGTGCGTGATGACCTGCTCAACGGGCGCCAGAGCACGGCCGAAAATGATCGTGCCGGCAATGATCGCGCCGGCCGATATATCGCCCCGCATGGCCAAGGCCGCGCCGATGGCAAGCATGATGGACTGCATGAGCAAGCGCAACGTTTTTGAGAACGCTGCCGTTCCACCAAGTCGATCCGACGCCAACACCTGCCAGCCGAGAGCGGCCTGGTTGGTTTTCTGCCAACGCGCCCTGTATGCGCCGAGCATACCCATGGCGGTGATGCTGTCGGCATTGCGGGCACCGGTTTCGGCGAGGTCGATGCCCTTGGCCGCGGCTTTGCCGGCTTCGGCGAGCGGTGCTTTGCCTTGAGCATCGCTCAGCCAGGCGCAGAACAGAAGGGCTGCCATGCCCAGGACCGAGGCAAGACCGAGCGTCCAGTGGGTGAGGAAGATGACAAGCAGATAAATCGGCGTCCAAGCGAGGTCGAACGCGGTCATGGGCGCGGGACCGGCGACGAACGAACGGAGCGTATCAAGTTCGCGCAGCGCGCCGGTCGCCTGGCCCGGGCCACCGAGGCTCTTGCGCATGGAGGCTTCAAATACGCGATCGCCGATGCGTTGGTCGATCTCAACTCCGATGCGAGTGATGACGCGCGTGCGGATGTATTCGAGTGCGCCGATGACGGCATAGAGGACCGTTGTGATCAGCAGAAGGACCGTCAGTGTCCAGTAGCTGCCCGAGGCGATGACGCGATCGTAGACCTGCAACATGAAGATCGGGCCGGTCAGCATCAAGATGTTGATGCCGCAACTGAACCAACCAACGGCCTTCAAGGCGCGTTTTGAGGCCTCGAGGGCTCGGCGCAACTCACCTTTTCCAGTAAGCTGCTCGGGCTGCGGGATCGAGGTGTTTGGGACAGCGACGTGTGCGCCAGCCGCTTGTGAGGCAGCCACTTGTGACACTGGGGACGATCGGGGGGCGGCTGGTTGCGGTTCGCGTACGGGGCGGGATGGCCGGTTGATCATTGCGGGCGATGCCGGTTGGGACATCGGCGCACTGTGGTCCAAGTTGAGCATTGGCTCCGCCACCGGGTGCAGCGACGGATCCTGCAGTGGGGCCTCGGGTGGGGGGCTGCTTGAAATAGCTTGCGGTGCGGGCTGAAACGCCAGACCAGACGCAGGCTCTGGTGCATCGGGTTTGAGGAAGGCTGGATCGAGCGCAACGGCGTTGGGCGAACCGGACTTGGCGGGCGCGATTTTAGGGGCTTGGCGGCGGTCGAGGCGGCGCTGCTCAGTCTCTTTCATCCGCCCGAGGCGGTCGCGCAGACGGGCGGCGGCCAACGCTGCTGCGTCACCCTGCTCCTCCCCGTTCTGTGCAACGCTTCCCACCGAAGTGACGCCTGACATTGGTCGTAGAAGTGCCAAAGCCCCTTGGCACCTTCACTTATGGGCTCATCGTCGTGAGTTTTAGGTTAAGCGGCCTTTTGCGAGGTCGGTTTCGATCGCAAAACCGGCTCATCACTTGCGTATTACGAATGTGCATCAAATTTGCTCTGATAACGCTTGGTCTCCCATGGACAATGGTAAGTGCGGGTGGCAGTTGCATTGACAGGCGCAGACCACGGATGAGCTATGAAACGGCCAGTGATCGTTTTTACCATGGCGCTGCTGGCCACGGCGGGTGTCGCGCAAGTGCCCATGCATTGGGACTATCCGGTTGCACCACCACGCATTGAGCCGCCTGTTCCTCAGGCTATGGGTGCAACGACCCTCGCACTGATGCGCTCGGATGGGGCCGCCCCTGCCCCGAGCGTGCCACAGCAACACGTGGCAGCTGTCACCGGGGCTAGCCTCGACCGCGCTGGTGTAAATTGGTCTACTTCAAACGAGCGCGCTGTGATGGCGCAGATTCAGGTGCCACAGCCGCCCAAAGTTGCGCCGTCTGTGCCAAATCCGGGCACTCCGACGGTTGTGATGGCAAAGCCAACGCCATCGGGCGGCCTGCCCCCGCCTCCGCGTAACGGCGATATTCCGCCCCCGAAAGCAGAGCTTCCGGCCGTTGCGACGTCGCCTGAGCCGACCACTGTTGCCCCCGCTGATCCGGTTGCACGGGCGGTGCCTGCTGGTCAGCAATCGCCGACGGCGAGACTCGTTGGCTCGGTCAGGCCTAGGCTTTCCCAGACTATGCCCCCGTCGAAGCCCGCGGCACCTCGGATCGCTGCGACGACCAGACGCGACACCAATCAAGCTAAAGCAGTGCAACCCGCCAAGTCGACCAAGACAGGGGCGATGAAAGCGCGCGTGTCTCAAGTGCGCGGCGAACGCGTACCGCCTGTCATAAGCAGCTTAAGATTGAAGTCGTCAGCGCGACCTCAGGCTCTGCGCTCTCAGACTGCGCGTTTTGTGTCGCTGGCACCGCCTCTTGCCATCGCCTATGCGCCGGCGGCGCGTGTCATGCCCCAGCCCCAGCCTCAGCCCCGTCGCGCGCCGCCGCCGCGCCTCCAGTGATGGGGCCCCCACCACTTGGGCTTAACGACCGTTGCACTTTAGGATTGGGAGCTTAACCACTGGGGGGCTCTACCTGGGGCCAAAGTCGAAAGCACTTCTGGCATAGAATCAGCTAGACTAAAGCGGTGCTTCTATGTCGTTGGAAGCTGCCACTGAGGGTCGTATGTCGAAGCCCACTTACAAGCGCTTGCTTTTGAAGCTCTCCGGTGAAGCCCTGATGGGGCGCCAAGGGTTCGGCATTGATGTTGAGGTTATGGATCGGATTGCCCGGGACGTGGCGGCAGTGGCGGCCACCGGTGTCGAACTCTGTGTGGTGATTGGCGGCGGTAATATCTATCGTGGCGTACAAGGGGCGGCGCAACACGGCATGGACCGGGCGACCGGTGATTACATGGGCATGCTCGCCACCGTTATGAATGCGCTCGCCTTACAAAGTGCCTTTGAGAAGGCCGGCTGCAGCGCGCGTGTGTTGTCGGCCATATCGATGCCGACGGTGTGCGAGGCCTATGTCCGGCCCAAGGCTTTGCACCATTTGAAAGCCGGCCGTGTCGTGATTTTTGCAGCCGGAACCGGCAACCCGTTTTTTACCACGGACACGACGGCGTCCCTCCGGGCCGCCGAAATGAACTGCGATGCCATCCTGAAGGCCACCCAGGTTGACGGCATCTATTCGGCTGACCCAAAGAAAGACCCGCTTGCCAAGCGTTATGATAGGGTGACTTTCACCGAGGTTTTGGCCAAAGACCTGAAGGTGATGGACGGGGCGGCGATCGCCCTTGCCCGGGACAACAACATTCCGGTAATTGTATTTGACATCGGCGAACCCGGCATTCTCCAAGCGGTCCTTGCCGGGACAGCGACATCAACCGTTGTGCACGGTTGAAACGGGTTTGAAGATACTGGTCTGGCTGCGATGTTGTCCGAGGTGGCAGGTTGCGTGCGTGCGGAAGCTGGGAGTGAGATATGTCTGACTTTGACATCAAAGATCTCGAACGGCGCATGCGCGCCGGCATCGACACCCTGAAAAAAGAGTATGCAGGCCTGCGCACGGGGCGCGCCTCGACGCACCTGCTCGATCCCGTGGTGGTGACGGTATACGGGTCGCGCATGCCACTGCCGCAGTGTGCGACTGTGTCGACGCCGGATGCCAAGACGATTTCCGTGACCGTCTGGGATAAGGGCCAGGTCAAAGCGGTCGAAAAGGCAATTTCCGAGGCCAACCTCGGCCTGACGCCGAAGACCGACGGCAATGTCATCCGTCTGATGGTCCCGCCATTGACGGGGGACCGCCGCGCCGATCTCGCCAAGCTCGCGCACAAATACGCCGAGGGTGGCCGGATTGCCGTCCGAAATGTCCGGCGCGATGGGATGGATGCCCTCAAGAAGCTGGAAAAAGACGGTAAAGTGACGGAGGACGAAAGCCGAAAAACAGGCACGAAGGTGCAGGAGTTGACGGATAAGCTGGTCAAGGAAATTGACCAGCTTGCAGCTGCCAAGGAAATTGAGATCAAGCAGGTCTGACCTGGGAAACGGCGTTAGCCGCGCCGCATCGCAGTTTCCGAAGCCAGGTGTCCGCCGCGTTAATTTTCTTCGCCGCATCGACCCCACGCGAGCCGACACACCCGATGACCCAAGATCCCCAGAAATCCCTGGAGCAGAAATCCCTGGAGCTGAAGTCCCCGGATTACAAAACGCTGGATCTTAAGACGCTGGACCACAAGTCCCTGGAGCATAAGGCCTCGGCTCTGCCGTCTCGGCCGCCCATGACGGAACTCTCGACGCTTGCCCCGCCGCGCCATTTGGCGATTATCATGGATGGTAACGGCCGGTGGGCTGAAGCCCGGGGCCTACCGCGCGTGGCTGGCCATCGCGCCGGCGTGGAGGCTGTGCGGCGGACCGTGAAGGCCGCTTGCGAACTCGGCATTGAATATTTGACCATTTACAGCTTCTCGACCGAAAACTGGACCCGCCCGCCGTTTGAAGTGATGTTTTTGATGGGGTTGATCCGCCGTTTCATCCAGCAAGACTTGGCCGAAATGCACGCAGCCGGCGTGCGCATCCGGATCATCGGTGAGCGCGATCGTATAGAGAGTGACCTCCTCGCCCTGATGGACGACGCCGTTGTGACTACAGCAGACAACACGGCTCTTAATCTGAACATTTGCTTCAATTACGGAGCCAGAGGTGAACTGGCCAAAGCTGCGCGGCGACTAGCCGAAGAGGTTGCGGCCGGTCGGCTTAGTCCAAACCAGATCACGCCTGAGCGCCTCGAAACTGCACTGGACACATACGGTATTCCAGATCCCGACTTGATGATCCGTACTTCAGGCGAAGTGCGGATTTCAAATTTCTTGCTCTGGCAGATGGCCTACACAGAGTTCGTGTTCCTTGATGCCTGTTGGCCGGACTTTAACAGGGATATGCTGGAGCAAGCCATCCGACAGTTCCAGGCGCGGTCTCGCAGGTTCGGTGGTCTCGTGGCGGTTGCCAGCGGATGAAACGTCAAGGAGTCGGCATGGCCGATGCGCCGAACTCGGGTGACGCGACGCCAATCGGTGCTGCTTCCACTGGGCCTGCACGCGGTGGTAAGATCGGCAAGGATCTGATGCCACGCGTCATCTCCGCCGTGATTATGGCGGCTGTGGCGCTCGCGATTACTTTTGCCGGTGTGCTGCCGTTCGCCGGCATGATCACGGCCATTGCATTGGTTGTTGCTTGGGAATGGGGCCGGATCGTTCGCGGTCGCGACATGGATGCGATTTTGGTTGCCCATGTGGTGGCCGGTCTCGTGGCTGGTGCTCTGGTGACCATGGAGCTTGTTGGCCTCGCGTTGCTGGCCGTGCTCATTGGCGCCATCCTGGTCGGGCTCATGGCGATGGGGCGGCATCCTTGGATGTCAGCTGCAGGCGTGGCGTTTACCGGCCTGCCAGTGGTTGCGCTGATTTGGTTGCGGGGTGACATGTACTTCGGCCTGCTGGGTGTCCTGTTTGTTATGGCGATTGTCGTTGTCACCGACGTGGCCGCCTACTTTAGTGGACGCTTGATTGGCGGCGCCCGCCTCTGGCCAAGCGTGTCACCGAACAAAACCTGGGCCGGATTGATCGGTGCGGTGGCGGCGAGCGGCGTTGCTGGCGCGCTTTATGCGTCGTTGGTCGCGGGCGCCAATCCTGCCAAGCTGGCGGCTCTCGGCGCCGCTCTCGCCCTTGTGGCGCAGGCAGGCGATCTGGCTGAAAGCGCGCTGAAACGTCGCTTTGGCGCCAAGGATGCGTCCAACATCATTCCAGGTCACGGCGGTTTTATGGACCGTATTGACGGCCTGGTTACGGCGGCTGTCGCGGCTGCCTTGTTCGGCGCCTTTCTCAACGTCCAGGAACCCGCGCGGGCGATGTTGCAATGGTGAATTCTGCCTGGATCGACGATACGACGTCCCCGCCGCAGCGCCTGACGGTGCTCGGCGCCACCGGCTCCGTCGGGACGTCGACACTCGATTTGGTTGGCCGCTATCCGCATCGGTTTGAGATTGTGGCGCTCACCGCACACGCAAATGCCGAGGCGTTGGCAAAGCTCGCCATCAAGCACGCAGCCAAGCTTGCGGTGGTCGCCGATGCATCTCAGTTCGGGGTGTTGAAATCGGCCTTGGCTGGCACTGGCATTGAGGCGACCGCCGGACCCGAGGCTGTCATCGATGCCGCATGCAGACCTGCGGATTGTGTGCTTGGTGCCATTGTCGGTGCGGCTGGGCTCGCGCCGACGCTGGCCGCCGTCGCGACCGGCACCCGGATCGCACTTGCCAACAAAGAGTGCCTCGTTTCGGCCGGTTATCTGTTTATGGCCGCGGTCAAGCG
>JANNXS010000106.1:0-13883 GCA_031409695.1 Hyphomicrobiaceae bacterium
CGGTCTCGCCAACGCCGCCAAGACGGGCGACCTCGAGCGCTTCAAGCAGGCGCCCCGTTTTGCCCCGCGCCGCCGTCTCGATGAAACCAAGGCCGCGCGCGAACCAAAGTTGCGTTGGAAACCGGAGGCGCCAAAACTGCAGGCGGCAGAGTAGCCGCCGCACTGGCCGCACGCCAACGCCATCGGCGCGACGCTGTTGCACTTGATCTGCTTGACTGAGGGCAACAGAGCCAACGGCTAGCTATTTGCGCTTGCGCCGGACGATGGTGCCAACGCCATGCTCCGTGAACAGCTCAAGCAGCACGCAATGGGGCACGCGGCCATCAATGATCGAGACGGCATCCACGCCGGCCTCAATCACTTCGATGCAGCCTTCAATTTTGGGAATCATCCCGCCGGTGATGGAGCCGTCGCGGATCATGGCGCGCGCTTCCAGGATGGTCAGATCGGAGACCAGCTTTTTGTCTTTGTCGAGAACGCCAGCGATGTCGGTCAGCATCAACAAGCGCTTGGCTTTCAGGCGTGCTGCCAGCGCCGAGGCAAACGTGTCGGCGTTGACATTCAGGGTTTCACCCTCACGTGATATGGCAACTGGGGCGATGACCGGGATCAAATCGGACTTGGAAATCACATCGACGATGTACGGGTTGATCTCGACGGGATCACCGACATAGCCGATGTCCACGGCCTTCATGATGTTGCTCTCGGGATCGGCGAGCTCTGTGACCTTCTTGGCGATCAGCAGGTTTGCGTCCTTGCCCGAGATGCCGACCGCCTTGCCGCCTTGACGGTTGATGGATGAGACGATCTCTTTGTTAATCGCCCCGGCGAGCACCATTTCCACGATTTCGACCGTCGGCTTATCCGTCACGCGCAGGCCCTGAACGAACTCGCTGTTGATGCCGAGTTTTTTGAGCATGACCGCAATCTGCGGGCCACCGCCGTGCACCACAACCGGGTTGATGCCAGAGAGTTTCAGGTAAACGATATCCTGCGCGAACGCCTCGGCCAGCTTTTCATCGCCCATGGCGTTGCCACCGACTTTGAGGACGACGGTCTCCTCATCGTAGGCGATCAAATGCGGCAAGGCTTCGGCAAGCAAACGCGCCTGCATGTGCGGCGACGGACGCGGCTCGTCCGTCGCTTTGGTGGGCGGGGCTGAATGCGGCTTGGACATCGGAGCACCTCATATGGGCACGGTATCATTGTGCGGCGTCATAGACGCGTGGCCGAGGGCTCGCAATGGTAGGATCGCACGCGCGCGCGACAGTCACGCGACAGTCACGCGAAAGCCGCCGCGGATCGCTCTGCGACGGCCGGCTGGATAGAGCATTTTCCGACGAATCGGACATCGTTTCGTCGTAAAAAAACGTGCCAGAACATGGACTTCCAGAGCATATTCCGATCTCGCAGCATCGGAATATGCTCTAGGTGAAGTCTGCTGGTCGAGCACCGCTTGTCGAGGCCAGCTGGTCGGAAATTTACAACGCTGCGGCGAGCGCACGGGGCTATTGCGAGCGCACGGGCTTTTTCAAAAAGGCCGGCACATTGTCGGCAAACCCAACCCGCGGGCCATCACCACGGTCACCGCGATCGCCACGCTCGGGACGCGGGCGGTCAGAATGTGGACGATCTGCACGAGCCCGCTCTTGCAAAGGTCTATCTTGGGTCGAACGGTCTTGTGGCGAACGGTCGTGGCGGGAACGCTCCGGGCGCGGCATGTCCGCACGTTGAGGGCTTCGATCCTGCTGGCGAGCAGAGCGCTCTTCGCGCGGTTGGTCAGCTTCCATCGGCTGCGCACGCGGGGCACTCACGAGAGGTTGGGCCTCACGCGCGCGGTCTTCACGTGGGGGACGAGGCTGACGCCGTGACGCCGGCTCCGTACGAGGTTGTTCTTCGGTTCCTGCCATGACCGCGATCGGTGCGCGAGGGACTATCCGATCCCGCGGCTGTGGTCGGTCACCTGTGCCACGTTGGCGACGATTGCGGCTGCGTTCGCGACTGTCAGATTGGCCTTCAGGTTGCGACCCGAGTAGCGCTGCTTCGCCGCTGCCAACTGCATGGACGGGCACGGCTTCACGGGCGGCAGGGTCACGGGCGGCAGGGTCACGGGCGGCAGGGTCACGGGCGGCGGAACGCCGACCGCCAGCGGTCGCTTGCCGGTCGCGGGGCGGCCGATCCCCCAAAAGTTGGGCGCCGGACGGCCGGTTACGAGACGTATTTTCGCGAGATGGGCTTTCACGGGACGTCCGGCTTTCACTCGACGTCCGGGCGCGGCCACCTGCGGGCGCGCCGCGGCTTCCCGAAGCAGCCGCAGGTGCTTTGCCACGACGACGCTTGCGTGAGGCGCCTTCGGTCAGATCTTCGGCGGTCGGCGCGTCTCCAAGCCAGACCGGCGCTTCACCAGTAATCTTCTCAATCTCATTGATGGCTTTGATATCGTCGAGTGAGACCAAAGTGGCCGCAAAGCCTTCGCGGCCGGCGCGTCCCGTGCGACCAATGCGGTGCACGTAGTCATCACCAGCCCACGGCACATCGAAGTTGAAGACATGGCTGACATCGGGAATATCGAGGCCGCGCGCGGCAACGTCTGAGGCGGCCAGCAGCAGGATTTCGCCAGCGCGGAACTTATCCAACGTCGCCGTACGGCTCGACTGGTCCATGTCGCCGTGCAGAGCGCCGGCGTTGAAGCCGTGCTTGAGCAGCGATTTATGCAGGATCGCGACGTCCTTTTTGCGATTGCAGAAAATGATCGCGTTGCGAACATTCTCCGTCTTGATCAACCCGCGCAGCACCTCACGCTTGGCATGATCATCCCCATCCGGGCAGAACACAAACCGCTTGGTAATGGTCGACGCCGTCGTCGCCGGGCGCGCCACTTCGATGCGCTCAGGATTGGTCAAGAACGCTTCCGACAATCGTGTGATCTCGGCGGGCATGGTCGCCGAGAAGAACAGCGTTTGGCGCTTGGGTGGCAGCAGTTTGCAAATCTTTTCGATATCCGGAATGAAGCCCATGTCGAGCATACGATCGGCCTCGTCGATGACGAGGATCTCGACGCCCATCAACATGACCCGGCCGCGCTGGAAATGGTCCATTAGCCGACCGGGCGTGGCGATCAGGACATCGACGCCACGGTCGAGTTTAGCGGTCTGATCGTCCATAGAAACGCCGCCAATCAACAGGGCGACGGTGAGTTTGTGGTTTTTGCCGTATTTCTCGAAGCTTGCGGCCACCTGGGCCGCCAACTCACGCGTCGGCGCCAGAATCAGGGATCGCGGCATACGCGCGCGCGCCCGCCCGGTTTCCAATCGGCTGATCATCGGCATGACGAAAGCAGCGGTTTTGCCGGTGCCGGTCTGAGCAATGCCGAGAATATCGCGGCCCGAAACCGCAACCGGGATCCCTTGAGCCTGGATCGGGGTCGGGATGGTGTAGCCAGCGGCCGTGATGGCCTCCAGCACTTTTGCGCTGAGACCGAGCTCAGCAAACGTCGTCGAGGTTTCCAACCAAAAGTCTCCGTGGCGCCCAGGAGAGAGGCAGTGTCCCGTCTGGTCACAGACCTTTGTCGGGGGCGCATGCTCCGCACGTGATTACATGACGGGCCGGAGCGGGCACACGTGCATGTAGTGGCTGCACCGGCAGGACGAGCCTTGGGCGGGCGCTGTCCGAAGCCGAGGTGGCCTTCGAAAAGTGCAACATCGGGGAGATCTTTTAAGAAAGGGACTATCAGGACGTAGTGCAAAGCAACGAATTGCTTGCAAAATCTGAAAGTGGCACCCCTATGTGCGTCTACGTATTCTCATGCGGCGCTCGATTTGGCAAGGCTTGCTAGCAGCGCTGCATGCTAAGTCGGATCACAAAGCCGCGCACTTCGGCACTTGTGTGGCCAGAACGCTTCCCCTATACGGGTACACGCTATCGGCACGCTCAGCTGTCAGTGCAGGCCTTACCTGCAACGCGCCATTTTATGGTTTCGCGACGGGTTGTCGTTTCGAGACGGGATCGCCAGAACCACCACGAGACGCTAGTTCAATGAAAAAAATCGAAGATTTCCATCCGGATTACCATCAAATCCGGGTCGTCCAGACCGATGGCACCGAGTTTATGACATACTCGACCTACGGCAAGGAGGGCGATACCCTCAACCTGGATATCGACCCAAAGACACATCCGGCTTGGACTGGCGGTAACCAGCAGCTGATGGATCGTGGCGGCCGTTTGTCACGCTTTAAAAAGAAGTTCGACGGTTTGTTCTGACGTTGTCGCGCCTCACCGACGCGGCTGGGCATGAAGAGACCGCCTGCGCATCGCTGCGCGGCGGTCTTTTTCACGTCAAATTCGCCTGGCCTTGCACGAGATGCCAGAGCGGCATCAGGTCATTTTGGCACTGACTTTGTTGAAGGTCTTGCCGAGATTCGTGCCGAGTGTGGTCGCCGCGGAGATAATGGCAACTGAGATCAGTGCTGCGATCAAGCCGTATTCGATCGCCGTTGCGCCGCTCTCGTTGCGAAGAAAATCACGAAACAGGTTCTTCACCGTCTTGCTCCAGGTCCTTAGCCATTCCACCCCAACAGTGGAATACAGACTATGTCTCGAAAATAGGTATACCGACGATCTGCAAACCAAAGGTTAATTGCCATCGCGGTCGCCTCGACCGGCAAACAAGTCGTCAGTGAAATCGATAAAATTTGAAGTTTCAGCCCTCGCCCTTTTTCGGCTGCGTTGCGACTATACGGCTGCCCGCACCCGTCACATCCGGACGCAACCGATGCAGCTTTCCTACGCGCAAAATCTTGAAGATCTTCATCTGGCGCTTCTGTTTGTCGATGTGGCGCAGGGCACGTACGTGGACGTCGGGGGCGGGCATCCCGTGGCGGACAACGTCTCATTCCACGCCTACTTGCGCGGCTGGCGTGGCTTGATCGTTGAACCCCAGGAGGACCTTGCCCGACTGTATGCCGGTGTGCGCCCGAGGGACCGCGTTGAGACGTGTCTCGCTGGCCGTGCCGTTGGTGAAATCGATTTTCATGTGGTCGAAGGCTTTCACGGGCTCTCAAGCGCCGTTGCGGCCAATGCCGAGCGCGCCCGGGGCTATGGCGCAGAAACGCGCATCGTGCGCAAACAAGTTATGCCGCTTTCGGCGCTTATCGACCGGGCAGGTTTAACGGCCATCCACTTCCTCAAGATCGACGTCGAAGGGGCGGAACCAGATGCTCTGGCCGGCCTCGATCTCGCGCGCCATCGCCCGCAGGTGATCCTGGTCGAAGCTGTCAATCCAAACAATCTAGACGCGGATGTTTCAGCCTGGGAGCCGGCGCTGCTGGCGGGTGGATACAGTTTCGCGTTCTTTGACAAACTAAACCGCTTCTATGTCGCCAACGAGGCGAAACATCTCGCCGCGCGCCTCCCGGCTGAGCCGACGCCCTGGGATAAGGTCGGCCACCTCTGGGACAACGGCCGTGTGCTCGATCGCCCGGATCATCCAGATCGGCGGTTGGCCGCTGTTTTGACAGCTGGCTTGATGTCTGTGTTGCCTCGTGCCGCGTCCCAGTCGCCCGAACTGCTCGGCTTGTTGATTACCAGGGGGCTACTCGCGTTGGACAAGGCGGGCGCATTGGACAAGACGGGCGCGCCGAGCCCGGAGATGCTTGCAGCCCTGGTGGGCACAGCCGAACAGCCTGGAGGCGTGCCGGATGTGGCGTCGCTTGAAGGCCTGCTCGCGTCTGATGCGTTCCGCGCGGCCCTCGGCCGCATCGCCTGCATGTATGACGGCGGGCATCTGATGGACTGAGCTTCAGGGCAATGGAGGCCCTTCAAGCACGCGGTTCACGCGATGGCTTGTCCCTGTTTTTGCGGCACGAAACATAGCGGCGACCTGCGCCAGAGCAACAGTGCCGCGAGCATAAGGTTGCCACCAACGATGCTGATCAATCCGTCAGGCGTCGTCAGGAGTGACGAACCAGCCGCCAACACCGGGTCGTTGTAGGTGAGGAGGGTGCCTTGGGACATGCCACCCGGCTCGCGGTTGACCAGCAGCAAGGCATAAACATTGTTGGCAAAGTGCACGCCGGTGGGTGCGGCCAGAGTTCCCGTGCGAAAGTACAGCGCAAAGGACACCAGCCCCGACAACATGAACTCAACAATCGCGCCCGCCCGATCGGCGGCAAAGTCTGTGTTGACGCCATGTAGCGCGGTGAACCCGGTCGTGATCGTCAAAGCCACGGGCCAACGATAGGGGAACGCCGCACCCCAAACCCGCATCAAGTAGCCTTTGAACAGCGCCTCTTCTGCAAACGTCTGCGGCAACAACATCAAAAGACCAAGACCAAACCAAAGCCACGCGCCGGCTGGCCAAGCCCGTACCGCAAATCGCTCTGGCCGCACCAGAAAATCAAGGCCTGTGACCGCGAACAGGATCAGTAAAAGTGCTGAGGCAGAGGTGGCAAACTCCAACAGCGCTCCGGCCGGGTGCGTCGTCGGCCAATCGGACCATTGTCGCCGGTGGAACAGATGAAACACGAGCATCGGCGCTGTCAGCAGGATCGCGGCGTAGACACCGATACCCAAATAACTGCCGAGATCGCCGGGCAGGAAAATGTCCGCCTCGGAATTCAAAGGTTGCGGCAGCGTAATGAAAACCGCGAACAACGGCACATACAAAGCCACCACAAGCAGCGATCCCAGGAGGGCCGCCGGCCAGCGCGTTCTTGCCCCAGACGTGGCCCCGGATGAGGCAGCAAGGGACGGATCGGACGCAAATATTTGCCTCAATAAAGTCCCCCCGTGTGCGGCCACAAGGTGGCGCCAAGAGCCGATCGTTTGGTCAATTTGGCTTTTGACCGTTGCTCGATACCAGCACTGGGCCCGTGCCGCGCGGACGCGGGTTCTCTGTCAAAACACCGAGCCGACGGGCAACTTCCTGGTAAGCCTCGAGCACACCTCCGAGATCCTTGCGGAAACGGTCCTTGTCGAGCTTGTCACCGGATTGGATATCCCACAAGCGGCAGTTGTCCGGGCTGATCTCGTCGGCGAGTACAATGCGGGCCATCTCGTTTTCCCACAGGCGGCCGAATTCGACTTTGAAGTCGACAAGTCGAATGCCGATGCCGAGAAACAACCCGGCCATGAAGTCGTTGATGCGCAGTGCAAGGCTCATCACCTCGTCGATCTCCTGGGGGTTAGCCCAGCCAAAGGCCGTGATGTGCTCCTCCGACACCATCGGATCATTGAGGGGATCATTCTTGTAGTAAAACTCGATGATCGAGCGCGGCAGTTGATGGCCTTCTTCAAGGCCGAGCCGCGTGCACAGAGAACCCGCCGCAACGTTGCGCACGACAACTTCGAGCGGGATGATCTCGACCTCCCGGATCAACTGCTCGCGCATGTTAAGGCGTTTCATGAAATGCGTGGGCACGCCGATCTCGTTCAAGCGTTGGAAGAGATATTCAGAGATGCGGTTGTTGAGAACACCCTTGCCTTCGATCAGTTCATGCTTTTTGCCGTTAAGGGCTGTCGCATCGTCCTTGAAATGCTGGATGAGCGTGCCGGGTTCGGGACCTTCGTACAGGATCTTGGCCTTGCCTTCGTAGATGCGGCGCCGCTTGTTCATGTCGCGTGTCCCATGTCGTCGTCCACAGTGCCGCCAGGACATTCTGGGACCCTGCGAGTTCTGCCCGGTTTCCCGCGCTTTCGAGCCCAACAGTAGCGGAACGGTCCATCGGATACAATGTAGACAGGGGAGGTGGCGGCGGCAGGGCGAAGGTTGCAGCGTCAACCCTATGTTTCAGACACTGAAATGCCTGCATCTCTACGTTGAATCAACCATCTCGTCGCCTCAACCGGCTCAGTAACCGACGCATATCGGGAACAAAAATACAACATACTCTCTCGCGGGGCTTCCCACGCCCCCCGGGCGCAGATACCGCCGCTCAATGACCAGCCATTGTCTCGACCGGCATATATGTCTATCAGGCCCGATGCCTTGGGCGGTCGATCGGCCGCTTGCCGTTTGCCAAGAGCTTACCCATGCGCCTGTCCCGTTATTTCCTGCCGGTCCTGAAAGACACGCCGAAGGAGGCCGAGATTGTCTCGCACCAGCTCATGCTGCGCGCTGGCATGATCAAGCAGGAGGCGTCCGGAATCTACGCCTGGCTCCCGATGGGCCTTAAGGTGCTCGATAAGATCAATCGCATCATCCGCGAGGAGCAGAACCGCTCCGGCGCTGTCGAACTGTTAATGCCAACGATCCAGTCAGCCGACCTGTGGCGTGAGAGCGGTCGCTATGACGCCTATGGCAAAGAGATGCTGCGCATCGGCGACCGGCATGAGCGCGAAATGCTGTTTGGCCCGACCAACGAGGAGATGATCACAGACATCTTCCGCAGCCACGTGAAGAGTTACAAACAACTGCCGTTGAACCTTTATCACATCCAGTGGAAATTCCGCGACGAGGTGCGCCCACGCTTCGGCGTCATGCGCTCGCGCGAGTTCCTCATGAAGGACGCCTACTCCTTCGATCTCGACGAAAAGAGCGCGCGCCATGCCTATAACCGGATGTTCATCGCCTATCTGCGCACCTTCGCGCGCTTTGGACTGAAGTCGATACCCATGCGCGCCGACACCGGCCCGATTGGCGGCGAATTGAGTCACGAGTTCATCATTCTCGCTGACACGGGCGAGAGCGAGGTGTTCTGCCACAGGGATTACCTCGACTATCCGATCCCATCGGCGACAACCAACTTTGATGACACCGCAGGCCTGCAGGCAACGGTCGACAAATGGACCTCACTTTATGCGGCGACGTCCGAAATGCACACGGCTGCTGACTATGATGCTTTGCCGGCTGACAAGCGGGTGTCCGCCCGCGGCATCGAAGTTGGTCACATCTTTTATTTTGGCACCAAGTACTCCGAACCGATGAAGGCGCAGGTGCAGGGCCCGGATGGCAAACCTGCGACCGTGCACATGGGTAGTTATGGCATCGGCCCGACGCGGGTGGCGGCCGCGATCGTTGAAGCCAGTCACGACGCCAATGGCATCATCTGGCCCGTGTCCGTTGCGCCCTTTGAGGTCGGCTTGATCAACCTCAAAGCCGGCGACAAGGACACCGATTACGCCTGCAACGATCTGTACCAAAAACTTGAGCAGGCTGGTGTGTCGGTCCTCATGGACGACACAGACGATCGCGCCGGCGCTAAGTTTGCTTCGATGGATTTGATCGGCCTGCCGTTTCAGCTGATTGTCGGCCCAAAGGGCAACAAGACAGGCGAAGTCGAGATCAAGGAGCGCAAGACCGGTGAGCGTGCTTCGCTGTCAATCGATGCCGCCGTGCGAAAATTGTCAGATCTGATCTCGGCTCGGCGCGTGGTCGCGTGAGCCGTTGCCCACGCGAATAGTTTAGGCCCGCACCACATACCGTGCTGGTTTTCTTGACCACACGCCGGCTTAGGTCTTGGGCGGCTTATGTCTTGCCGCCTTCGATCTCGCCGACGGCCTTGGCTAAGCAGTCGTTCATGACTTTGCGGATTTCGGCGTCGGCAACAGCGACACCTTTGGCGGCAAAATCCGCCTTGACCTTCTGCAGCACGTCGTCGTCGCCCTTTGAGGCGAGATCGGCCTTACGCAAAGCCTTGATGTAGTCGTCGACGTCGGCACCGGTGATGCCAAGCTTCGTGGCGGCCCACTCGGCGACGTATTTGTTGCGCCGACTCTCAGATTTGAACTTCAGGTCCGCATCGTGGGCGAACTTGTTCTCAAAAGCCTTTTCGCGGTTGTCAAAGGTGCTCATGGGGGGTCCTCTCGGTCGGGTTGGCAGGGCAGGCAAGACGTATAGATCAATGCGGAGCAAGGCCACAGAGTGGCAAGGATGGGTGTCATAGCGACGACATGTAGCTGGCGATAGCGACGCGTCCAATCGGTAGTTTCCAGAACCGGCGGATAACACGGTTCACTCTGGCTGTGAGCGGACACGTGAGCCATGCGAAGACAATCACCTCCCTCAGGCAAGCTTCGTGTCAGCCATGTAGCCGTTGTGTGTGACCACTGACGTCATTTGTAGTCGGCGCCGTCGGTTGGACGGAAGGTGCGGGCAACCTCCTCGACGATGCGATCATAGAGACCGCCTTCCGCCCGCGGGTACGTCATGGTCCAGACTTTGACCACGCGGCCAGCGCACGAAAAAACAACGCGCTCATAGAACACGTCTCTACCGCGAAAGCCTGACAGCACGAAAAAATTGCTGACCATTCGCTCGTATTCAACCTTGGCATCTTTGTACGCGGTACGCGCGATGCGTGTTTTGTAGGCAGCAAGATCAAGGCGCGAGGTGTTTTCAAAGGCGGCCGTGAGGAGGAAGGCCTTGCCGTCTTCCGAGCGGAAGGCTTGGCCAGATTTGCGCTTGGTGTCGCCCAAGCGCGCTGTCGGATCGCCGTCGGTCGGTTTAAAAATGACCGTCGGGTAGTCAAAGCCATAGCCAAAGGCTTGGTCGCGAAATGCCATCCAGCCGAGTTCACGGCGTGCCGCGAGCGCAGGCAGCACGACGATACCTGTTGCGACACCCAAGACCGCGAGCTGGGCTAGAAATCGGTTCAGTGTCGGTGCCATAATGCCGAGTTCCCGAGCGTGCAACGCCCGGCCTCCAGCGAGCTGGATAGCCAAGGCGCTGTTAACCGTGAAGTCCAGTCATGACCAAGGAACGCGTCGGGGCCAGAAAGGTTTCAGTCTGTGGCAAAGGGAACGCGGACGAAAGTCGCACTCAAGAGTGGTGTCTCCAAGATTGGGGCATTCAAGTCCGTTACATCCGGACGCGGCACCCCACTGAACAACAGACGGATCGAGACGGACGACGACGTGCGTGAAGGCATCGCAGCCCTGCGCGACGCCTGCCCAACCATTCGAATGATGCATAATCTCGCGGGCGATCCGCCGCTGCGCCGCAATGAAGCGGGCTTCCCGGGGCTGGCAAGGATTATCATCGGGCAACAGGTTTCAGTCGCGAGCGCCAATGCCATCTGGGCGCGCTTTTCCCATGTGGCCCAGCCGATGTCGGCCGCAACCGTTGGAGCACTCACGGACGATCATTTTCGAGAGGGTGGCCTGTCACGGCCGAAAATACGGACCTTACGTGCGATAGCGACGGCCGTTGTCGGTGGCCTCGACCTCGATGCGCTCGCGGTCCTCGATGAAGGGGCCGCGCGACACGCACTGACAGCTATCAGTGGAATCGGTCCTTGGACGGCTGATATCTATCTGATGTTTTGCCTCGGGCGCGCTGATGTCTTTGCGCCGGGGGATCTGGCCCTACAAGAGGCGGTGCGGATCGCCCTCGACCTCCAGGCGCGGCCAAGTGCGGAGGCGTTGGACACACTGGCGGCCGAACGTTGGAGGCCATGGCGCGCCGTCGCCGCTCGCATGCTCTGGCATTACTACGCCTTTGTAAAAACGCAGAAGCAAGGCGCACAAAATAGCGCACAACCGATTTAAAGATGGCTTTCGGTCAAGCAGCCGCTTTGACGTCGGCGAACTTCGCGCGCAGCCCGTCGCGATCGAAGGGTTTTAGCAGGTAGTCATCAGCGCCAGCTGCAAGGGCTCGCGCGATATCCTGAGGATCGTATTCGGTCGTGCAATAAATGATATGTGGCTTGTGACCGCCCGGCTGCAAGCGCAGCGACGAGATAAACTCCATCCCGGACATGACGGGCATGTGCCAATCAAGCAGAATAACGTCCGGCATAGCCGCGATGCATTTTTCCAAGGCGTCCTGACCATGGTGAGCGTCGCTGGTGCCAAAACCATAGTCGGCAAGGAGAAGCGCTGCGACTTTGCGAATAACATCGCTGTCGTCGACGATGAGGCAGTGCTTCATTGGAAAATCCTCCGGTGGAGTGCCATGCCCGGCCTGACAGGTCCATAGTGAGGGCAAACGGTTAATCTGCTCTTAATAAAACACGCTTAAGTTGCATCACACGGTCATTGCTATTCCAGCAACCAGAAGGACCGCGCCGCCGGCGACACCAGCCACAAGACTGCGGCCAAAGATAAAGAAAATACCTATGGCTCCAACGACAGAGCCCAAGCGAACACTGAGGTCGACGTTTGCCAGGGCGCCGGCGGGAAACAAGATCAGCCGCAGAACCAGACCGGCAACAAGTGCTGTTGCAACGGCACGAACCCACTGAAATATCTCGCCATCAACCGAAACCGTGCGTCCAAGCATGAGGCCGAGCCAGCGCCAGGGTTCATGCGCGACAATCGCGACTAGTAAGATGATGCCGTATAAACCGATTGTGTCGGTGAGGTCGCTCACGCGATGGTGACGCCGCCGTCGGCGGCAATAACCTGACCGGTTATGAAGGTCGCTGCTTTCGACGCAAGGAAGGCTGCGATGCCGCCAATTTCGTCAGGTTCGCCGATGCGGCGAAGCGGCGTGACAGCGTTGCGGGCGGAAACTGCCTTTTCGTCTTCCCAGAGGGCTTTGGCAAAGTCAGTCTTGATCAAGCCGGGTGCGATGCAGTTGACGCGGATATTGTGCGGCCCGTGCTCGACGGCGAGATTGCGAGCCAGCGCAAAGTCAGCGGCTTTAGAGATCCCATATGCACCTATGACCCCGTTGCCCTTAAGGCCAGCGATTGACGAGACAATAATGACTGTACCACCGCCCTGTTTAATCATCCCAGGAATCGCAAGGTTGGTCAGCCAAATATTGCTTTTAACGTTGGAACCCATGATCTTGTCGAAGGCTTCATCCGAGAGGCCAGCGATCGGGCCGTAGTATGGATTGACCGCAGCATTACAGACCAGACTGTCGATCCGGCCAAATTTCTCGAGTGTGCTCTTGATCAGACCCTCGACCTCGGCCTTGCGCGAGATGTTGCAGGAAAAGACGCTTGCGTCGCCTCCCGAGGCCCTGATGCTGGCCGCGACCTCATCACAGGACTCAACTTTACGCGAGGAAACGACGACTTTGGCTCCGAGCGCCGCCATATGCTCGGCGATGGAGCGACCAATGCCTCTGCTCGAACCCGTGATAACGGCCACTTGGCCAGCGAGGTCGAATGGGGATTTGATGGCCATCAGCGCGATCCTCAGAAATCTTGTGCACCAAGTTTAGCAGACCACCAATTGCGGGCAAGCCGTGCAAATTTACCTCGAACGACCACCCAAAGACGAAATACAAATGACAAGACAGCAACGCAAAACGGCCGTTACGCTGAAAGCGTAACGGCCGTAGAAGTATATCTAAAGAAGAGATCTTGATTTCCATCACCCTGACCTGCTGGCAGACCTGGCAGCGACCTACTCTCCCGCGTCTTGAGACGAAGTACCATCGGCTCCGGAGCGTTTCACGGCCGAGTTCGGAATGGGATCGGGTGCAGCCACTCTGATACAGCCACCAAGTCAGCGAGCAGGTCAGGGATGATGATGAAAACTGGAATTTCGCGTCGCATATGACGTGGAACGTCTTGCTACAATTGAGGTGTCGCACCCTAAGGCCTCGACCCCAAAAGCAATGATGGACATTACTAATGAGAGCAATCAAGCCATTCGAACAATTAGTACCGGTAAACTGCACGCTTTGCAGCGCTTCCATTCCCGGCCTATCAACGTGGTCGTCTTCCACGGTTCTCAAGGGAGTACTGGTTTTGAGGTGGGTTTCACGCTTAGATGCTTTCAGCGTTTATCCCGTCCGCACATAGCTACCCTGCTGTGCCGTTGGCACGACAACAGGTCCACCAGAGGTGCGTTCAACACGGTCCTCTCGTACTAGAGTCAAATCCTCTCAATACTCCGACACCCACGGCAGATAGGGACCGAACTGTCTCACGACGTTCTGAACCCAGCTCACGTACCACTTTAAATGGCGAACAGCCATACCCTTGGGA
>JANNXS010000107.1:0-2528 GCA_031409695.1 Hyphomicrobiaceae bacterium
CGACCGCGTCCGCCGATGACCCAGCACTCGCGACGCTGACACATCCCGACGTGTCGAAAACACTTGAAATGATCGATCAAGCCGGCACGGTGCTACCGATGCGCCTGCGCCCAACTGAGAGCCAGGCGGCGATGTTGTATGCTCAGCAATTCCGCGGCGGCGCTGTTATTGCCATGCCCGCCTTCGACGATGCGTCGCCGGTTGCCAATCGCAAGGTTACAACCCGCTGATTGGCACCGAAAGCGAGTTGATCCGGCCGACACAACTTCGGCCTAAACCTTAAGTCCAGAACCGCGCACCAGACCGGCCCAAAATGTCGGCCGCTGCCTCATCACCAATGCGCACGGCGCTACTGGCAGCGCCGCTTAACGTCACCACGTGGCGGGCACTGCCGTCAGGGGCAATCACTTCGCCCGTGAAGATGATCTGACCGGACGCATCAAGCGAGGCATGTCCTGCAATCGGCGTGCGGCAGGAGCCGTCGAGCTTGGCAAGGAAGGCGCGCTCGCAGGCGACGGCTAAGTGGCTTGGCTGGTGGTCGAGGACCGAGACCATGTGCGCCGTGCGCGCATCGTCGGCGCGAATTTCAATGCTGATCGCGCCCTGGGCGACCGCAGGCAGCATGACGTCGGCGTCGATCGCGGAGGTGATCTGGGCTGCGAGCCCGAGGCGCTTAAGCCCTGCAACGGCGAGGAAAGTTGCGGCCGCGACGCCATCGTCGAGCTTTTGCAGTCGTGTTTGTACATTGCCTCGGAAGCCGACAATGGTCAGGTCCGGACGCCGGTTAAGGGCTTGGGCCTGGCGGCGGAGTGACGACGTGCCGAGAATTGAGCCATTGGGGAGGCTCGCAAAAGTTTTGGCAACGGGACTGAGGAACGCATCGCGCGGATCCTCGCGCTCGAGAATGGCCGCAATAGCGAGGCCATCGGGAAGCGCGGTCGCAACGTCTTTCATGGAGTGCACGGCAAAATCGATCTCGCAGGCGATCAGCGCCTCCTCCAGCTCTTTGGTGAACAGCCCTTTGCCCCCGACCTCCGAAAGTGGTCGATCCTGGATGCGATCACCGGAAGTCTTCAGCACGACGATCTCGACGGCGCTTTCAGGCAAGCCATGGGCTGTCATCAGCTTTGCCCGCACCTCGTGGGCCTGCGCCAGTGCGAGTGGGGAGCCTCGCGTCCCAAGTCGTATCGCGTCCACGCCCGCCCTCGGTGCTATCTGTGATCTGCAGTCGGGTGTTTAGTACATCGCCGCGCGGTCCTGGTGCAACACTGCCATCCCGACAGTCTTTGGTCGACTCACAGCCGGTCGCGTGTGAAACCCGCGCTGTTGTGAAAGTGACACGGTTTACGATAGACACGTGCGTGCGGGTTTGCTAACTAACGCCCAGGCCGGATTCCGATCCTCGGCCCAATTGTGCATGGACGAATGCCGGACATCGGCGTCTTCAGCAGACTTGGGCGGGTGAATGAACCCAAAACCCTCTTTCGATACGATGGCGCCGCTTAACGGCAGGCGTCAGATCGATCAACCGCTCTGCGAGGCTGCGTGCTCGTTCAGGTTCGTGACAATAACGTCGACCAAGCGCTCAAGGCGCTCAAGAAGAAAATGCAGCGCGAAGGCGTCTTTCGCGAGATGAAGCTTCGCAATTATTTCGAGAAACCATCTGAGAAGCGCGTGCGTGAAAAGGCTGAAGCCGTGCGCCGTGCTCGCAAATTGGCCCGCAAGAAAGCGCAGCGCGAAGGCTTGCTGCCGAGCACGCCGAAGGTTGTTCGTGGCGCCCCTGGTGCCAAGGGCGGTCCGGCCCGTGGCGGCGCTGGTCGCGGTCCGGGTGGCGGTGGTATGGGTGGTATGGGTGACCGCTGAGGTCTCTGTATTTGCGTTCAGGTCTGATCCCATTTCCAGTACACTACGGCGCGTGACGTACGCGCCCGAAACAAGACAGTTGGCGCTCCGCTGGGTCTCAGGCCGCATCGGGCGTGCACGGGTCGGTCGCCTGCAGATTGGCGCCTACAGTCGGAGACGCGTATGAGCGGCGCTACCACAGTCCTGCTGGTCATTCATGTAATGATCGCAATCGCACTTGTCGGTCTCGTGCTGATGCAGCGCTCCGAGGGTGGCGTACTGGGCACGGGCGGCGGCGGCTTCATGAGCGGCCGCGGACAAACCAACTTTATGACACGGACGACGGCGTACGTCGCAGCGGCTTTTTTTGCGACATCGATCGCACTGACACTTTTGGCAAATCAAAAACCGGCGTCTCGCTCAATTCTGGACGGCCCTTCGAGGGTTGTCCCGAGCGCCCCTATAACACCTGTTGTTCCTGGCGCTCCCGTCGCACCTGCAGTTTCTGGTGTGCCAGGCGCGCCTGCGGCCGTGGTTCCGAGTGAACCGACCGCACCTGCGACCCCTTCAACGCCCGCCGCGCCGCGCGGTGGGATCCTTGACAAGCTTCAGCCTCCTGTCGCGCCGGCAGCGCCGAAATAGGCCGAACGCCTGAATGGGTGTTGACTTCCATTGGCCGGTGGGTG
>JANNXS010000108.1:0-1677 GCA_031409695.1 Hyphomicrobiaceae bacterium
CCCCGACCGTCCGCGCGTCCACCTGACTTTCAGCTAAACTACCGAGGACCGGACGAACTGTTGGCATGTTGTCGCCATGGGGGCAACGGTAGGTTTTGCCCCGCTGCTGAGATGCCGGTCGGTTGCTCGACTTTCCGCAGCGGAGACTATCGCGTCGACGCTCGTCAACCGTTCCGTGACAAGTGGCTTTCGGAGGCGAAGGGTGAATGATGGCGACGACGGCCAACCGGCGATCATGACCCGTTGCAGACCATCCTCCGAATGTTCCGCGTTAGTCCGCTCATCCCCAATGAGCGCGAGCGATCACACTTGCCGTTCAAATACCGCGCCAGCGGTCTCGCCGACGATGTCTCGATAGATGGCGTGGTCTGTCGCACCCTCGCAACCGAACAGAAGAACTTCGCTGTCGCTGCTGAGGCCGAGCGCACGTCGCAGCGTGGGGTCGTGTGCGGTCTCAAGCAGGGTCGCCGCGCCGCCAACGGCGGATTCGCCCGCTACGATCGGCACGTCACCGTTGCCGGCTGCCAGAACCTGCATCGCCCTCTTCGCCGCGTCGTCAGGGATGGCCACGGCGTCGCTGACAATCCAGTGCAGGATCGACCATGCCGCCGGTGATACCTCCCGACACGCGAGGCCGGCCATGATGGTCTTCAACGTGCCTGCCGCCGGTGTAGGTCGCCCGTTTACGATGCTGAGGAACACGCAATCAGCTTCGTTCGGTTCGACCACGACATAGCGCGGGCGCAGATGTTCGAGGTGTTTGTGAACGCCCATATAAATAGCGGCAGGAATGCTGCCGACGCCCGCTTGAGTGAACACATGGCTGACCGTGTGTGATGGTGGCAACTGTCCCACGGCCTCGTCGATCATTGTCATGTAGCCCTGCATGACGTGACGCGAGAGCGGCGTCTGGTAGTCGTCCCAACTGGTACTGCTGACAAAATGCCAGCCATTGTCCGCGGCATCGGCGCGGCACCGCGCGACCGACGCTTCGTATTCTCCGCTCACCCTGATGACTTCGGCGCCGAACGCCTCCATGGCAGCCTTGCGGCTTTCGCTGACCTTGGCATGGACGTAGACGACGCACTTGCAGCCGAACTGTTGCGCCCCCCACGCCAATCCGCGTCCTTGGTTGCCATCTGTGGCAACGCAAACGGTGACATCGCTGGTCAACGCGCGATGCTTCCCGGCACGAAGGTCCGCGCTTGAAGGTCTTTGTCCCGTCCTTTGCTCGACATGATCCGCCAAGAGCCGTTGCACGGCGTAGGGCGCTCCGAGCGCCTTGAAGCTGCCGAGCGCGCGACCGAACCGCTGGCTCTCGTCCTTGTAGTAGATCTTGCGCACGCCGACCCGTTGGGCCAGCGCATCGAGCGACCGGAGCGGCGTCGGTGCATAGCCGGGCCATGTCTTGATCTCAGCGACCGCTACGTCCCATGGTCGCAGGTTCATCATTGCAAAGCGCGCCTGCTGCTCCAACGCGGCCGCATAGCGGTTGCCGTTCGTGTGATGTCGGATCATTCCGTTTTCGCTCATAGCGCGCTCCTCGCCCATTTAAGATCGTCGTTCGATACTTCAGGTTTTTTGATGCAGCCACGCGCGCAGCGCCGTACTGACGGCGTCGGGTTGCTCCATCGGGGTCATGTGTCCGCTGTGCGCAATGACGTTGAGGCGCGCATT